>NZ_JBSSEW010000003.1:0-311273 GCF_054062095.1 Pseudomonas sp. TE6288
ATATCCATAAGTTGCTGTTTTTAAATATTTTTCGGGTGTTAGTGGGTGTGTGTGTTGGGGGGGGGGGGGGGCGCGGGGGCGCCGTGGCCCCGGCCCAACGCCGTTCTACCGGATGAACTGTGCTCGTGACGCTTTGAAAACAGCTTCCAACGGACATGGTTGCCTTGAAAAGGCGGAGTGATTCTACGGCAAAAATTAGCCGAAAGTAAGGCGGCGAAGAAGACTTTAACGGGTGACCCTGGTTAGACAAAGGGCTAACATGGGGCCGTGTTCCACCGCCAAGCCGTTGTTTTTTCATGTCCAACCAATCCATCAAGACGCCTTGCGTCGGCCTCTGCTCCACCGTGTATGGAGACCTGGTGTGCCGCGGCTGCAAGCGCTTCCACCACGAAGTGATCCACTGGAACGGCTACGACGACGAGCAGAAGCGCGCCGTGTGGCTGCGCCTGGAGCAACTGCTGGTGCAGGTGATGATGGCCAAGCTGGAAGTGTTCGACAAAGCGCGCTTGCGTGAGCAGCTCGAACAGCGTTCGATCCGCTATGTGGCACAGCAGTCGGAATATTGCTGGGCCTACCAGCTGATCGCCCGCGGGGCGCGGATGATTCGTGACCTGGAGGCCTACGGGATGGCCTTGCTGCCGGAGTTCCGCGACTGGGAGCTGCCACAGCTGCGCGACGCCATCGACCGGGAATTCTTTTTGCTTTCCGAGGCGCATTACCAGCGCTATATCGCCCCGAGCTTCTTGCGTGATGCTTTGGCGGCAGATCAGAAATAAGCGTTGCCCTCATCGCTGGCAAGCCAGCTCCCACAGGTTCCGCGCTGTCTTAAGAACGTGCGCAAGACCTGTGGGAGCTGGCTTGCCAGCGATAGGGCCCATGCAGATGCTCGATCAGTCGCCGGTGTACTCGCACCCGCTGGTGCAGGTCTCGTGGATGCGCACCTTCGACAGTTCCGGCAGCAGCGGCTTGACCTGATCCCAGATCCACTTGGCGATCACTTCGCTGGTGGGGTTTTCCAGCCCGGGAATATCGTTCAGGTAGTTATGGTCCAGTTGCTCGTAGATCGGCTTGAAGATCGCCTTGATCTCGGAGAAGTCGCGGATCCAGCCGGTGTGCGGATCGAGCGGGCCGGTCAGGTGCAGGGCGACCTTGAACGAATGGCCATGCAGGCGGCCGCACTTGTGCCCGGCCGGGACGTTGGGCAGGCGGTGAGCCGATTCGAAGGTAAATTCCTTAAAGATTTCCACGCTGGCATAACTCTGTGTGAATCAACGATGCGCGCAGTCTACCAGCATGCCCGCTACAAGGCTTGCAACTGATCCTGCAACCGCCCGGTGGCGATCAGCTCCAGCAGTTCGTCGCCCAGGCGCCGGCTTTCGGCGATGGCCTTGTACCAGTAGCGCTTGCGGCTCGGCGCATCGCCCATGAAACGCTTGAAGTCGTTGCGATCCGGCAGCTTGCCGTAGGGCAGGGCGGCGAGGTACTGCGGCGACGGGGTCATCAGCAACACATTCTGCAGGCGTGTGGCATTGCCCTTGCGCCAGGGCAGGGCCTTGTCGAACCAGCCGGGCACCACCTTGTCGGTGAAGTGCGGGTAGAGCACCAGGTCGTCGCCCCGGTAGGGCAGGTCCAGATGGTAGTCGAGCAAGCCGCCGTCGCGGTAGGTGCCGGCACCCGCGCCGGGGATGTCGCGCACACCCTCCATGACCATCGGGATCGAACCCGAGGCGAGCAGGGCGTGGCGCAGGTTGGCCAGGTCCAGCGGCAGGCTGCGCGAGGGGAAGTCGGTGAGCGCCTCCAGCGGCGGCGCGGCACGTTCATCGTGCAGGATCACCCGCTCGAAGTGCCGCGCCAGGCGCGAGCGGCCCAGCAGGTTGCTGGCGATCACCGAGCCCAGCCCCACCCCCAGGCGTGCGCGGTGGTCGTGGGCGAGTTGGCCGTGGCTCTTCACCACCAGGATGTTCAGGCGATAGTGCGGGTTGGCGAGGATCTGCCCATCGCGGCCCTGCAGCAGGTCGTCGAGCATGCGTTGGCAGCTCTGGCTGATTTCCCTGGGGGTCACGCCCTTGGCGAAATCCTGCTCGGTATACAGCTCGCCCAGGCGGCGGATGCCGGCCACCGGGTCGTCGAGGCAGGCACTGGCGAAACGCCAGGAGCCGATCGAGGCGCCGATCAATGCCCGTTGCCGTGGTGCCGTCGGCAGCCATTCACCGAACAGCGCCAGGTCCAGGCCCTGGATTCCCAAGGGCTTGGGGCCACCGGCGGCGCCCGGCAGCACGCCGACATCGGCGGCCAGCAGGCCGCGCTCGCGAATCTGCCGCAAGGCGCGCTGGCCGGCCTTGAAGGTCAGGGCGGGGTACTTGATGTGGATGGCGCTCATGGCGGGGTCTCGGGCAGGGCAGGCGGGCAGTATAGGGCTTTATCGCGAGGCGGCGATGCCATCACCGCCCCACGTGGCCGCGACAAGGTCGCAAGCTGCGCTATCATGCGGCCAGCTGTTTTCAGGTTGAGTTAAGGACCGGTGGTTAATCTTAACCCCGTAGACAAATTGCACATCTCGCAGGAGAGAACCTCATGAAAACTTTGACTGCCCTTGTTACTACCGCCGCCCTGATGCTTGGCGCGAGCGTTGCCTTGGCCGATGTGCCGGCTCACGAGATCAGCGGCCTGGAAAAGGCAGGTACCGTTCAGTCGTTGCAAAAAATCGCAGACATCGCCAAGGCCAAGCACCCCGGCTCCACCATCAAGGATTCCGAGCTGGAAAACACCTATGGCCGTTATGTGCTCAAGGTCGAGCTGCGTGATGCGCAGAACGCCGAATGGGACGTGGACGTTGATGCCAAGACTGGTGAAGTGCTGCGGGACGCTCGGGACAACTGATGAGCGATCTACCGCGAACGGCGCGCTATCTTGCCTTTGCGCTGTTGACCGTCTGTTCGCTGGCCGCCGCGCGCGACCTGGACCAGGATGAAGCCCTGGAGCTTCGGCAAAAGGGCATCATCCTGCCACTGGAGCAATTGCTCGAAGCCGCCCTGGGGCGTTACCCCGGGGCACGGCTGCTGGAGGCGGAACTGGAAGAGAAGCACGAGCGCTACGAGTACGAGGTCGAACTGCTGACCCCGGCAGGCGTGGTGCGCGAGATCAAGCTCGACGCCCGCACCGGCGCGCTGCTCAAAGACGAGGAAGACGACTGAATGCGCCTGCTGCTTGTCGAGGACAATGTCCCCCTGGCCGATGAACTGACCGCCACCCTGCAGCGCCAGGGTTATGCCGTGGACTGGCTGGCCGATGGCCGCGATGCGGTGTACCAGGGCCAAAGCGAACCCTACGACCTGATCATCCTCGATCTGGGCCTGCCTGGGCTGCCGGGGCTCGAAGTACTGGGGCAATGGCGCGCAAGCGGTCTGGCCACCCCGGTGCTGATCCTCACCGCCCGTGGCTCCTGGGCCGAGCGTATCGAGGGACTCAAGGCCGGGGCCGACGACTACCTGAGCAAGCCCTTCCACCCCGAGGAGCTGCAACTGCGCATCCAGGCCCTGTTGCGCCGGGCCAAGGGGCTGGCCAACCAGCCGAAACTGGAAGCGGCCGGCCTGCATCTGGACGAGTCGCGCCAGTGCGTGAGCCGTGAGGGTGCCGATGTCCAGCTCACCGCCGCCGAGTTCCGCCTGTTGCGCTATTTCATGCTGCATCCGGGGCAGGTGCTGTCCAAGAGCCACCTGGCCGAGCACCTTTACGACGGGGAAACCGAGCGTGATTCCAATGTGCTGGAAGTGCACGTCAACCACCTGCGGCGCAAACTGGGGCGCAGCGTGATCGAGACCCGCCGCGGCCAGGGCTACGTGTATGCCGGGGGCGCCGCGTGAAGTCGATCCAGGCGCGCCTGAGCCTGGGCCTGGTGGCGGTACTGGTAGTGGTTGGGCTGGCCCTGGCGCAGTTGACCCTGTGGCTGTTCGAGGCGGGCCTGCAGCGTTACCTGGAAGCTGGCCTGCGCAAGGAAAGCGAAAACCTGCTGGTGGCGCTGGTGCGTGGCCCGTCCGGCCTGCAGTTGGACGAGCGACGGCTGTCGGCAGCCTACCAGCAGCCGTTCTCGGGCTACTACTTCCGCATTGATTTCGACCAGGGTACCTGGCGCTCCCGATCGTTATGGGACATGGACATGCCCAAGCCTGGCAAGCCCGGCCTGGACGATGGCCACGAACTCGGTCCCGACGGCCAGCAACTGCTGGCCTATCGCGGGGACTACCGGCGGCTCGGCCAGGACATCTCAATCAGCGTGGCCCAGGACTACTCACCGGTGCGTGAGGGCTTTCGACGCATGCAACAGATCGGCCTGGGCCTGGGGCTGGTAGCGTTGATATTGGTACTGGTGCTGCAACGCCTCACCGTGACCCGCTCGTTGCGCCCGCTGGAGCGGGCGCGCCAGCAGATCGCCCAGTTGCAGCAGGGCCAGCGCTCGCAACTGGACGCCGAAGTGCCCAGCGAACTGCAACCGCTGGTGGACCAGATCAACCACCTGTTGACCCATACCGAAGACAGCCTGCGCCGTTCGCGCAATGCCCTGGGCAACCTCGGCCATGCCTTGAAGACGCCGCTGGCGGTACTTGTCAGCCTGGCTACCAGTGAACGCCTGCAGGCGTTGCCCGAGGTGCGCGCGCAAATGCGCGAGCAACTGGAGCAGATCCAGCAACGCCTGGCCCGCGAACTCAACCGCGCGCGCCTGGCCGGCGATGCCTTGCCTGGCGCGCAGTTCGATTGCGACGCTGAACTGCCCGGGCTGCTGGCGACGCTGGGGATGATCCATGGTGAAGGCTTGCTGCTCGAACGCGACGCGCCGCCCGGCCTGTTGCTGCCCTGGGACCGCGAGGATTTACTGGAGCTGCTCGGCAACCTGCTGGACAACGCCTGCAAATGGGCCGACAGCGAGGTGCGCCTGGGCATCGCGCCCACCACCGAGGGCTACCAGTTGATGGTCGATGACGATGGCCCGGGCATCCCTGAGGCGCAACGCCTGCAAGTGCTCGAGCGCGGCTCGCGGCTGGACGAGCAGGTCGATGGCCATGGCCTGGGGCTAGGCATCGTGCGCGACATCGTCGAGGCCTGGGGTGGGCGCATTGCGCTGCTGGAAAGCCCACTGGGCGGGTTGCGAGTGAGTATCGAGCTGCCCCGCAAGGTCCGCTGAATCAATCCGTTCCTGCCGAGGGACCGGATCAAGCCTGCAAAAAAATTGCAGTACAGCCGCAGTTTTTTGAATTGGCCCAGCGCCACCCGCGCCCGGCACAATGCCGGCCACGAAACCTTGCGGTTTCCATCTCTCCAAGGAAGGAGCCCCTTGCGCCACTGCATTGCGCAACACAGGGCCCAGGCCGGTCGCGCTGGGCTTTCTTTTTACAATCAGAAGAACACGATCAAAATCACCTCGATGTCTGCCTCGCGTCCCGAATCCCGCCTGCAGCGCCTGCTGCCGGCGCCCCTGAACATCCCTCCCCGAGAATGGTTGCGAGCAGGCCTAGGCGCGCTGCTTGGACTGTTTCTTGCGGGTTACCTGTGCAGCCTGGCCTATGGGCCATCGATCGCCCTGCATTTGCTGGGGCCGCTGGCAGCCTCGGCGGTGCTGGTGTTCGCCGTGCACTCGGGCCCGTTGGCCCAGCCCTGGCCCGTACTGGGCAGTTATGCGTTGGCGGCTGCCGTGGGCCTGGCCATGCGTCACGCATACGGCGATGGGTTGTGGGTCGCGGCCGCGGCGTTGGGCATCGCCATCCTGGCGATGTGCCTGCTGCGCTGCCTGCACCCGCCCGGTGGCGGCGTGGCGGCCAGCGCCGTGCTGGCCGACCCGGGGCTGGTGGCCATGGGTGACCACCTGCTCGAGCCGGTATTGCTCAATGCGCTGATCCTGGTCGGCGTGGCCGTGCTCTACAACCGCCTGACCGGCGTGCGCTACCCCAAGGGCGCGACCCCGCGCCGCGACCTGCACCACACCCACGACGCGCTGCCGGGCGATCGAGTCGGCATCTGCGCCGCAGACCTGGACCAGGCCCTGGAGGAGATCGGCGAGTTCGTCGATGTCACCCGTGACGAGCTGGAGCGGATCATCCTGGCCACCGAGCAACACGCCCTGCACCGTAGCCTGGGCGGCATCACCGCCAGTTCGGTGATGTCCCGCGACGTGCAGTGGGCAACGCCGCGCACCACCCTCGAACAGGCCTGGAAGCTGCTGTCCGGCCATCACCTCAAGACCCTGCCGGTACTGGAAGAGGGGCGCTTGGTGGGGATCGTCAGCCTCAGCGACCTGGTCGGCCCGGCCATGGCGCGTGGGCGTTTCAGCTGGCGTGGCCTGTTCCGGCGCAAGGTGGTGCGCTTGGAACAGGTGATGAGCCGTCGGGTGGTCAGCGTCGGCAGCCAGCATCCGCTGGAGCGCCTGTTGCCGTTACTCAGTGAGCAGGGGCTGCACTGCCTGCCGGTGCTCGACGATGAAAAGCTGGTGGGGGTGATCACCCAGACCGACCTGATCGCCGGCCTCAAGCGGCACCTGCTCACTGCCGCGGCGCAGGGCTCAGATCACCGGGTCCCAGCGCTGTGACCAGTCGCTTTCGCCAGCGGCCACCAGCCGGCGCAACACGCTGAAGGCCTGCTGCAACGCCTCGCTGTCGCGCTCGCGGGCATGCACCAGGAAGGTCGGGTAGGTGAACTCCGGCGCCTGGGGCACGCGCTCGAACACCCCGCTTTGCAGGTAGGCCTGGACCACCCGGGTGCGGAAATAGCCGCTGCCGCCGTGCTCGAGAATGAACTGCAGGGCCAGGGGCCCGAGGTTGAAGCTCAGGGCCGGGCGCGACAGCTCGGGCAGGGCGGCGTCGTGCTGGCGGCGGAAAGCTTCGCCCCAGTCGATGTAGATGTACGGATCGGGCGCATCGACCCGGCGCACACGGATCAGCTTCTCTTCCATCAATTGCTCGATTTGCAGGCCAGGACCATAGGTCGGTTGGTAGACCAGCGCGGCGTCGAGCAAGCCCATCTCCACCTTGCGCAGCAGTGCTTCGCCATCGCTGACCTCGCTGCGGATGGCATGGCTGGGCAGGCCCTGGTGCAAGGCGCTGACCCAGTCGAGCAGCATCGGATTGCCCAGGCTCACTTCGGCGCCCACATGCAGCACCAGCTGGCAGCCCTGGGGCAGCGGCAGGTCACGGCGCGCCGCCTCCCAGGTCTGCACCAGCTGGTTGGCATAGCTGACGAAGGCCTCGCCGTCAGCGGTCAGGCTGGCGCCGTTGCGGCTGCGCACCAACAGCTGGCAGCCCAGTTGCTGCTCCAGGCGCTGCACACGGGCGCTGATTGCCGTCTGCGAGACGAACAGCCGTTCAGCCGCGGCGACCAGACTGCCGCAGCGGACGATTTCCAGGAAGGTACGGGCCTGATCGATGTCCATGGTGCTGCTTCTGTGGCTGGAGAGGCGGCCTATTCTAGTGTGGTGTTTTGCAAATACGACCAATAAATCGCGAGCGACTTTTGCGCTCAGGCAAGGCGTCGCGACGAGTCGTAGCCCAGCTACGGCGAGGAGCGACAACGCTGCATGAGCGCAAAAAGCGCCGCGAGTTATGGTCGTTATTTGTGAAACACCACACTAGATCTATTGCACCTGTTTGGGGCGCTGGTTCAGCCACGTGCCAGCTCAGCCAGGTGTGCCGTGGCCTCTTCGCTCTTGAGTACCAGCACATCGCCTTCCAGCGCATCCAGGACCACTTCCGCCGTGTTGCCGATCAGCGCCCCGGAGATGCCGGTGCGGGCCACGGTGCCGAGGATGGTCACCACAGCGTCAAGTTTCTTCTCGGTATAGGGAATCAGTACGTCGGCCGGTCCTTCGGCGATATGCAGCCTGTCATCGGTAATATCGAATTCCGCCTGGAACGCCGTGCACGCCTCGCGATAGCGTTTCTCGATGGTCTCCGTGAGCTGATAGACCGGGTCGGAAGCCGACAGCATCGGCGATGGATGGGCGCTGATCACGTGCAGTTGGCCTTTGGCCAGGCTGGCGATGTCATAGCCGTGATCAATGATGCTGGCGTGCAACAGACGATGGGCCTCGTCCTGGTTGCCCACATCCACCGCCGCCAGGATCACGCCGCCGGTCCAGGGGCGTTCGCTCTTGACCATCAGCACCGCGCAGGGGCACGCGCGCAGCAGCTTCCAGTCACTGGGGGTCAGCAATGCCTTGCGCAAGGGGTTTTCCGGGCGGTGCTCCTTGATCACCAGTTCACAGCCTTCCGCTTGCTGCACATGGATGATCGACTGGTGCAGGCTGTCCTTCCACTTCTGTTCATGGGTGACATTGTCGTAGCCATCATCATGCAACTGGCTGCTTAGCAGGCTCAACAGCGCGCTGTGGTCCTGCTTCTTGTCGCACATCAGCAGGTGCAGGCGCGCACCGGTCACCCCGGCAATCAGTTTGGCCCGGGTCAGGGCCCGGCTATGGGCGTGCTCGGGGTCGAGGACGACGAGGATGCTGCGCACGGCTTGCATGGACGTGAACTCCTTTCGCGGATGGCGACCAATGCTTGACTATAGACGGCGCGGCGGCTGTTGCCGGTTGATCTGCATCAAGCATAGTCACTGGCGCTCGCCACCGCCGCCGGTATAATCGCCGGTCCCGCCGATGTCCCGTGTGATTGTGAGTACCATGTCCCTGATTCCTGAAATCGATGCCTTCCTGGGTTGCCGCACCCCTGACGCCTGGATCGAGGCGGCACTGGCCGACCAGGAAACCCTGCTGATCGATCACAAGAATTGCGAGTTCAAGGCCGCCAGCACGGCGCTGAGCCTGATCGCCAAGTACAACACCCATCTCGACCTGATCAACATGATGTCGCGCCTGGCCCGCGAGGAACTGGTGCACCACGAGCAAGTGCTGCGTCTGATGAAGCGCCGCGGCGTGCCGCTACGGCCGGTGTCGGCAGGGCGCTATGCCTCTGGGCTGCGGCGGCTGGTGCGGGCGCATGAACCGGTGAAGCTGGTGGACACCCTGGTAGTGGGGGCTTTCATCGAGGCGCGCAGCTGCGAACGCTTCGCCGCCCTGGTGCCGCACCTGGACGAGGAGTTGGGCACCTTCTATCACGGCCTGCTCAAGAGCGAGGCGCGACACTATCAAGGTTATCTGAAGCTGGCTCACCAGTATGGCGACGAAGCGGACATTGCCAGGGTTGTGGAGCAGGTGCGCGAAGCGGAGGTCGGGCTGATCACCTCGCCCGACCAGGAACTGCGTTTCCACAGCGGTATTCCCCAGGCGCAAGCCGCCTGAGTTATTGCCGGCGACCGAGCAGCAACCCGACCACCAGGCCGAAGCCTGCGGAAATCGCCACGGTCTGCCAGGGGTGACCTCCGATATACTCCTGTGTCGCCTCGACCACCGGCTGCGCCTTCTGGCCCAGGCGGCTGGTGGCATCGCGCGCCTGGCGCAACTTGAGCCCCAGTTGCGCGCGCATGCCTTCGGCTTCCTCGCCGACCAGCGACGCGCTGTCGCTGAGCAGCTTCTCGGATTCCTCGATCAATGCCTGCAGTTCGCTGAACACCTGATCCTTGATCTGGTCGTTGTTGCCTTGCGCAGCGGTTTTCCTGGCCATGTACACATCCTCGTGAAGGGTTGGGCGTTGAACAGTGGATGCCACGGTGACGGGAAAGTTGCAGTGGCGTACCGGTGGCGCGTCGACGCAGTGTAAGATAGCGCCCATTTTCCAGCGGCAGGTAATACCCGATGAGTTTCAATCTGGCCAACATGAGCTTCCAGGAACGGGCGCAGATCGAGGCAGAAAAGGCCCGCTTGTTCGACTACTGGCAGAACAACCTGGGCAAGGCCAAGGGCGAGGCGGCGCGACTGATCGCAGAGAAGCCGCGGCGCAAGGGCAAATGGGCGGAATGGGTACGTGCCGAACTCGACGTCATGTCGCCGCCGGAGTTCAACCAACTGGTGCGCAGCGAAGTGAACAAGATGATGGCCGCCGCCAGCGCCAACCGCTGAGCCAGGCGAACACCCCGAACGCCTGCGCTGGAGAATCCAACAGACCTTCCTGACTGGAGTTCCCTCGATGCCCAAGTCCATCGTCGCCGCCCTGCAGATCGGTTCCCTGCCTGGCGGCAAGGCCGCCACCCTGGCGCAGATCCTCGACTACGAGCAGGCTATCCATGATGCCGGCGCCAGCCTGGTGGTGATGCCCGAGGCCTTGCTCGGTGGCTACCCGAAAGGCGAAGGGTTCGGCACCCAGCTCGGCTATCGCCTGCCCGAGGGGCGTGAAGCCTTCGCCCGCTATTTCGCCAATGCCATTGATGTACCGGGGCCCGAGACCGACACCTTGGCCGGCTTGTCGGCGCGTACCGGAGCGAGCCTGGTGATCGGCGTGATCGAGCGCAGCGGCAATACCCTGTATTGCACGGTGCTGTTCTTCGAGCCGCACACCGGCCTGGTGGCCAAGCACCGCAAGCTGATGCCCACCGGTACCGAGCGGCTGATCTGGGGCAAGGGCGACGGCTCCACACTGCCGGTAATCGAAAGCCGTGCCGGGCGCATCGGCGCGGCAGTGTGCTGGGAGAACTACATGCCGCTGCTGCGCACTGCGATGTACGCCAAGGGTGTGCAACTGTGGTGCGCGCCGACAGTGGACGAGCGCGAGCTTTGGCAGGTGAGCATGCGCCATATCGCCGCCGAGGGGCGCTGCTTTGTCATCAGCGCCTGCCAGGTGCAGGATTCGCCCGCCGCACTGGGCCTGGAGGTGGCCAACTGGCCGGCCGAACGGCCATTGATCAACGGCGGCAGCGTGATCGTCGGCCCACTTGGGGAGGTGCTGGCCGGGCCGCTGGTGGGCGAGCGTGGCCTGCTTTGCGCCGAGGTCGATACCGATGAACTGGTGCGTGCACGCTACGACTTCGACGTGGTCGGCCACTATGCGCGGCCGGATGTGTTCGAGCTCAGCGTGGACGAGCGTCCGCGGCCCGGAGTACGTTTCGTCGGTTCATCCGGCGCAGGTGAGTGATCTGCCAGCCTGCCGGTAAAGCTGATTACCAGGCAGGGCCTGCGGTCGTTGGCAGGTCGAGCTTGCCTTTGTCGGTAAAGCGCACGGTACCCAGCGGCCCTCCCGCCAGCTTGCCGCGCAATACATAGGGCAGGCCCTGCAGCGAGTCCACCCGGCTCAGGCCGTAGGCCTGGCGCAGGAAGGCGAAGGCGGTGACGCTCACCGGCACCACCAGCACCGCTTCGTCGTAGCGGCCGATATGCCCGCGCTGGTCGCTCACCCCGGCCGCCAGGGGCTGGTCGTTGACCTCCAGGTTGAGGGCGATGCCGTTGAAATCCACCGGGGTTTCGTTGGGGTTCTGCACGCGGATCTTCACGGCCATGCGCAGCTCCAGGTCCTGGCCGGGCAGGGGGTCGATGCCGATCACGCTGATGTTCAGCGGGTCGCGACCCTGGAACAGGGCGCAGGCATTCAGGCCAAGGGTCAGCAGCAGGATCAGGCAGACGCGGGCATACATGGTGATCAAGGCCTCGTGGCGCGGGCGAGTCGGCAGTGTCGCAAATGCGCGGTGGTGATGAAAGCGGGGCCTGCCGACGTTCCGGGCCTAGCGCGAGCTGAATGTCATGCGCAGGTCTTCCATGAAGGCTTGCTGCGCCTCGCCGGGTGTTTGCCCGCGATGCCTGGCCAGGGTGAACGGCACCACGAAATCCAGCGCGGTATCCAACGCTCGCAACAGGCCTTGGGCTTCCCAGGGCGCGGCACAGTGGCACGGCAGAAAGCCGATGTGTCGTCCTGAAAGGATGAACGTCAAGGCGCTGTCGATCTGCTCTGCCACCGCCATGCTGTGGCGGCTCTGGAAGGGCTCGCCCTGTTTGAGAAAACGATAGGGGTGGCTCACTTGGTCGGCCTCGAGCAACTGCTCGCGGGTTACCTGGGCCTGGGTGAACAAGACGTGCCCCTTGCCGCAGTAAAGCCTCTGGCGCTCCTCGAACAGCGGCAGGTAGTCGAACGCCGCCTGGTTGCCGGAGAAGTAGCTGATGGCGCAGTCCAGGCGCTGCTCCAGCAGCAAGCGTTCGAGTTCGGCCGGTGGCGCGCTGGTCAGTTCCAGGCGCACGCTCTCGTCACGCTGGCGAAACCGCGCGATGGCCTGGGCCAGGCGCAGGCTGACGTCACGGTCCTGGTTCTCGGCCAGGCCGATGCGCACGCTGCCCAGCAAGCGCCCGGCCACGCCATTGGCCTGCTGGCGGAACTGCTCGATCTGCAGCAGCAGGCCGCGGGTGGCCTGCAACAGCAACTCGCCTTTCTCGGTCAGCCGGAAGCCGCCCTTGCCCCGGCTGCACAGGCGATAACCCAGGCGGGTCTCCAGTTTCGCCATCTGCTGGCTGATGCTGGGCTGGCTGAGCCCCAGCACACCCTGGGCGGCGCTGAAGCCGCCGGCCTCGACTACAGTGACGAACAGCCGCAGCAGGTGCAGGTCCGGGTCGTGCAATTGTCCGAGCATCACATTGCTCCTGGTGAATGTCAGCTTCGTAAAGTTGCCATTTTTGCAATGTAACCCGACAGGCATGCTGGCGGCATCCACCCCTATGCCGAGGTGTCCGCCATGCGTTCGACGTTGTGCCTGCTTTCATTGCTGATCGCCCTGCCGCTGCAGGCCGAAGAGAAGGTCGTCAACCTGTACAGCTGGGCCGACTATGTCGCCCCGCAGACCCTGGAGCGTTTCGAGAAGGAGACCGGCTACAAGGTCCGCTACGACACCTTCGACACCACCGAGGTGCTGGAGACCAAGCTGCTCACCGGTGGCAGCGGCTACGACGTGGTGGTGCCGTCGGCCACGGTGTTGGCCCGAGCCCTCAAGGCCGGCGCCCTGCAGCCGCTGGAGGCGCAGGCGATGCCCGGCTATGCCAACCTCGACCCGGACCTGCTGGCCAAGCTGGCCGAGGCCGACCCCGGCAACCGCCATGCCGTGCCTTACACCTGGGGCACGCTGGGGCTGGGGGTGAATGTCGAGGCCGTGCGCCAGCGCCTGGGCGATGTGCCCCTGGACAGCCTCGACCTGCTGTTCAAGCCTGAGTACGCCAGCCGCCTGAAGGACTGCGGCATCGCCATGCCGGACTCGCCACAGGAAGTGATCGGCGTGACCCTCAACTACCTGGGCAAGGACCCTTACAGCCAGGACAAGGCCGACCTGGACGCAGCCCAGGCGCTGTTGCAGCAACTGCAGCCGTCGATCAGCTACGTGGCCAACGGCCGCCAGATCAATGACCTGGCCAATGGCAGTGTGTGCCTGGCGCTCACCTACAACGGCGACGCCGCCATGGCCGCCGACCAGGCGCGCCGCGCCGGCAAGCCATTCGAGCTGATCTACCGCATCCCCCGTGAGGGCACACTGGTGTGGCAGGACAACCTGGTAATCCCCAAGGACGCACCGCATCCTGAGGCTGCACGCGCCTTCATCACCTTCATGCTGCGCCCCGACTCAGTGGCGGCGCTGACCAACACGCTGTTCTTCGCCAACGCCAACCAGGCCGCCACGCCGCTGGTGGACGAGGCGATCCGCGACGACCCGGACATCTATCCCCCGGCCGCGGTGCGCCAGCGCCTGTTCGCCGACCGCAGCATGGCGCTGGCCGACCTGCGCCAGCGCAACCGCCTGTGGACCGCCTTCCGCAGCCGGCAGTGAATGACAACAACAGGAGATATACCGTGGACCTCGCCCAAGACAACGACCAGGCCATCACCCGTGACAGCCTCTACGGCACTGCCGCCGAGAGCACCTACGCCGGCATCACCAGTTTCTCCCGGCGTCGCTACAGCCGCGATTTGCGGGGTGTCGACGTGGTGGTCAGCGGCGTGCCGTTCGACACCGCGACCAGCAATCGGCCCGGCGCGCGCTTCGGTCCGCGTGCGATCCGCGCCGCCTCGGTGCAACAGGCCTGGGCCCGGCACTGGCCATGGGCGTTCGATCCGTTCGACCACCTGGCGGTGATCGACTACGGCGACTGTGCGTTCGATAGCGGTACGCCGCGGTCGGTGCCGCAGAGCATCGAGGCGCATGCCGAGCACATTCTCGAGGCCGGCTGCGCCATGCTCACCTTGGGCGGAGACCATTTCATCAGCTATCCGCTGCTCAAGGCCCATGCCCGTCGGCATGGCCCGCTGGCGCTGGTGCACTTCGACGCGCACAGCGACACCTGGCCGGACGAGGAGGGCCAGCGCATCGACCATGGCACGATGTTCTGGCACGCGGCGCGGGAAGGGCTGGTGGACCCGGCGCGCTCGGTGCAGATCGGCCTGCGCACCACCAACGACGACAGCCAGGGCTTCGCCATTCTCGACGCCCGCCAGGTGCATCGCCAGGGCACCGAGGCGATCGTTGCTGCCATCCGCCAGCGGGTGGGCGACCGGCCGGTGTACCTGACCTTCGATATCGACTGCCTGGACCCGGCCTTCGCCCCCGGCACCGGCACGCCGGTATGCGGCGGCCTGAGCACGGTGCAGGCGCTGGAGATCCTCGGCGGGTTGCGCGGGATCAACCTGGTGGGGATGGACCTGGTGGAGGTGGCGCCGGCCTATGACCATGCCGATATCACCGCGCTGGCCGGCGCGACCCTGGCGATGGAGATGCTGTGCCTGTATGCGGCGCGGCACAAGGTTGATAGAGCCGGGTAACGCCAGGGCCGCGCTGCGGCAATTGCCGGCACGCCGACTACCACAGGAAGGCGCATGGCTCAAGGCTGGTGCGCACGGTGTGGGAGCCGACTTGCCGGCGATTGGGCTGCATGGCAGCCCCAGGGGGCGCATACTGAAACATCAGGACCCAAATTCATCCTTTTGCGTCGAACCCTGCGCGCCGTAGGCTATCCAACCTTCGAGCGCGCCTTTTCGTACCGGAGGTGAAGCATGAATCCCACACTGCCAATCCTGGGCCTCGGCCTGTTGCTGGCCTTGCCACTCCAGGCCGCTCCCTTGGCGTCGCCGCTGATTGCCGCCAACGACAGCAACAACCCGTACAACAGCCCGATCATGCGCGCCAATCCCAACAGCCGTCAGGGCAGCGTGCCGGCAATGCCGCCTGTGCGCGGCCCGTCCACGCAACCCAACCCGCGACCTCCCACACTCGATAATCGCGGCATCGGCAACGGCGAAAACCTGCGCCGCGAACAGCAGACCCCGAACCTGGAACCCACCCGCCCACCACGCGATTCACCGCGCGTGCCGTGAGCCCTTGCGAAGGAAGCGAGCATGACGCCACGCATCTGGTTGACCACCCTGGCCGCCGCCAGCCTGTTCCCCCTGCTGGCGCAGGCCGCCGCAGAACAGCAGTACCCCAGCGAGGAGGGCCGACTGACCGTCAGTACTGTCGCTGACGGCTTGCGCAATCCCTGGGCGCTGGCCTTCCTGCCCGGCGGCAAGGACATGCTGGTCACCGAACGCCCCGGCAACCTGCGCATCGTCAACGCTGAAGGCAAGGTCGGGCCGCCGCTGTCCGGCGTGCCCAAGGTCTGGGCCGAGGGCCAGGGTGGCCTGCTCGATGTGGTGCTCTCGCCTGAGTTCGCCAAGGATCGAACCGTTTACCTGTCCTATGCCGAGGAGGGCAACGATGGCAAGGCGGGTACCGCCGTCGGCCGTGGCCAGCTGACCCAGGACCGGTCGCGCCTGGAGAACTTCACGGTGATCTTCCGCCAGCAGCCCAAGCTGTCCGAAGGCAACCATTTCGGCTCGCGGCTGGTGTTCGACCGTGACGGCTACCTGTTCATCGCCCTGGGCGAGAACAACCAGCGCGCCACGTCGCAGGACCTGGACAAGCTACAGGGCAAGGTCGTGCGCATCCTGTCCGACGGCGAGGTGCCCAAGGACAACCCTTTCGTCGGGCGCGACAACGTACGCCCGGAGATCTGGTCGTTCGGCCACCGCAACCAGCAGGGCGCGGCGCTGAATCCCTGGACCGGCAAGCTCTGGACCCACGAGCATGGCCCGCGTGGCGGCGACGAGATCAACATCCCCAAGGCGGGCACGAACTATGGCTGGCCGATCGCTACCCACGGCATCAATTATTCGTTGCTGCCGATTCCCGAAGCCAAGGGCAAGCATGTCGCTGGCATGGCCGACCCGCATCATGTGTGGGAAAAGTCGCCGGGCATCAGCGGCATGGCGTTCTACGACAGCCCTACGTTCAAGGCCTGGGACCACAGCCTGTTCATCGGAGCGCTGGCGACACAGGAGTTGATCCGGCTGAAGCTCGATGGCGACAAGGTCGTGCATGAAGAAAGACTGTTGGGTGACCTGAAGGCGAGGATTCGCGATGTTCGGGTAGGGCCGGATGGCTATCTGTACGTGCTGACCGATGCCAAGGATGGCGCCTTGCTGAGGGTGGGGCTGACAGAGGGCTGATCGTCCTCGCCTGGAGCAAGGTTGTGGCAGCGGGCTTGCCCCTCGATGGCGTACCATGCGCGGCATGACCCCTGAATCCCTTTATCACAAGGCGCTGGCCGAGCGTGGCTACGTCGCCGATCCCGCCCAGGCAGCGGCTGTGGCTGCGTTGCAGGACTGCTTCGACGCCTTGCGTCAGGGCCAGCCGACGCAAGGCCTGTACCTTTGGGGCCCGGTCGGCCGTGGCAAGACCTGGTTGATGGACCTGTTCCATCGCAGCCTGCAATTGCCGGCCCGGCGTCAGCATTTCCACCATTTCATGGCATGGGTTCATCAGCGCCTGTTCCAGCTCAATGGCACCGCCGACCCGCTCGCGGCCCTGGCCCGGGCGTTGGCCGAGGAGATACGGGTGTTGTGTTTCGACGAACTGTTCGTCAGCGATATCGGCGATGCGATTATCCTTGGCCGTCTGTTCCAGGTGTTGTTCGATCACGGTGTGGTGATCGTCGCCACCTCCAACCAGCCGCCCGGCCAGTTGTACCGCGATGGCTTCAACCGCGAGCGGTTCCTGCCGGCCATCGCCGCCATCGAGCGGCACATGCGGGTGCTGGCGGTGGCGGGGGAGCAGGATCACCGCTTGCACCCCGGCCTGCAACAGCAGCGCTACTGGGTCGGCCAGCCGGGGCGGTCGAGCGCGCTCGAGGCGGTGTTCGGCCAGTTGAGCCCGGACGACCCAGGCAACGACAAGCCGCTGCAGCTTGGCTCCCGGCAGATCGGCGTGCTGCGCCGAAGCACGCAGGCCCTCTGGTGCCACTTCAGCGCTTTGTGCGAGCAGCCTCTGGCAGCCATGGACTTCATGGCCTTGTGCGACCGCTTTCCGGCGATCCTGGTCAGTGGCATTCCGGCCCTGGGCGGGGTCCAGCAGGCCGGGCGAATTGCCCGCGGTACCGAGGATGGGGCCACCCGCGTCGAGGCCGGGGACCGCCAGTTGCCGACACTGGCGCCGAAGGATGACAGCGTTCGGCGCTTCATCGCCCTGGTGGACGAATGCTACGACCGTCGGGTGTTGTTGTACCTGGAGGCCGAGGTCCCGCTGGAAGCGCTCTACACTCAAGGGTATCTGGCGTTCCCGTACCAACGGACCCTGAGCCGGCTACGGGAGATGCAACTGCAACGCTTCGCCTGAAGGAGCCGACCATGGAGCCGCTGTCGCATCATCTGCTGACCCAGGCCTACAACAATGGCTGGGCCAACCACCGCCTGTACAAGGCTTGTCTGCAATTGACCCAGGACGAGTTCGTCGCCCCGCGCTGCAGTTTCTTCCCGTCGATCAAGGCCACCCTCAACCACCTGTTGACGGTGGACTGGTTCTATCTGGATGCACTGGAGTGCGAGCAACGCGGCCAAATGCCGGATCCGGACGGCGAGCGCTTCTTCCAACCCGAGCAGCCCTTTGCCACCTGCACCGACCTGCAGGCCCAGCAGGCCCAGGCCGACCAGCGCCTGATCACCTATTGCCGGCAATTGCGCGACGACCAGTTGCGGCGCTATGTGAGCATCGTGCGACCGGACCGGGTGCAACAGGAGCAACGTTTGCGCTTGCTGTCACACCTGTTCGAGCACCAGATCCACCATCGCGGCCAGGTGCACGCAATGCTCAGCGATACGGCGATCAGGCCACCGCAGTTGGACGAATTCTTCTGTGAAGAGGAGGCCTCACTGCGATCCGAGGATTTTGCCGCGCTGGGTTGGAGCGAGGCGCAGGTCTGGGGGCAGCACTGAGCGGCGTTCAGGCTGTTTCGTCACCCACCAGATCGTGGGCGGCCTGCACCAGTTGCTCCAGCTGGTGATGCACCATGGCGCGGTCCAGCTGCGCCAGGGGCTGGCGATTCCACAGTATTTGCATGTCGGTGAGCGGATCGACACCGATCACAGGCTTGCAGGTGTCCTGGCAGAACAGGTTTTGTTCGCCCCAGCGTATGTTGTCGATTGCGGGAAGTTCGATGAACATCAGCAAGTGGTCCGCCGGGTGCTCGGTGACGTTGCACACATAAGGCCCTGCCCGCAGGCTGATCACCGGCTCGAAGGTCGTTGGGGGCTCCAGCTTCAGGGCAGCGTACAGCTGGGTCAATGCATAGTCATAGTTCGTGCCTGACATGGCGAGCTCTCGATCAAAGGGCTTGCCACGGTAGTCAGTGCATACCCTGCAAGATACTGGGTGTAGTCGCCATTTTTTAACTGCTGGGCTTCCTGCGGTTCGGCGAAGGCTTGCTTCGCATTGCCTTACAGAGTCGATAAATTTCCTACAAGTGATGGCGAATAGCCTCCCTCTCGGCAAGGACAATCCCTGCGTTTATTCGTGGGAAGGCGCCGTAGTCTGTGGTCCTGGCTGCATCGCGGGGGGCAAGGGCTGCAAGGTCATTCGAATCTTGCACGATCTGCTGCTCGATGGTGCGTAAAGGGTCCTACGGGAAGTATGGCCTCGCGTGGAAGGGATTTCTCCAGTTGAGGGCTGGTGTGTGCAAGGTCGGCAGTTGGATGTTGTCGGGGCGGGGTTCGCGTCCCAGGGGCAGGAAGGCTTCTACGCGGTGATGGTGGGGGAGCTGACGCTTCGCGAAAAGGACGACATCATTCACCTACAGGCAGGCGAGCTGCTGTTCGTCAAGCGCGGCACCTATCTGGTGGCGAGCCAATGGCAGGCATGCGAAGTGCTCTGGCTGCCGCTGGATGTGAATTTCGTGCAGGCGTTCGTGAAACGTCATGGCAATGACCTTGCCCACCTCGAACGCCGTGACGAGCCAGGTGTGGGTACCCTCCGGCTGCGACCCTGCACGATGGCGCAGGAATGCGTGACCCGCCTGGCGGCGCTCGGGGGCGAAGGTACCTCGTCGATGCTGGCGATGCTGCGCCTGGAGGAGCTGTTGCTGCTGCTCATTTTCGGAGCGCAGGGGCGGACCTTGCTGGCGGCACTGCGGCAACAGGGCAATCGCCATGTCGATCGCCTGCACGCATTCATGGAACAGCACTATCTGCGCGATTGGCGCCTGGACCAGTACGCCCAGGCCTTCGGCTTGGGCCTGACGGCGTTCAAGAGTTTGTTCAACACCTTCTACAACTGCTCGCCCCGGGCCTGGATCACCGAGCGCAGGATCGTCCATGCGCACCATCTGCTGCTTAACACGCGCATGAGCATTGTCGACATCGCCATGGAAAGCGGCTTTTCCAGCCAGTCGTATTTCAGCCAGAGCTACCGCCGACGGTTCGGCCGCACCCCCAGCGATGCTCGCCGTGGCTGACAAACTCTTCTGTTCCCTCCGTTGCATGGACGATGCCCGTATGAACACACTTTTGCAGCAAATGGCCCGACGGTTGGGCATGCCTCCCTGGTTGGCCAATGAGCGCGGTGGCTACCAGTTGTGCATCGAGGGACGTGCCCTTTCGCTCGAGCCGCAAGGCACGCAACTGGTTGTTCGCAGCTCGCTGTCGTCACTGGCGGGCCATGGCGCCAGCCTCGACCCGCAAGCCTTGCGCCGCTTGATGAGCATGCTGACAGTGTGGGCGCAGCACTGTCCGCAGCGACTGGCGCTGACACCTGCGGGAGAGCCGCTGCTTGAAGCGCAGGTAGACCTGGCCCAGGGCGATCTCGACATCGTGGATCACGTGCTGGGTGCTCAGGTCGACCTGCTCGCTCTCCTGTGCGAGCAACATGCCGATCCAGTGCCTGCGACCCACCGGGGAGCTCGCGTATGGCTGCCTTGAGGTCGCTTGCCGCCGGTTTGACGGCGCTGTTGGCCAGCCTTGCGGCCCAGGGCGAGTCACTGGATTGGCCCCAGGAGCCTTTCCACTACGTTGCCCAGGGCGAGAGCCTGCGTGACCTGCTGGGCAACTTCGCCGCCAACTACCAGGGGGCGGTGGTGGTCAGCGACAAGGTCAGGGACCAGGTGAGCGCCACGTTCGAGCAGCCGGACCCGGAGGCGTTTCTGGAGCAGGTCGCCGTACTGTTCAACCTGGCCTGGTACTACGACGGCGCAGTGCTGCATGTCGGCAAGTCCAGCGAACTACAGACCCGCCTTGTTCACCTGGACAAAGTGCGCGAGCCACAATTGCGCGCCGCCCTGCAGGAGGCTGGCGGCTGGACGTCGCGCTTCGCCTGGCGCGCCGCGGCGGGGGGGCAGTTGGTGTATGTCTCGGGCCCGCCGCGTTACCTTGACCGCGTCGAGCAGACCGCCAAGGCCCTGGAGCAGCAGGCGGTGTTGCAGGACGAACGCGGTGGCAGCCTGAGCGTCGAGGTGATCGCGCTCAGGCATGCGGTAGCCGAAGACCGTGAAATCGATTATCGCGACCAGAAGGTGGCGGTACCCGGGGTGGCCACGCTCCTCTCTCGGGTACTGACGAACGCCGATGTACGCGCGGTCGAAGGTCAGGCTGTGGCACAGGGGGCGCCCGTTCGCTCCAGTCAAGCCGTTGTCCAGGCCGAAGCGTCGCTCAATGCCATCATCGTGCGTGACCACCCAGACCGCATGCCCATGTACCGGCGTTTGGTGGCGGCGCTGGACCGTCCGGCGGCGCGCATCGAGGTGGGGCTGACGATCCTCGACATCAACGCCGAGCACCTGGCGGAGCTGGGGGTGGAGTGGCAGGTTGGCATAGGTACCGGCAAGCACCAGTTGATCGACATTCGCACCAGCGCAGGCCAGGCGCAGGGCACGCTTGCTGGCAGCCTGGTCGACAGCCGGGGCGTGGACCGGCTGCTGGCCAAGGTCACGTTGATGCAGGGCGAGGGGCGCGCCCAGGTGGTGTCGCGGCCGACCTTGCTGACCCAGGAAAACACCCTGGCGGTGATAGACCACAGCGAAACCTATTATGTGCGGGTGCTGGGTGAACGCGTCGCCGAGCTCAAGGCGATCACCTACGGCACCCTGTTGAAGATGACCCCACGTCTGATCCGCAGTGCGGACCGGCCGGAAATCAGCCTGAGCCTGCATATCGAGGACGGCAGCCAGAAACCCAACAGTACAGGGCCCGATGGTATACCCACCATCAGTCGCACGGTCATCGACACGCTGGCCCGGGTCGACCTGGGGCAGAGCCTGATGATTGGTGGCATCCACCGCGACGAGTCGAGCGAGAGCCTGCGCAAGGTCCCGCTGTTGGGGGACATTCCGTTCCTGGGCGCCTTGTTTCGTTATCAGTCCAGCAGCACGCGCCGATCGGTTCGGCTGTTCCTGATCGAGCCGAAGCTGATTGACCCGGGGCTCGCAAGTGTCGGCAATGGCTTGAAGTCAGGTCCTGTCCGTGATGAGCGCTCTTGAAATGACTTGGAAACTGCGGGTCTACAGTGGCCTGAATGCGGGGGCCGAAGTGTCCCTGGCACCTGGCCGGGTAGTCATCGGCGCCGACCCGGCGCAAGCCGATCTGGTGCTGGTGGACGCAGGGATCGCCGCTATCCACCTGGTGCTGATGGTCGGGCCTGGCGGGGTACGCCTGCTGGAGTGGGGCGCCAGCGAACCACCGACACAGGCCGGGGTGACGTTAGCGGCAGACGTCGAGTTGCAGGCACTTGCCATCCAGCGTTGTGGTCCGTTGTGCTGGGCATTCTGTACAGAGGGCGAAGTCTTTGCCGAGCGGCTTCCCGAGTCGATCCCCCGGCCCGGATTGCGGGCCGGCTGGTTCATGGTCCCCGGCGCCGGGGTGCTGCTGTTGCTGGCGTTGCTCACTCGATTGCTGAGTCCAGAGGCCGAAGCACAGGGTAAAGCGGACACAGCCGATCCCCAGGTCGTGCCACACAGCCTGCCCGTTCCACAGGCCCGGACGCGCCTGGCCCAACTGCTGCGCGAATGGCGCCTGGAAGATGCCCTGACCCTGGAGGACCGCGGTGACACCCTGGTGCTGCGTGGGGCACTGCATGACCGCCAGCATCAGGACTTTCTCAACCTGCAACGCCAGTTCCGCAAGGCATTCGCCGAGCATCCGCTGTTGAAGCTGGTCGATGAGGGCAGGGCCGCTGTGCCCGGGAAACTCGATTTCCCGGTGCGCGCGGTGTCGCTGGGGCGCGTGCCCTATGTGACGCTGACGGACAACCGCCGTTATCCGGTAGGTGCGCTGATGCCTTCCGGTATCCGCATCCTGGCGATCGATGGTCAGGCGATCACTTTGCGCAAGGGTGGGCAGGACTACTCGATCAATCTCAAGGAGCGCTCCATTAATGATGGATGAACTGTTGCAGGAAACACGTGACCCACAAACACGCGCCTGGATGTACGGGGTGCTGGAGCAAGCGCGGCAAGCCCGCGCCGAGCAGATGTCGCGCCCTTTGCCGCCCACGGCATTCCAGGCAGCGCACGACGAGCGAACGGCCCTTGAAGCGGCCTTGAACATCCTGAAAAAACTGAAGGAACATTGAAATGACAGGCATCAGCAGCGGATTCCACGATGGTACCAGCAACACCATGGACATGGTCCACGAAGGCATGGTCAAGCAGGCGCGAGAGGCCAACAAGGCCGTCCTCGAGTCGCTCAGTAAACTCAACGAGAAAAGCGACGACCCCGCGTTGCTGGCCGACATGCGCCACCGTTCGAACATCTGGTCCAACGTGTTCCAGGTCGATGCGACCTTGGGCCAGACCTTCAAGAACACCATCAGCAGCATCCTGCAGAAGTTCTGAGCATGGAGTACTCGGTGAACAATCTGATGGCGCGCCTGGGCTTGCTGGGTGTCGAGCACCATCACCATGACGAAGCGATGGCGATTGCGCGTTGGCTGGCCCGGCAGCCGGAAACCAGGGAAGCCGCCTGTGCGATACGTATCGCCGGCCTGATGGGGGCGGGACGCTGCGAGGAGGCCCTGGCAGAAGGCAATCAGGCCTCCTGGCCATCCCTCGGCCCGTGGCTGGCGCTGTGCGAGCGCCAGCTGGGCTACATGGCGGCGCTGGAAAGGCGCCTTGAGCGTATGGCGCAGAGCGAGGATTGCGATCTGATCCGGTTTGCCGAGGGTATGCGCGCCCAGGTGGTGGCATGAACGGGTTGACCACCTCATTGTTGACGAGTGAGCCAATAGCGCCGATCCCGCAGCCCGTCCATGTCGCTCGGGACGCTGCTGTATTCCAGGCATGCCTGGTCGAGCAGGGCGCAGGTGCTCTGGAGTTCGTGCAGGTGCCGGCACTGGCACAGCAACAGCGCTTGCAAGTGCTCGCCATGGCAATGGACCTGCTCAACGATTCCTTCAAGGTGGAGGGCGACTCATGAATGGCATTGCTGAAGTGACCCGAGTGGTCACCGATCTGCAGTCCCTGGCGGCACCGTCCGTCGATTCCCGCCAAGTGGCCGAGTTCGAGCAGGCGCTATCCAGCAGTGCCGGCAGCCCTGAGGAGGGGGTGTTGCACAAAGTCGCACAGCTCGGCCAGCAGCATGCCGAAGCCAGGCAGGGCGCGCATGCCAGCCTGGTCTCGGGGGTGGGTGATCCGGTGGCATTGATGGATGCCCATTGGGCACTGATACGCACCAACCTGCAGGTCGAGCTGATTGCCAAGGGCGTGGGACGCACCACGCAGAACATCGAAACCCTGATGAAAGCCCAGTAGGTGCACTGTGAAGAATCCATGGCAGTGCTTGCTGCTTGTGACGGTACTGCTGCTGGGCGGATGCAAGGTCGAGCTGTACCTGGGCCTCGGCCAGCGCGAAGCCAATGAAATGCTCGCGGTGCTGGATGCCGAGGGCATCGATGCGGTGAAGGCGCAGGACAAGGACGGCAAGGTGAAGATCCTGATCGATGAGGCTGACATCGGCCATGCGGTAGCCGCGCTCAAGCGCCAGGGCTACCCACGGGAGATGTTCTCCACGGTCAGTGATGTGTTCCCCCGGGATAGCCTGATTTCGTCGCCGCTGGAGGAGCACGCGCGGTTGGCCTATGTGAAGTCCCAGGAGTTGTCACGCACCCTGTCGGAAATCGATGGCGTGCTGGTGGCGCGGGTGCATGTGGTGTTGCCGGAGCCCCGCGACAGCCTGCGTGCAACGGCCCGTGCGGCTTCGGCGTCGATCTTCATCAAGCATGCGGCGGACGCGGCGCTGGACCTGTACATCGGGCAGATGAAGCAGCTGCTGAGCAACAGCATCGAAGGCCTCGACTACGACCGCATCAGTGTGGTGCTGGTGCCTTCCACGCAGGCTCGCCAGCTGTGGCCGGGGGAGCGTCATGCGACGCTGTTGTCGATTCATGTGATGGAGGGTTCGCGCCTGCGTCTTCTTGCGCTGATTGGGACATTGCTGGGGGTGCTGGTACTGAGCAATCTCGCGCAGTATCTGTGGTGGCGCCAGCGGGCATGAGCATGACCCCGTTTCAGCTTCGCTACTGCCCGGCGCGTTACCTGCACCAGGCTCATTGCCCGGAACCGTTGCGGCAGGTGGCCCAGGTCTTGCCACATTGGCGCCGGGACAGCTCGATCAATGGTTGGTTGCTGTCGGCGCTGGACCTGGCCGAACCCTTTGAAATACCGGAACGGCTGGGTGGGCTGGCCCTCTATCCGCAGCCAGCATTCGAACGTGTTCTGGCCACTGTTGGCGGCTTGTTGCATGGCCAGGCCATTGTGCGACTTCTCGACCGAGCCGGCCAGATGCGCTTGCGCCAGGTGCTCGACGATCAAGGCCAGCGCTATTGCCTGGAGAAATGGCGGCTGATCATCGGCCCATGGCCGCCAGGCTGGCAGCAGGCGCTGCCAAGCGGCGCCCTGGACGTGGAGCTGCCCGTGCAGGGTCTGGCGTTCTGGCTACAGGCCAGCGGGTGTACCGATCCCGGTTTTGCCCGGCGCCTGGCCCTGCGACTGCCTGGCACCGGGGCATTGCCGACCTGGCCGATGAGCGACGATCAGCGCGTCCTGGCGCGCACCCTTTGCCTGAAAGTGGCCCGAGACAGGAGCCCGGAATGTTGCCATTTATTGAACTGAATGATTGCCGGCCGATGGTCGAACCAGGCTGTACCGTGTTGCGCGGCGCCGACTACCAGCGCTTTCTCGAAGCCGGCGCATTGACCGAAAGCGCCCGCCAGCGGGCCAGCGACATCGATGCCCAGGCCGATGCAGTGCTTGAGGCACAGCAACGGCTTGGGCGGGAGGTCGGGCTGGAAATGGCCGCGGTCGAGCAGGCGGCGTTGATGCACACTGTGCGATTGCGCTGTGCCGAGTTCTATCGCCGGGCCGATCGACAGATGAGCGAGGTGGTGTACCAGGCGGTGGCCAAGGTGCTGGGGGCATACCCGGACATCGAGCTGACGCTCGCGGCCACACGTCAGGCGATGGCGCAGGTTCGCCCACGGGAGGAGTTGATCCTGCACGTGCGTCCCGACCAGGTGTCCGAGGTTCGCCTGCGTATCGATGAAATACTCGCGCAGTTTCCCGACACGGGCCCCCTGGAAATCTGCGGTGATGCTCGGCTTGCACGCGGTGGTTGCCGACTGGAAACCGAAGGTTGCGTCATCGACGCCAGCATCGAGGGGCAACTGAGCGCTTTGCAGCGGGCGTTGTTGCAAGGAGTTCCTGAAAATGAGGCTGCATACGCATGAACCCGCTCGAACATGGCAATGGGGCGGTGCTGGCCGCCGCTGCGCGGGCTATCCGCGATGACCAGGAGCGTGATGCGCTGCTTCAGGTATTCTGGGCGCAGCTTCGTCAGCCTGCTCGACCGTCTGTGCGGGAGGACATCTTGCCCGTGCGCCGGCCATTGCCGCAGCGTGGGATCTTGGTATAGCACCTGCCCCCAAAGCCTGCAGGAACGGGCAAATCCTGCTCAGACCGGCGGCGCCTGCTCTTGCGCCTGCAACCAGCGGATCACCTCGGCGACCGGCTGGATCAGCTCGCCGGGGATGTATTGCTCCTCCAGGCTGTCCGCGAACAGCGCCCGTGCCAGGGGGATGCGTTTCAGCACCGGCACGCCTTCTTCCTCGGCGATCCGGCGCACCCGCAGGGCCTGCTCGTCGGTGTACTTCAGGGTGACCAGCGGCAACGGGGTTTCCCCGGCCTTGTAGCGCAGGCCCACGGCGATGTGGGTCGGGTTGGTGACGATGACCGATGAACGCCTGACGTCCGCACGCAACGTCCCCTGCTGCAGTTCACGGTGGCGTTTGCGGCGCTCGCGCTTGAGCTCCGGCGCGCCTTCCATCTCCTTGTGCTCACGCTTGACCTCATCCTTGCTCATGCGCAACTGCCGGTGATGCTGCCTGCGCTCCAGGCCGTAGTCGGCCGCTGAAATCGCCATGAGGCCAATGGCACAGACGCCGATCAGTTGGCCCAGCAGGCTGCCCAGCACAGGCAGGATGCAGCCGATGCCGCACAGTGGGACCCTCAGCAACGCGTGCAGGTTGTCGCTGAGCAGGCCGAGCACCAGTGCGCCGAGCAACAGCACCTTGAGCAAAGACTTGAAAAAGTCGAGCAGGTTCCTGACCGAGAAGATTCGTTTCATCCCCTCCACCGGGCTGACCTTCTTGAGGTCGGGTGAGAGCGATTGCGTGCTGAACACCCAGCCGGTCTGCAGCAGATTGCCCGCGCTGGCGGCAATCAACGTGGTCAGCAGGAACGGCAGGGTGAGCCACAGCAGTTCGTGCAGCAACTGCTGCAGCATCAGCTCCAATGCCTGGCTAAAAGGCAGGTGGAGCAGGGGATCGGGTAGCAGCATCAGCGCTTGCAGGTGGCCGAGGAAGTAGTTGGGAAAGCCCAGGGGCAGCACGGCCAGGCTCAGGATCAGCATGCTGGATACCAGTTCCTTGCTCTTGACCACCTGGCCGTTATGCCGTGCATCGCGCAATTTGGCCCGAGTGGGATGTTCGGTCTTCTCCGTGCTCATGGCTGCTCCAGCAAGGGACCGAGCAGGCGCACCGCGTGCAGCGCGCTGAACAGCTGATCCTGGGCCTGCTCCATCAGCAGGTACAGGTAAGGCACCAGCAATGCGCTGCAGACCAGGCTCTTGATTGGCATGGACAGGATGAACACATTCAGCGACGGGGCGAAGCGGCTGACCAGCGCCAGGCCGAACTCGGCGAGGAACATGGCGATCAGCAAGGGGGCGGCGAATAGCATGCACAGGGTCATCAGGTAGCCGAACTGGGCCAGGAAGAACGCGTTCCACTGTCCGCTGATCTGTGGGTAATAGCTTGCCACCGGCCAGCTGGCGTAGCTGCCCAGCAATGCGCCGAGCAGTCCCAGGAAGGCGCCGCCAGTGAAGAACAGAGTGACCAGGGTCTGCAGCAGCAGTGCTCCGGTGGGGCTGGTCTGGCTGCCCAGCAACGGGTTGAGGGTGGACGCCAGGGTCGCGCCGCGCTGGTTGTCGATGAGAAAGCCGCAGGCCTCCAGCGCCCAGAACGGGATGCACACGATGAAACCGAGCAGTAAGCCGAGCAGCACTTCCTTGCCGATGAGAAGCCCCAGTTGCAGCCCATCCAGGCCTGGCGGCAGCGTGCCCGCCACGCTGGGGTAGATGAATAGTGCCAATGAGCATGCCACGCCATTGCGTACCAATGCGCCGCCCAGTACCTGCTTGCCGAGGATCGGCAGCACGATGAAGCAGCTGAACAGCCTGGGCAGGATCAGGCTGAAGTTCAGCAGGGCCTGTTCTAGGGCCTGGGCAGTCATCGCACCCACAGGATCCGCTCGAGCACAAGGTCGGTGTAGCGGTAGAGCTCGCTGCCCATCCAGTCGGCCGTGACGAACAGGGTAACGACCACCGCGACCAGCTTGGCGACGAAGCCCAGGGTCTGTTCCTGCACCTGGGTCAGCGCCTGGACCAGCGACACCAGGGTGCCCACCAGCGCGGCCATCAGCACTGTCGGCAGGGACAGGATCAATATCAGCCACAGCGCCTGGCTGGCGAAGTGCAGGACTTCGGTACTGCTCATCTCAGCCCCCGTAGCTCAGCACCAAGCCGTGGGAGAGGCGCCCCCAGCCATCGAGCAGGACGAACAGCAGCAGTTTGAACGGCAGCGAGATGGTCACTGGCGAGACCATCATCATGCCCATGGCCAGCAGGATGTTGGAAATGATCAGGTCGATGGCGATGAACGGCAGGTAGATCAGGAAGCCGATCTCGAAGGCCCGGGTCAATTCGCTGATGGTGAACGCGGGCAGCAGGACCAGCAGGCTGTTGCCATCGACCTGTTCGGCGTAGCGGCTGGGCCACAACTGGCGGGTGCTGTCGAGAAAGAAGGCGCGTTCGCGTTCATTGACATGCTTGTCGAGAAACGCGCGAAACGGTGCCAGGCCCTCGTCGAGAAAACGTTCGATCGAGGGTGCGTCACCGAGGGCCGTCTCATGGGCATTCAGGTAGTCGTAGGTGGCCATGCCTACCGGCGCCATGACGTAGATACTGAGGATGATCGCCAGGCCATACAAGGCCATGTTGGGTGGGATCTGCTGCACACCCAGGGCGTTGCGCAGTAGCGAGAAGACCACGGTCATCTTCAGGAACGAGGTAGCCATGACTGCGATGAAAGGGGCCAGCGACAGCAGCGCCAGGCCAAGGATCAGGCTCAGTTCGTCGGGCAGCTGGATCATGTCGGGTCGTTTTCCAGCAGCCGGGTCACACGCACCCCGAGACGACCGTCGATGCGCACCAGCAGGCCGCTGCCGATACAGCGCTGATTGGCAAGAATGCGCACCTCGGCCGCCAGCGGGCTGTGCAGCTCGATCAGGGCGCCTGGCCCCAGGGTCGACAGTGTGTGCAGGTCCAGGGTCTGGCGACCGACTTCGAAACTGACCGCAATGGGCAATTGCTCCAGTTCCCCCAGTGCGGTATCGGGCAGCGGTAACGAATCGTGCATGCGGACTAGCTCCAGATGTGTGTCGTCGAGCAGCAGTTCTGCCCAGGGGTGGCCGTCGAGCACGCCGAGCAACCGGGGTGATACTGGCGCGGCGGCGGGTAGCAGCAGGATGTCGCCGGTACCGAGGCCACGCAGCTCGTGCAGCGACAGTTCGAGGGGGCGCCATTGCAACGAGAGGTTCAGCGCGATGTTCAGACGTTCGCGCATTGGGCGTCTCGGCAAGGTGGCCAGCAGGCGCTCAGAATCGCCCTGCAGCCAGCAGGTCAGCGTGCTGGCGGCATGCTTCAGCGATACTTGCAGGCAGGGCGTGCCCCGGCAGACACCTGCCGGTTCTATACCCAGGCATTGCAGGCCAGGAAGCCAAGGGCTGTCCCGTTGCAGCAACGCCAGTTGCACTGGCGCCGGCAGGCTGGCGAAGTCGGCTTCCTGCAAATGCGGCGCCAGCCATTGCGCCAGATGCTGCCGCCGGCAAAGCAGGCGCACCGGCACGCCCTGCCAATCGACCAGCACGGCCAGGTCGGGGTCGCCCTCGCAAGCGGCGATGTTCAGCAAGGCCTGGCGCTCTGCGTCGCCATAGTTGCGTTGGCGATGGCTCAGCAGTCGCTGCAGGTGCAGCTCCTGTTGGGCAGCGGATGGGAAATTCGCAGGGTTCATGGTTCGGGCCACCACTCGTCGAGCACGTGGCGCCGGTTGCGTGAGCCCTGCTCACCGCCGCCATTGGCGGCAAAACCGAGGCTGACCTGCTGCGCAGGATCCAGCCGTTGCAGACGATCAAGCAGGTCCGCGCAGGCCACCTGCAACTGCCGCAGACTCGCTGGCGCGGCCTGGACCTCTACCTGCAAGCCTGAGCCGACATGGCGCATCTGCACCTCGACAGGGCCCAACTGCGGCAGCCGAGCACGCAGCAGGGTCAGTTCGCGGTTGTCGGCTTTGCAACCGAGCACTTGCAGCTGCAGACGATCCACCAGTGCCTGCAGATCTTGGGTGGGTGATACGCCTGGGCAGGACAGTACCCTCTCAACCACTGCACGTTCACAGGTCATGGCATGAACCGGGGCCGGCATGGCGCTTTCATGGGGTTGCAGACGACCCGGCAGGCTGTCGGTGTGCTCGCGAACATCTTGATGCCTGGCCTCGGGCAAACTTGGGCCGGTCGGCTGGTGCGTCTCGGTCTCCTCGGGCTTCGTCGAGGTGAACAGATGACTGACCGAGTCCTCGGTTAGTGCGGGTGGTTCGAGCACAGGTGGGTAGTGGTCTGCCCGGGCCAGGGCGGGCACCAATGGGTAGCCAAGGCCCAGATGGTCAGGCTCCCGAGGGATGCCCTGCCTGTCTGGCGGGGGTAGCAGCAGCTGTTCGAACAACAGCCGCTGGCTGTTCCGGGGAGGCGAGCGAGGCGTGTCAGTCGAGGGGGGGAGTAAGGCAGGCACAGGCAGGGTCTTCATGGTTGCAAGCCACCGTGTAAACAGTGCTCCTCCAACTCGAACTCCTGCCTGCGCTCCGCCAATCGAGTGGCACGCAGGTGTGCCTGGTCCCGCAGTTGGACGAAACTGTCCCTTTTTTTTCGGGTCTGGGCGAGCTGCGCTTGGGCCTGCTGATGTGCCGTGTACTGGCGCGCCAGTGCAGCCTTGCAGGCAACGACTTGCCCATGCAGGCTCGCTTCGCGCTCACCGAGCAGGCCGACCTGCCGGCGCCAGTGCTCCAAGGCACGACAGTCGGTCAACTGGCCGACATGCGCGGCGAACAGGCGTTGTTGTTCTTCGCGGGACCCGCGGCAAAACGCCAGGTGCGCAGCGACGGCCTGTGCCTCGGCTTGCTCTGTCGCCTGTAGAAGGGCCAGCTGGCTTCGCGCTTCACGCTCGGCCCGCTGAAGTCTGCGTTGCTTGATTTTCGCAAGGGCGGTCAGGGGCACCGGGTGATCTCCAGTAGTTGGTCGAGGCTCTGCCGCAGCGAGACGTTTTCGTTGGGGGGCTGGCACAGCCAGGCGCGGATGGCTTCGCGTTTGCCGATGGCCTGGTCCGCGAGTGGATCCTGGCCCTGCGTGTACTCACCGATCCTGAGCAGCAGTTCGACTTCCTCATACCGGGCCATCCATTCGCGCAGTAGTCCGGCGGCGGCACGGTGTTCCGGGCTGACGACCTGGTGCATGACCCGGCTGACCGAGCGCAGCACGTCGATGGCCGGGTAGTGGTTGGCGGCTGCCAGGGCCTGTGACAGGACGATATGGCCATCGAGGATCGAGCGGGTTTCCTCGGCGATCGGTTCGTTCAGGTCATCGCCTTCCACCAGCACCGTGTAGAGTGCGGTGATCGAGCCCTTGGCCGATTGCCCGGCGCGTTCCAGCAGGCGCGGCAACTGGGCGAACACCGAAGGCGGAAAGCCGCGCCGGGTCGGCGGTTCGCCCGCGGCCAGGCCGATCTCCCGCTGGGCCCGGGCGAAGCGGGTCAGGGAATCCATCAGCAACAGGACCTTGTTGCCCTGGTCGCGGAAATATTCGGCGACGCTGGTGGCGACGAAGGCCGCCCGGGCGCGCTCCATGGCCGGGCGGTCGGAGGTCGCGACCACCAGCACCGCACGCCGCAGGCCGTGCTCGCCGAGTTCGTGGTGAATGAATTCACGTACCTCGCGACCGCGCTCGCCGATCAGGGCGAGCACGATCACGTCTGCCTCGGCGTTGCGCAGCAGCGTGGCCAGCAGGGTGCTCTTGCCGCCACCAGCGGGGGCGAAGATGCCTGTGCGTTGCCCTTCGGCACAGGTGAGCAGGCCATCGATACAGCGCACACCCAGGCTCAACGGGGTATCGACCAGCTTGCGGCTCAGTGGCGATGGCGCGTCCCTATGCACGGGGTACCAGGCTTGTGGTGAAGCCGGCGGGCTGCCGTCGAGCGGGTTGCCCAGGCCATCCAGCACCGTCCCCAGCAAATGCTCGCCTACACCCACGCGGTGCATGCCGCCGGTGGGGCATACCTCGGTGCGCGTGCACAGCCCCTGCATGTCGCCCAGCGGAGCGAGCAGCGCCTGGTCCTGCTGCAGGCCGATGACTTCGGCCAACAGTTCAGGCAGGCCGCCCGGCCTGCGCAGCCGGCACAGTTCGCCGACCTGCACGCCGGGCGCCAGTGCACGGATCAAGGTGCCGGTGACCTGGGTGACCTTGCCGTTGGCTTGCACCAGTGTGGCGTTGTTCACGGCGGCCAGCAGGGCCTGGGGAGTCTGGAGCAGCGATGGCGGCATGGGAAAGGTTGCAGCGCGAATGATGGGCGCCATTCTAGGTAGCCTGCCGCGCAGCGGATTTCACTGTGAGGCGCATGTTTTTAGTTTTCGGTCGGACGCTGTCGCGCCTGGCGAAAGGCTAAAAAGAAGCGGCCAGTGGCAACAGAGGGGCACAGGGCTTACCTCTAGCATGGCGCTCATTCTTTGATGCGACGACGAGGTGGGGATGAGCGAAGGCGTCGGCTTTTTACGCAGTGAACCGGGACTGGCCATGCTGCCCGGTTGGGAGGCGCAGGGGCAGTCGGTCCTGCAAGCGCGGCAGGTGGCGCCGATGGCGCAGCAGGCCAGCATGGCGGAGGAGGTGTCCATGGCGTTCTCGTCACTGGCCAACGCGCGGCTCAGTACCCGCAGCCGCGTCACCGATGCGCGCCAGCTGGGTTTGCGCGCGGGCCAGGAGGCCGAGGCCATGCTGGCCAAGGTGCCGGATGTGCAGCGTCGATCACTGGATGAGCTGGTGGCCTGGTTGCGCCAGCACCCTCAGCTGACTCCGGGTGAGCTGCAGGCCCGCCTGGATGGATTTTCTGCTGAGGCCTGTCATCGCTACCTGGCGTTGGCCTATGCCCGCGACGCGTTGGGCACGACGGTCGATGCGCATGGCTTGGCCGGCCAGCTGGACCAGGCCATGGCAGCCTTGACGCAGACCCATGGCCAGGCGATCGAGCTGGGCATCGAGATCGGTCCGCTGGCCCAGGCAACGCAGGCGCAGGGGGTGGCCGAAGTGGTGGCGTTGCGCGGCGTGTACTGCGATTTCCTGTGCGACTATCGCGGGCTCAGGCATGCCTGGGATGAGCTGCGTGCGCGCTTTGGCGATGCCGCCATCGACGACATCGCGCAGTTCATGCTCAACGGCCTGGCCAGCCATATCAATGGGCCGTCCTCGAGCCTGGACAGTAACCGGCTGCAACAGGTCATCAGCGACATGAAGCTGGTGCAGGCGCTCAAGAAACTGGAAGGCGACACTGTCGCGCTGTTCCGCCAGCTTGCCGGAGAGCCCAGTGGCGTACGGACCTTCTGACCTGGTCAGCGACTTGCTGGCGTTGATCGACAAACGCTGGGCAACGGTGCAGGACATCCAGCGCCTGCTCGCGGCGTTGCCGCTTGGCCCGCAGGTGCAACGTATCCAGTGCCTGCGGGAGTTACAGCGGATCTTCCGTCTGCTGCCCGTGCAAGTATTCAGTGACGAGGCGCAACGCGAGCATCTGTTGGCAGTCTGGCAGTTGGCCATGGACCAGGCCGTCGACGATGAGGAGGCGATGCTGTGCGGCGCGCGGGAGGCATGAGCATGGGCTTTTGCACGGCAGCCGTGGCCCAGTTCTGTCGCGACTTGGGTGTGGCGCCAGCGCAACCGCAGGAACCTTTGCTGCGCCTGGAGTTGCCAGGTGCAGGCGTTTTGCAGCTCGAACGGCTAGCAGGGCAGTTGACGCTGTGGCTGGATTTTTCCGTGCACGGGGCGATGTTCGAGCGCGCCATGCGGTGTGCGCTCAGGCAGGTGTACGAACACCAGGCCTGTGGTTGCCTGCTGCGCTGTGGTCTGCTTGCCAACGATCGTCTGGTGCTGCTGGCAGGCCTCGACGAACACGGTTTGACCGAGCAGGCCTTGCATCGGGCCTATCGCTTGCTGACGCGGGTACGCACCGAGGTGTTGGCAGCATGAGCGTTATCGAGCTGGCCGGGCAGGCCCATGATTTCTCGCTGCCGTGGGCGCCAGCCGACGCGGTGCTTGCCCAGCCAGAATGCGACGCTCTGCCTATGCCGGGGCAGCCGGTGCAGGCGCACTTGCGTGAGCTGTACCCGCAGCATCAGGCGGCACGCCTGCGTCTGGCGTACGCCAGGCCCGAACATGAACTGCGCAGCCTTTACAACCCACAGCATTTCACCCGAGCACTGGGCTCGCTGGTGGAACAGCTGCTTGCCTCGCAGGCCCCCGGGTGCCCAGAGGCGGCGGCACTGGTGCAAGCGCTACTGGCCGACCGCCGTACGCTGGAGTGCTGCGTTAACGTCCTGCTCAAGGTGTGAATACATGAAATTGTCGAACGAACAGCAGGATGTCTTGCAGTTGTTGGCCTGGTTGCATCTGCAATGCGGTTGGCCCGAACGGGCGCGGGTGTTGCTGGAGGTGCTGTTGCGCGCCGATCCCCAGCATCGCGCCGGGTGTCGAGCCGCAGTGGTGGTGGCGCTGGAGCTGGGCGATTGGGCGGGGGCCGAACGTCAGTGCCTGGCGCTGCGTGACGCGGGCGAGCTGCAGCCGCCCTTGTGGCTGTGCCTGAGCCAGGCACAGCAAATGGCCGGCCGATTGGAGCAGGCCCAGGCCACCTATGCCGAGTACCAGCGGCGCAAGGCATGCCCATGAATCAGCTGCCCCGAATACTTGGCCAGATCGGCGCCCGCAAGGACCTGATGCTGGCCGTGATGTTGCTGGCGGTGGTGTTCATGATGATCCTGCCGCTGCCGCCCCTGCTGCTGGACTTGCTGATCGCCCTGAACATCACCATCGCCGTAGTGCTGCTGATGATGTCGGTGTACGTGGTCTCGCCGCTGCATTTCTCGGTGTTCCCCTCGGTGCTGCTGGTCACCACGCTGTTCCGCCTGGCGCTGTCGATCAGTACCACGCGGATGATCCTGCTGGAGGCCGATGCCGGGCAGATCGTGCAGACCTTCGGCGACTTCGTGGTGGGCGGCAACCTGGTGGTGGGCTGCATCCTGTTCCTGATCATCACCATCGTGCAGTTCCTGGTCATCACCAAGGGCGCCGAGCGGGTGGCGGAAGTCAGCGCGCGGTTTTCCCTCGACGCCATGCCGGGCAAGCAGATGAGCATCGACGGCGACCTGCGCGCCGGCGTCATCGACGTCAACGAAGCCCGTGAGCGCCGCGGCGAGGTGGAGAAGGCCAGCCAGATGTTCGGTGCCATGGATGGCGCGATGAAGTTCGTCAAGGGCGACGCTATCGCCGGGTTGCTGATCATCATCGTCAACCTGCTGGCAGGGCTGGCCATCGGCGTGATGCAGAAGGGCATGAGCGCGGGTGACGCGCTGCAGCTCTACGCGGTACTCACCGTCGGTGACGGTATGGTCAGCCAGGTGCCGGCGTTGTTGATCGCCATCACGGCGGGAATCATCGTCACCCGTGACGGTCAAGGCGCCCATGACCTGGGGGCGAATATCGGCAGCCAGGTCATGGCGCAGCCCAAGGCGCTGCTGATCGGTGGCGCCTTGCTGGGGTTGTTCGGTCTCATCCCGGGCTTCCCGACAGTCACGTTCTTCATTCTCGCGTTGATGGTCGGGGGCGGTGGCTGGTGGGCGCTCCGCCAGCGGCGTGTCGAAGAGGCTGACCAGCAGCACAGTGGCGGTCTGCCGGCGTTGCTGGCCAATGGTGCCGGCGCGCCAGCGCTGAAACCCGCAGGCAAGGCGAAGATGGGCGCCGACCCGCAGGCCTTTGCCCTGACGGTGCCCTTGCTCATCGATGTGGACAGCGAGTTGCAAGCCGCCCTGGAGGCCGCCTCGTTGAACGATGAACTGGCACGGGTCCGCCAGGCGCTCTACCTGGACCATGGCGTGCCGTTCCCTGGTATCCGCCTGCGTTTCAACAGCGCGCTTGGCCCTGGGGAGTACCGCATCCTGTTGCAGGAAGTGCCGGTGGCGCGAGGCAAGCTGATGCCTGGGTGTCTTCTGGTTCAGGAGAAGCTCAGCCAGCTGGAGCTTGTAGGCATGCCCTACGTGGAAGGCGAAGCGCTCTTGCCTGGGCGCACGAGCCTTTGGGTGGAGCAGGACCTGCGTGATCGCCTGGAGCGTGCCGGCTGTGCCTTCCTGGCGGTCGACCAGGTGCTTGCCTGGCACCTGACCCATGTGCTGTGCGAGTACGCCGGGGATTTCGTCGGCATCCAGGAGACCCGCTACCTGCTGGAGCAGATGGAGCAGGGCTACGCCGAGCTGGTCAAGGAGGTACAGCGGATCCTGCCATTGCAACGAATCACCGAGGTCTTTCAGCGGCTGGTGAGCGAGGGCATCTCGATCCGCAACATGCGTTCGATCCTCGAGGCCCTGGTCGAATGGGGGCAGAAGGAAAAGGACGTGGTGCAGTTGGCCGAATATGTGCGCAGCAGCCTCAAGCGCTACATCTGCTACAAGTACGCCAGTGGCCACAACCTGCTGCCGGCCTACCTGCTCGACCCGGCGGTCGAGGAGATGATCCGCAATGGCATCCGCCAGACCAGCGCCGGCAGCTACCTGGCCCTGGAACCTGCGCAGAGCGATGCCTTTCTCGCCCAGGTCAAAGCTGCGGTGGGCAACCTGCATGAAGCCCAGGCAAGGCCCGTGCTCGTGGTGTCCATGGACATCCGGCGCTATGTGCGCAAGTTGGTCGAAGGCGTTTATTCCGACTTGCCTGTGCTGTCCTTTCAGGAACTCACCACGCAGATCAACATCCAGCCACTGGGGCGCATTGGCTGACGCCATTCTGGCGTCAGAAACCGTACCCCTGAACTACAAAATCGCGGCCGGGCCTGACGGAACGACCGCCACCGCCTCATTAGACTGCATCTGTCGGTACCTCGACCTGGTCATGGCCAGGCTCGCCTCGAGACGGGGTAACCAGCCAATCGGAAGCAGATGATGAGCAGTTCTATCGATGTATTGAATCGCCCTGCGCCCTTGCCGCCTGTCGATCGCGTGGCCCCCCCGCCGATCTGGGTGGACATTCAGAGGGTGGAGCGGTTTCTCGACCAAAACACGATCACGGCAGCGGATGGTCAAGGCCTGCCTTTGAGCCGCGAGTACCGGCGCCAGGTCATAGAGACCTTGCTGGGCCCCGAGGGGCAGGCGCGATTGGCGCAGAGCCGACCCTACTTCGACAGCCTGCTGCCGCATCCGCTGCCCGACCAGCCTGTCGATGCGCTGATCCAGTTGCTGGAAGCCTATGCGGCGTGGTTGCCGGGCGCACCCGTGCAGCTGGTGAACCTGGGCGAACGGCTACGCATGGACGAGCTGGTAATGGCGGCGATGGGTTTGCGCATGCGCAAGCAGAAAGCCGAGCGTACCGAGCTCAGCGAGCAACTGAAGAGCCTCACCGCGGAGCTGAAGATCTTCAGCGTGATCCAGTCCAAGGTCAACGTGGTCATGGCAGCCAAGGGCACCTTCGATCTTCAGGACCCGGGCTTCAACCTCTTCGACCCGAAGTTGTACGACCTGGATGCGGCTGCCTGGGAAACCAGCCCTGAACGCCGATTGCTTGCGTCGTACGGCAATGCAGCCGTGACGGTGCGGCAGTTCCTGGCAGACACGCCCACTGGCATTTCGCCCAACGGCAGTGATCGTCGTCCACACAGGGTCAGCGGACCGATGGATGGCCTGGAATCGCAATATAGCTGGCACAAGGACAACAACCCGCTGGCCAACTTCTCCCAGGCCTTGAGCGATCGCACCCGCATCGTCAACGACAAGGTGACCGAGCAGACCACGCTGCTCAATGACGTGGGGTCGCGGTACACCACCTCCACCGAGGTGATGATGAAGTTCGTCGAGACGTGGTTCTCGATGCTGTCGAAGATTATGCAGAACTGAGGTGATTGATGACTGCAGCACAACAGACAGGCGCCGATGCCATCGAGGCCGAGGCGATCGAAGGTTTCTTCGCTGAGGGCGGCACGTTCGCCATGTTGCGCGGGATTGGCGCGGCACAGCTTGAAACGCTCTATGCCCAGGCATTCGGCTTCTACCAGGCGGGGCGGTTGGAGGATGCCTTGACGATGTTCAAGGGGCTGGCGGCGCTCGACCACTACGACGCCCGGGCATTTCTCGGGGTGGCAGCCTGCTACCAGGCGTTGCAGCGTTATCAGGAGGCGTTACCGGCCTACGCCTACGGCGCAATGCTTGCACCGCACGACCCACGTTTCTGCTTGCATGCCGCTGAATGCCAACAGCATCTGGGTGACCTGGTTTCGGCCCGCAGCGGCTACGAACACGCGCAGGCGCTGGCAGAGAACGGTGAACACGGTGGTTTGGCGAGCAGGGCACAGGGGCTACTTGAGGCATTGCGACAGAAGGAGGCTGCGAGCCATGCGAACTGAACACTTCGTCACTGAAGCGCGGGTGATCGCGGCTGCAAGCGAGATTGAAACGCCAATGACGGGCACGGCCGTCCGCTTGCCAGGCGATACCGGTATGGCCTCGGTAGCCACGCCATCCCGGCCTGATCGTAATGTCAGGTTGGACCCTCCGGTGATTCAGGAATCCCTGGCAACCGGACGCGACCTTCACGGCCTGCTCGATAAAAGTGTCGACCCCGGGCGCTTCATGCAGCCGGCATTGGCCACGCTACCCGATGTCGGAGCGTTGATACTCGGGCAGCTCGCCGGAGAGATTTCCGATGCCGAGCTGGATATCCGCCTCACTGAACTGCTGAGCCGGTTGGGCGCCCGCCAGACCGAACTCAACCTGCAGCAAGTTCGGCAGATGACCGAGCAGAACCGCCAGCAGATGGCGCTCAACGCGCAGAAAATGGCAGAGGTGAGGCAGCGCCATCAGGACGCCGGCACGGCGAGTGTTTTTGCCAAGGTCTTCGGCTGGGCAGCGGCCATCGTGTCCATCGTGGTCGGCACGGTGATGGTTGCGACGGGCCTGGGCGCCGTGGCGGGCGCCCTGATGATCGCCGGTGGCGTCATGGGGGTTGTGTCCATGTCGTTGAACCAGGCAGCCGAGGACGGGCATATCTCCAAAGAAGTGATGAAGTACCTCGGGCCTGCGCTGATGGCGGTGGAAGTCGCCCTGGCCCTTGCCTCGGTGGTGCTCACCTGTGGCGGCAGCCTTGCAGTGGTCGCGGCCAAAGTGGCCGGCAGGGTGAGTGGCAAGGCTGCGCAGGTTGCCCTGTCGCTGGGCCAGAAAATCCAGAGTGTGGCCTCCAGCGGGGGCTCCTCGGTTGCCAGCGCGGGCACCCAGGCCAAGCTGCAGATGACCTTGACCGGTACCGGCATGGCGACCGCCACGCTGTCGGGCGCCGGTGAGGCGGCCAGTTCGGTGATGCAAGGGCTGGCGCTGCGCAGCGAGGCCCAACTGGCCGAAATGCGCCTGGTGCTGGAGCAGGGCCATGGCTATCTCGAGCAACTGGCCAAGGAACTTGAACAACTACTCGCAAAGAAGCAGCAACGCTTCGAGCAACTGCTGGAAATGTTGAGCGCACGCCACAAAGCCTGCGCGGACATCGCCTGTCGAAACGTCATCGCTTGATCAAGGAGCAATCATGAATCTGTCTATTACCAACATCGATCATATGCCCGCCCTGGATTCCCCATCACCGCTGAGCGAGGGACACAATGCCGCGCAGCCGTTGTGGGCGATGCTGGCAATGCCGTGTCCGGCAGCGAGAGCGAAGATCTGCGCACGGCCAGGGCAAGTCGACCTGGATGCGCCACAGGCGATGCCTTGCAGCCAGGATCTTCAGAGCCTGCTGGCCATTCTCCGCGCTGCCATGCAGGTGCGCGACGGTAACGCGCAAGGGCGCAGGACCCAGGCTGAGGTCAGCGTGCAGGCCAGCAAGGAACAGATCGGCTGGATGAGAACCGCCAGCAACGCGCTGTTCGCCTCGGCGGCTGTCAGTGGTGCGTTGAGTGTTTTCACGTTGGCCAGTGGCACCATCGGCATGAGCCGAAACCTGGATGATGCGCGCATGATCAAAAGCCTGGAACAAGCCAACCATACCGCCAGATATGGTCAGTCTGGCGAGGTGACAATGGCCTCGAAAAAACAGATCGACTCGAATCGTATCGAGGTCAAGCATCTGCAGAACGGCATCGATACCCGCAACACCACCCTGCACACGTTCAATGGTGTGGCACAAAGCGGGGCTGCATTCGGCACCGGCATCGCCCTCGCCATCAAGTCGCTGCAGGATGTGTGGGCCAAGGAGCAGGAGCTTGAAGCAACGGTTGCCGACAACCAGAAGGAACTGTTCCAGCGCGGCACCGATGACCTGGCGAAAGTGATCGACCAGCTTCGCCAGCTCACCCAGGAGATCCTGCGTAACGACAACCAAGGATTCAGGGCCGCGGGCGTGATGGTATGAGCGCGTCGCGCAGCATGAACATCGACAGAGGCCGCGGTCTTTTCTTCCGGTATTTTGATAGAGGTTTGCAGAATGATTGAATCGGTTTCCACGGCTTGGGTATTTGGTGCCAGCCTGAATCCAGTCAATGAGCGCAGTGACTGCGCACAGGTCAAGACCAGCGAGTCCGCGCAGCGCTTGGCCCGTCACGAGGAGCCGCAGAAACATGGCATCCTGATGCGGCTGTTCATTACGATTGCCGCGTTCTTCGGCTTTCGCACCGGTGGCCTGGCGGGTGGGACGCAGGCCACGGCCTCGGCGCCGGACGTGATGCGCTCACTCAACGAACAGATGGCCAAGGGACTCCCGGATGTCATCAGGTCGCAGGCAAGCGGAATACTGGCCAAGCAGGAAAACCTGCCAACCGAGCAGTTCATGGCCAGCTATACGGAGCAGCTCACGGGCAGCAACATCATGCGTAACGCCAACTGCCTGTTGTCGAATGTCGTCAAGTTGGGCGAGCTTGTACCTGCGCTGAAGGTTGCGACGAGCATCAACGAGGTCGATATCGTCGGCGGATATTCTTTGAAGGAAGCCCAGTTCCCGGACAATATCGCACTGATGCAGAGCGACCCGAAGGCTGCCGCCAGGGTGCTCGATGCGGTAATGTTCCTGGCCTCGCGATTTGCCGAGTTTCCGGACCCCGAGCAGGTGGGACCTGAAGCGATGGTGGCGTTCGTCAAAGAGGTTGATGCCGAGTTCATTGAGTTGTTCGCCCAGAAGCCTGGGATGCAGGTACCAGCCGTCGTGGTGGATGCACGCGAAGATGACTCTTCGGTGAGGGCCGACACTTTGGGCGGAGCGAGCGATGCTCAGCGTGTGAAACCTGAAGAAGTTTACGACACGACGACTGTCAGTCAGCCTGATCCGGTAACGTCGTTGAAGGCCATCAAGCTCGGCTTTGTCAAGATTGACGACGAGGTCGCTTTGCCAACGCGCAATGACTTCTACGCGACCATGAATTCGCTGCAGCGGCCGACCAGTCCGCTCTCCGAGTCGTTTGAGCATCTGGAGCATCTTGCCGAACATGGCAGTGCTGCCGAGAAGGCAATCGCTTCAATGGTCCTGGACCACCAGGCAATAGGGCAGTCCCACTCCTACGGCGATCTCTTCGGGCAGCGCAAGCTGGAGCCCAATCTGCTGCAGGCCCACTCCGCGCACTCGTTCGTGGACACGCTGCAGAAGAAGCTGGACATGGCAGCACGCCTGCTAGGTGACCTGCAAGCCGCCCACGCGGCTTGAGTGCAACGCTGGCTGGGGGCTTCGGGCTTCAGCCAGCTCTTCGAATTCCCGCCCGCTCACCCCGTGTGAAACCAACCCAGGGTGATCATCGTCACCACGAGATAGCGCCCGCCCTTGGCCACGGTGACCAGCAGCACGAAGCGCCAGAAAGGCTCGCGCATGATCCCAGCGATCAAGGTCAGTGGGTCGCCGATCACCGGCATCCAGCTCAGCAGCAACGACCATTGCCCCCAGCGTTGGTAACGCTGCTGGGCGCGCTCCAGCTGGCGGGTGCCGAACGGGAACCAGCGCTTGTCGCGCAGGTGCTCGATGGCCCGGCCCAGCAGCCAGTTGACGATGGACCCCAGCACATTGCCGAGCGTGGCGACCAGCAGCAGGGTGGCCCAGGCTTGCGGGTCGCGCAGCAGCAGGCCGACCAGCACCGCCTCCGATTGCAGTGGCAGCAGGGTGGCGGCGCCGAAGGCGCTGAGGAACAGCGCCCAGAGGCTGAGCATCAGTAGTTGGCGACCACGGTGTCGCGGTCGTCCAAGGTCACGCCGATGACCTGGTAGGCGTCCTTGTGGTCACCCATCTCCATGCCCGGCGAGCCCATGGGCATGCCGGGCACGGCCAGGCCCTTGAGGTCGGCGCGGCTGGCCAGCAGGCGCACCTGCTCGGCCGGCACATGGCCTTCGACGAACTTGCCGTTGATCACGCCGGTGTGGCACGACGCCAGGCGTGGCGCCACGCCCAGGCGCTGCTTGACCGCGCTCATGTTCGGCTCGACATGGTCGTTGACGGTGAAGCCGCTGTCGCCCAGGTGCTTGATCCACGCCTTGCAGCAGCCGCAGTTGGGGTCGCGGTAGACGTCGATGGTCTCGGCGGCCTGGGCCAGGCCGGTGATGGCCAGCAGGCCAAGGGTGAGCAGGTGTTTGCGCAGCATGGTGAAGCTCCTGTGAAACTAAACATATCTGGTTGATCAGCGCCGCTCCTGCAGGGACACTGGCAGCTCATAAAGGACCGGCGTCAAATTTCAGAAACGCAGGCGGACCCCGGCCACCAACCGGGTCTGGCCGATGTCCTCATCATTTTCTCGGGCCTGGTCGGCGCGGTTGCCGTGCAGGCGGTTGAAGCTGACCCCGACGTAGGGCGCGAACGCGCGCGTGATCTCGTAGCGCAGGCGCAGGCCCACCTCGCTTTCGGCCAGCCCCGCACCTTGTTCGCGCCCGCCGTCGTTGCGCCCGAAGAAGTTGGCTTCGACGGTCGGTTCGAGGATCCAGCGATTGGTCAGCAGCATAGCGTAACCGGCCTCCAGGCGCAGCGCGGTCTGCTGCCGCTCGCCAGCATAGGCGGTGGCTTCCAGCTCCAGTCCGTAGAGCGGCGTGCCCTGGATGCCGAAGGCTGCCCAGCTTTGGCCGCTGGCGGGCTTGAAGTCCTGGCGCACACCGCCGACCAGTTCCCACCAGGGGCTGATGGCATGGCCCCAGAGCGCCTGCAGCTCAGCTTTGTGGGTCTTGCCCTGTTCACGCTCACCTTCGCTGCGCAGCCACAGGCGGTCGATATCGCCGCCGACCCAGGCGGTAGCGTTCCAGTTCAGGGCGCCACTGTTTTCGAAGTTCTGGTACTCCAGCTGGTCGACGATCACTGCCCAGTTGGTTGCCCGGTCGTGCACCTGATGCCCTGGCAGGAGCGGGAAGGCGGCGCGGCGGTCGGCGTCGGTGACTACCGGCAAGGGTGTGCGTGGTTGGTCGGGGGGCGTCGCCGCGTGGTTCATCAGGCTGTGGTCCATGGGCATGCTGCCATGGTTCATCTGGCCGTGGTCCATTGGCATGGCGCCGTGGTTCTTATGGTCCATGCCCGCAGCCAGGGCCCGTTCGCTGGCCAGCAAGGCCATCAGTGCGACACCGGTGACGATACGGCGGTTGCAGTTCTCATTCATCGACCCGTACCTCGCGGAACATGCCGGTCTCCATGTGGTAGAGCAGGTGGCAGTGGTAGGCCCAGCGGCCCAGGGCGTCGGCGGTCACACGGTAGCTGCGCCGGCTGCCGGGAGGGATGTCGAGGGTGTGCTTGCGTACCAGGAAGCGCCCTTGTTCATCTTCCAGGTCGCTCCACATGCCATGCAGGTGGATGGGGTGGGTCATCATGGTGTCGTTGACCAGGGTGATGCGCACCCGCTCGCCATACTTCAGACGCAGCGGCTCGGCATCGCTGAACTTGATGCCGTCGAACGACCAGGCGAAGCGTTCCATGTGTCCGGTCAGGTGCAGTTCGATGTCCCGTGACGGTTCGCGCCCGTCCGGGTCGGGATAGGGACTGCGCAGGTCGGCGTAGGTCAATACCCGGCGGCTATTGCCGCGCAGGCCGATGCCGGGGTCGGCGAGGTTGGCGCGGGGGGCCATGGTCTGCATGTCCACCAGCGGGTTGTCGGTCTCGCTGGTGGGGTGGCTTTGCATCATGGGCATGCCGGCCATGGCCGAGTGGTCCATGCCCGCCATGCTGCCGTGGTCCATCGCCGGCATGTTCGAATGGTCCATCTGGCCCATGCCGCCATGCCCCATGTCGTCCATGCTCAGCACCGGGCGTGGATCCGGCTCGGGTACTGGAGCCTGCAATCCAGCGGCGCGGGCCAGGGTGCCACGGGCGAAGCCGGTACGGTCCATGCTCTGGGCGAACAAGGTGTAGGCGGGCAGGTCGCCCACGGTGACCAGCACGTCATAGGTTTCGGCCACGGCGATGCGTAGTTCGTCCACGGTAACCGGGGTCACCGGCAGGCCGTCGGCGGCGATCACCGTGAGCTTCAGGCCGGGGATGCGAAAGTCGAAATAGGTCATCGCCGAAGCGTTGATAAGGCGCAGGCGCACGGTTTCGCCGGGCTGGAACAGGCAGGTGAAGTTGCCGTCCGGTGGCTGGCCGTTGAGCAGGTAGGTGTAGCCGGCAGCGCTGATGTCGGCGAGGTCGGTGGGGCTCATGCGCATCTTCGCCCAGGCCCAGCGGTTGTCGAGGGTGTTGCGCCAGCCGCTTTCGGCGACATCGTTTATGAAGTCACCCACCGTGCGCTTGTGGTAGTTGAAGGCGTCGGACTGTTTCTTTAGCGTAGCCATCAGCGCTTCCGGCGCCTGGTCCGACCAGTCGCTGAACAGCAGTACATGGTCGCGCTGGTACCTGTGCGGCTCAGGCTCGCGGGGTTCGATGACGATGGCGCCGTACACGCCGGCCTGCTCCTGCAAGCCGGAGTGGCTGTGGTACCAGTAGGTGCCGCTCTGGCGCAGGGTGAACTGGTAGAGGTAGTCGCCGCCCGGTTCGATGCCGGCGAAGCTCAGCCCCGGCACGCCGTCCATGTTGGCCGGCAGGATGATGCCGTGCCAGTGGATCGAGGTGGGCTGGTCCAGGCGGTTGCGCACGCGCAGGGTCACGGTGTCGCCTTCGCGCCAGCGCAGCTGCGGGCCGGGCAGGCTGGCGTTGATGGTCTGCGCGGTGCGTGGGCGGCCGGTGATATTGACCGGGGTCTGGCCGATGAACAGTTCGAACTGCTGGCCACTCAGGTCGTGCAGCGGCAAGCGCCCCTCTGCTGCCTGGGCCAGCGGGCGCCACAGGCCGAGGCCGGCCAGGGCGGTGGCGGCGCCCAGGCCCTTGACGAAGGTGCGGCGGGTTGGAGTCGGTGGCATGGCGTGCTCTCGCTACGAAACTGCCACCATCCTCGCTGCCAGTGCCTGTCAGCTGGCTGAGGCGCGGATTACAGATTTGTCAGGCAGCCGTCTCGGCGCTTTCCAGGTCGCGCATCAGCAAGCCGAACTCCAGGGATACCTGCTCGGGGATCGGCAGGTAGACCACATGGCCATCGCCCGGCGCCACTTCGATGGCCTGCTGCTGACGGTTGCGCAGGCGGTGCAGGTCGAAATGGTAGTTGCCACGCGGAGTCATCAGTTCCAAGTGATCGCCCACGGCGAAACGGTTCTTCACCTTGACCTCGGCCAGGCCATCGACCCGCGCCCCGGTCAGCTCGCCGACGAACTGCTGGCGCTCGGACACCGAGTTGCCGCGCTGGTAGTTCTGGTACTCGTCGTGCACATGGCGGCGCAGGAAGCCTTCGGTGTAACCGCGCTGGGCGAGGGATTCGAGGCTGGCCATCAAGCCGCGGTCGAACGGCCGTCCGGCCACGGCGTCATCGATGGCCTGGCGGTAGGACTGCACGGCGCGGGCGCAGTAGAAGTGCGATTTGGTACGGCCCTCGATCTTCAACGAATGCACGCCCATATGTGCCAGGCGCTCGACGTGCTGGATGGCGCGCAGGTCCTTGGCGTTCATGATGTAGGTGCCGTGCTCGTCCTCGAACGCCGGCATTTCTTCGCCCGGGCGGTTGGACTCCTGCAACAGGAACACCTGGTCAGTGGGGGCGCCTATGCCCAGCGTGGGTTCGAATTCGCGGACGATGTCGCCGGTAGCGTTCTCGGTGGCCGGGGTCGCCTCATACTTCCAGCGGCAGGCATTGGTGCAGGTGCCCTGGTTGGCATCGCGCTTGTTGAGGTAGCCTGACAGCAGGCAACGCCCGGAGTAGGCCATGCACAGCGCGCCATGCACGAACACCTCCAGTTCCATCTCTGGCACCTGCTGGCGGATCTCCTCGATCTCTTCCAGCGACAGCTCCCGCGACAGGATCACCCGGGTCAGGCCCATGCCCTGCCAGAACTTCACGCTGGCCCAGTTCACCGTGTTGGCTTGCACCGAGAGGTGGATGGGCATCTGCGGGAAATGCTGGCGCACCAGCAGGATCAGCCCAGGGTCGGACATGATCAGCGCATCCGGGCCCATCTCGATCACCGGCGCCAGGTCCTTGAGGAAGGTCTTGAGCTTGGCATTGTGCGGGGCGATGTTGACCACCACGTAGAAGCGCTTGCCCAGGGCCTGCGCCTCCTGGATGCCGAGGGCCAGGTTGGCATGGTCGAATTCGTTGTTGCGCACCCGCAGGCTGTAGCGCGGCTGGCCGGCGTAGACCGCGTCGGCGCCGTAGGCGAAGGCATAGCGCATGGTCTTGAGAGTACCGGCGGGGGCGAGCAGTTCGGGCTTGGCGGGAGAGGTCATGGTGCGCACCGGGGCAAAAGGCGCGGATGCTAAGGCGGCGGCGCCTTGCAAGTATTGATCTGGGTCAACGGCACTTTTACCGATGCGCAGCGCACTAAATGGTTGAGCCCTCGAGGAACGCCGATGAACGAAACCGTACTGCAGAACAAAGCCCTGACCGTGTTGTTGGCCCTGGTGACCATCGCCTTCATCTGGATCATGTTGCCGTATTCCGGCGCGATCTTCTGGGCGGTGATCCTCGGCATCCTCTTCGCACCGCTGCAACGCCACCTGTTGCTGCGCTGTGGCGGGCGACGCAACCTGGCGACGGCGGTGGCCCTGGCCACCTGCTTGCTGGTGGCGGTGCTGCCGGTGATCATCATCAGCGCCCTGCTGGTGCAGGAGGGGGCAGCGTTGTACCAGCGCATCGAGAGTGGCCAGCTGGATATCGCCGGCTATATCGAACGGGGCAAGGACATGTTGCCGGCCTATGCCCAGCATTTCCTCGACCGCATGGGCATGGGCAACCTCGATGGCCTGCGCGACAAGATCACCAAGTGGGCGACCCAGGGCAGCCAGTTCCTCGCCGGCCAGGCGTTCAGCTTCGGCCAGGGCACCTTCGAGTTCCTGGTGAGCTTCGGCATCATGCTCTACCTGCTGTTCTTCTTCCTGCGCGAGGGGGCGGAGCTGGCGCGCAAGGTGCGCCAGGCGGTGCCACTGCCCGAGCAGCAGAAACGCCGTCTGCAGCTGAAGTTCAAGCGCGTGGTGCGGGCCACGGTCAAGGGCAACCTGCTGGTGGCGATCACCCAGGGTGCGCTGGGCGGGCTGATCTTCTGGATACTGGGCATTCCCAGCGTGCTGGTGTGGGCGGTGCTGATGGCGTTCCTGTCGTTGCTGCCGGCGGTGGGCGCGGGGATCGTCTGGGCGCCGGTGGCGGTGTACTTCCTGCTGGTCGGGGCGCTGTGGAAGGGGATAGTGCTGACGGCGTTCGGGGTGCTGGTGATCGGCCTGGTGGACAACCTGTTGCGGCCGATCCTGGTGGGCAAGGACACGCGCATGCCGGACTACCTGGTATTGGTTTCGACCTTGGGCGGGTTGGCGGTGTTCGGGCTCAACGGGTTTGTGATCGGGCCGTTGATCGCGGCGCTGTTCATTTCCAGCTGGGCGATCTTCGCCTCGACCAAGCCGCAGGTGCAGTTGCCGTAGTGACAAGTACCGCGCAGGTACAGCTTGCCGAAGGAGCGCTTGGACTGGTCACCTCATTTGTCCGGCCCGTTACGTGGGCAGTCGCTGACGCCTGGTTCCCTGAATACGCCCTGGTTGCCACCTTCCTGCATTTGCCACAAGCGTAACCGCGCGCGTACCACTGCGGCACCGTGGTCGACCACGACCAAGCCGTAGCAAGGTTGAAGATCCTCCACTGACAATTGTTTGAGTGCCTGAGCGGGTGAAATTGACTTGTCCTTGGCAATCTTCACGAAGCCGGCATCATCGACGAGGCGCTGGAAAGCTCCCGTGTTCACTACCGTGATGTTCCTGACCTCGCCGGCGACATTGGTCACCTTCCAGGGATACTCCCACAAGTGCGTGTGACCGTACACGAAGATGTCGAAGCCCCCCAGCTCTCGTTGGCGGTTGGCCAGATGCGAACGGAAGATCGACATTTGGGGGACCAGGGCATTGGTAAGCAAAGCCCCTAGTGAATCGGTGCACGGATTAGCGTTTGACTGGCGGGCTGCCGTGCGGCACAACGTATTGAGATCATCGTCGGAAAGCTGGGTAACCAGTGTGTCGAGTTGATTGCGCATGGCTACCTGCTGTTCATCCACGCCTTCGATCAGCTCTCGCAGTGGGTCTTTAGCGGGAAGCGATAGTAAAAACAGCTGGTGCCCGGCGCGTTCTGCCGCCTTGCGGCTGAAGTTGTCCTGGCCAGGGTCTTGTTTGCCCAGCCCATCGGCTTTCTGGGTCAGCGATGTTTCGAAAATGTTGAAGGCGATGAACCTGGCTGTGTCGGCCAAGGTTCCAAGCCAGCCTCGTTCATGCATGCGGTAACGAGCACCTGCTGTCTCCGGGCTGAGATTATCGATTACCGGGTAGGCGCGTTCTTCGGTGTTGAACAGTTGCTGAACGAACCGTTCTCCCCATGGCCTTACCATGAAGCGTATTCCATCATTGCCTCTGGTGGTTACGGACGGCCATTTCGCGAACGAGTTCACATCGCTGCCGATTTGATGCCCATGTTCGGCAACCACGTGTTTGTCCGCTGATTGCCAGATGCCGCTGGTGACTAGTTGCGCCCGGCCCCGGGTATCGCCGAACGCTGGATAGACCTGCTGCCAAACCTGAGGCACAAGCAATGCGGCGTCATGGTTGCCCGGAATAACATACAGATGGTTGTCTCCCCTGCGTGCGAAATCGCCGAGCAGCGACAGCTCATGGACATGTGCCTTGCTGATCCGGGCTGCCAGGCGCGTCATCTCACCTACTGTGCAGCCTGCGTCGGCCGAACCGCTGCTGCAAGGAATGTCGGCGGGTGTTTGCCACAACTCCAGGAAGTCCCCGACGATGACCAGATCGATGTTGTCACCGTATTCGCTGGAAAGCGCTTGCAGGAAACCTTCCAGAGCATTCGGCCAGCGGAAGTCTTCATAGGGATGCCACCGACCATTGGATTCTTTGCCCAGACCGAAATGCAGGTCACTGATCAAGACGCTCACCCGTGCCGCGGCCATGGCCGAGCCGTTGGGTAGCAGAAACATCAAAACGGTGAGCAATGAAGCCCTAACTGCGCCACGCATGGCATTCCCTCTCCCTAGTGTTTTGCTACGGTGGGGCTGCAAAGTTTCACATCGTGATTGCCGATGATCTGTAATTCCAAGGCCATGTCGCTGTAGCCGGGTTGGTCGTGATAGGCCTGCATCGTGTCATCCACTGCACGGTTGAACAGGTCGATCAGTCTGGCCGGCTCACCTTTGTCCTGAGCGTTCTTGACAGTGTTGGCGAAGCTGACGGCGAAGCGAGTGCCGAATGCCGTGTCGACTTGAAACGGAGAGGTGATAACAGCTTCCATACCGTTGTCCAGCAAATGGTTCATGAAGTTGCGGCTCTCCCGGGATGCACCGCTTGTGGCGCAGGCTGCCAGCACTGCGAAGCTGCCTGTTCCGAATGCTCTGCGTACTTCCGCATTGATGACACGATCAGGTTTTTCATCCCACGCGTAGGTAATGCCGCCTTTATCGTGGTGTGCAAGCAGCAGCAAGCCGGTGCGAGGAGGGTGATCGTCACCTCGTGATCTGAGGAAGTCGAACAATTGAGGATTGTCACGGTACCAACGGTCCCCGGCAGCCGTCGGACGCCAGTCCGACTTTGCAAGCAGCTCGGCTGCTTCGGCCCGGGCACCCTCAAGGCGGTCGGGAATGGCCAGGTCCCAGTTATCGACGCAACTGTCCTTGGGCAGTGACTTGGGTTCAGCTACCGGTTGAACGATCGTCAATCTTCTCGACAGGACCCGCTCCTGGGCATCGGCTGCCAGTAATGCGAGTGGCAGATATTGAATCGATCCATCGTTATCGAAGTAGCGGGTGAGCAATGTGGCAGGGGTGGGCTGCGCGGCAAGCTGCCTCAGCGCGTTTTTCGCGTGCTCGGTCACGGCGTCTTCGCTGCGTTCACGGGCGTTGAAAATGGACGCGGAAAGCTGCCGTACGACGCTGTCGTAGGGGCGTTGCTGGTTGATTTCATCATGAGCCTTGGCAATCGAGTGTTGCAGATTATCGGGTTGTTGAAGAAAACGGGACAGTTCTTCCTTGAGCGTCCAGGCATAGACGGGAGGCGGGTGGCCACTGTCCACAGCGCTTTGCAACTCGGCGCGGCTGACGAAAACGGCTACGGTCTTGGCGTCGCCTTCACGCTTGCTGCCAGTGTCAAAGAACTGCAGGGCAGCATCGGCTTGCGATGGGGTATCGTGTGCATCCAGTGACAGCAGGCTGTCGATGCCGCCGTCAATGGTTGCTTTGCAGTCAGGTGCGGGGTTGCCGGCATCCGCCACCACCGGGACATTGACCACGATCTGGTCGAGAGGCCGCAATCCACTGAAGTTCCAGATGGAGAAGGCAATCTGTGCACAGCCCGTTCGATTGGCCACGACAATGGGCCAGGTGAGCGGCTCACTGACGGAAAGAACCTTGGAAAGCGTCTGTGGTGGTATGCCGTGACTTGCGGCTTGCTCGACCAATTGTACATCGCTGGTCTGCGCAATCAGCCTGCTCCGCTTTATCTTGAGTACCTTCGCGGTCAGTGGTTGGTCCGGGCGTGCGGTCAGGAGATCACTGGTAATGACAGGGCGAATCAACAGGGATATGTCGGCGCCTTCCGGAGTTCGTTGGATTTCTCTGAAAATCCATTTCTCTGCTGCGGTCGCAAGGGCGCCGGGATAGGAGGTGCGGCCTAAATCGAGCGTCAGATCGTACTCGCGGTCTGGATAAAGTTGCTGGCTGAACGTTTTGCTGCCCGACTGATACCAGGTGTTCCAGCGCAGATCGCTGCCTGGCTCGCCTGTATGACTCACCGGATGAAAAACCAGAGGCTCCTGCAGCGCAGCCAACAGCGCTTTATCGACTCGCGCGATCGATTCCCATTGTGTTTTTTCGACCAGGTGGCGCCATTCGTTACGGATATTAACGTCCACATCCAGTTCATTCTCGGCAAAGGATGGCCTTGGCCGGTACATGGCGTTGCGGGTTGTTCTGAATGCGGAGTCAATTCGCTCGCGCAACTCGGCGGAAAGCTGCGCATACTTGGCCTTGTTATAGATGACGGCCAAGGCAGAGAAACGATGAGCGGTCATGGCTATGTAAGGGGTATCGAATGAATGCCCCAACTCCCTCATGGGCAGTTCGGCGGCATCAATCTTTCCACGCTCCAAGGCTCTGGCAATCTGTCGATTGTCCTGCATCAGCACCAGGTGCGCACCAGCAGCCTCAAGGGGGGCGCGCATCGGGCTGTCCTGCAACAGCGCCACCTTGCTGCCGCGGTAGTCGCCGGGCGACCTGGCCGGTGTCTGACTAGCGAGTACGTACGTGTCGACATACAGCGCAACACCAATCTGGCCGAGATCCGAACTCTTCAGGCTGGAGAGCAGATAAGGAGTGGTGTCCTGACCGAAAGCACCGGAAAAGAGTTTATCTTCCGCGCCTTTGCTTACGCTGAACGGTAAGTCGAATACTGCGAAGTTCGGCGCATAGCGACTGATATCACTGGTCGGTACAAGCGCAATGTCGATTTTCCCTTGATGTACCTGTTCGACAACGTCCGAGGCCTCGGACGCCAGCCTCACTTCAACGTTGACCTGTTTGGGCAGGTTCGACTTCAATGTTCCGAGGTCGAAGCCGGTGTCCGGTGGCAACGCCACTTGAACAAGTATGCTCTGAGTTGGCGCAGTTGCAGAGGCCAGGTTGAGCTGGCCGAAGAATATGACAGTGGCAATCAAACCGGCTTTCATCATGCTCGGCTCCTGCTTTGCCCTGCATCGAACCGATGCTTGAGCAATGCACACGGGTGTGGTCCGTGTATCCAAATGCCATCATTCAATCTAGCTGACAAAAGCCATCGGTCAATGGTCGATGGTGGTGTTTTGCTATCGAGGTTGCTGCGCCGACTTCGCCGTGTGCTGCTACATTTTTCCAGGCGTGCATGTAACGGGAGAAGCCAATGGCTGGCAAAACCTCAAGTGTGTGCCGATGGGGGCTGGTCGTCCTCATTCCCTGGGCTCTGGCAGGTTTGTCCGGCTGTAAACCCGAGATGCTGGCATCCCCTATCCCCAGCTCCTTCACTGTCGCCTCGCTACCTATCGGTGCGGCGGGCATAGGTGATGATCGGCAGCTGTTTGCCAACCATTTTGCGGCGGAGTTGGCCCGATCTCCGTTAGGGCGTGCAAGCCATGTCCAGGCGTGGATCCATTGGCCAGACAGGGCAATTGCCCGTCCGACGTCCGAAGCTTCGTTACGGGGCGTTTCCGTGCTAGTGATCCCAGGAATCTTTGGTGACTGTGTAGCCGATCAGTCGCTTCCGTTCAGTGATGGCGTTACCAGAACTCCGGCGCGCAATCTCACAGAAGGTTATACCTACTTGGCATCCCTTGGGCTTCGACGAGTACGTGCCGTGGCGGTGGGGGGAAGAGTCTCGTCCATGACCAATGGCATGGCGATAGCTGATGCGATCCGTCAGGAGGCGACGGACCCGACAGTATCCCGGGTTATCGTCGTCGGGTACTCGAAAGGCGTGGCGGACACCCTGGTAGCCCTTGCGCGACTGGAGGACAGCGGATCGCCCCGAGCGCCATTGTCGTTCGTGTCGCTGTCTGGCGTTGTGATGGGTACCCCGCTGGCCGATTCCCATGACGACCTTTACCAGAAGCTTGCCTCTCGATTCGAAGCATTGCAGTGTACCCGCTCGGACGGACATGAGGTCACGAGCCTTACCCGACGTGAGCGCGTCCGTTGGCTGGCGAGCCATCCCCGGCTACCTGGGGTAAACAGCTATACGGTGCTTGCTTACACTGTTGCCGGAGATGTTTCTCCAGGTTTACGTCCTTTCTACGAACGCCTTGCCAGAATCGATCCTCGCAATGATGGCCAGATGCTTGCCGCCGATGCCGTGTTGCCGGGCTCCACTTTGTTGGCAGAAGTGAAGTCGGACCACTGGACTTATGTGTTGCCCTTACAGGATCACCCGAACTGGCTTGTGCGTGGCGCTGCTGCCAACCTTACCTTCCCCCGTGCGGCATTTTTCCGAGCTTTGTTGCGTACGGTTGTTGAGTTGGATGAGCAACGGCAGCGCAGTGAAGACCTAGCCACCAGTCAGCGAAAACTGTAGGACACCCCCGCATACACCCCGAACCCTTCCCCCGGCGTCGAGCGGGCGATGTCCTGCCCGGCATCGTTGTACCCCGGCGTCACCGTCGCCGCGTAACGCTTGTTGGTCAGGTTGCGCAAGTCCAGCCAGGTCTGCCAGTCGCGCTTGGGCGAGTCCCAGCCCAGCCGCGCGCCGAGCAGGGCGTAGGCGTCGGCGTGGTAGCTGTTGGCATAGTCCACCTGCACCTTGGAGGCCATCTGCGTGTTCACCCCCGCGTAGAAGCCCGCCGGCCAGTCGTAGCGCAGTTCGGCCTGGTAGTAGTGCATGGGGATGCCGGGCAGGCGGTTGTCGCCGAACTTGTCGTCGTCGCGGTAGTGGAAGTCACTGAAGGCGTAGGCTTGGCGCAGGCTGAGCTTGCCGGTGCCGGGTTGCTCCCAGAGGAGGCTGTCCAGGCCGGCTTCGAGGCCCTGGTGCACGGTGGGGCTGGCGTTGAACTCCTTGAACGGCAAACCTTGCACGACTTCCACGTTCAGCAGTTCGTGGCGCACTTGGGCGTAGTACCAGGCCAGGTCCCAGCGCCCCAGGGCCGAATCACCGCGGGCGCCCAGTTCCAGGGTAGTGGCGGTCTGGTTCTGCATCTTCATCGGCTGGTTGTTTACCGGCGCGCTCCAGACCAGCGACCACGGGTGCGGCGGCTCCACCGAGCGGCTGAGGTTGCCGTAGACCTGCAGGTCCGGGCGGATGTCGTAACGCAGGCCCAGGCGTGGCGCATAATCCCAGTCATGCTGGCTGACCTTGCCGCCACTGCTTGGATAGGTGACATCGCTTTCACGGCGGGTGTAGATCATCGCCAGGCCCGTGGTCAGCCACAGGTTCGGAATAAGCTCCAGATCGTTGCCTGCATGCAACACAGTGTCCGAACCTTGGTAGCTGAAGTCGCGGGTGCGGGCCCCGAAATTGTCGCCGCCGGGGCGGGCGAACTGCGAGGCGCCGCTGTTGGGCAGGTGCTTGGTGGTGCGCCAGCCTAGCGTGGTCTTGCTCTCATGGCCAAACAGGGTGTCACGACGCAAGTAGTTCAGCGTGCCGCTGACATCGGTGTAGGCGACCTTCAGGCGCATCGGGCCTTCACGCAGGTCCATCGGGTAGTCGTGATAGACCAGCCCCGCCTCCAGGCGCGAATCGTCATCCAGGAAGAAGGTCGTCTTGTTGCCGACCCAGGTGCTGCCCGGTTGCGGGCGGCTGTCATCGCGGGCCAGGTAGGCAGGGTTTGCCGCGCGTGGATCGTGCTTGATCTGGCCTTTGGTCAGGCGTCCGGCCAGATCGTTCTCGGTCTCGCGGTAGCGCAGGTAGAAGCGCGTCTCCAGGTTCGGGTTGAAGCGATAGCCGACGTTGGCGGCGATGCCCTTGGCGCTGCCACTGCTGTGCCGCTGGAAGCCGTCGTACTCGGCGTCGGTAAGCGCTACGTAATAGTCGAGGTTGCCCAGCACCTGCCCGGAGCTGATGTGCCGGCGCTGGTAGCCACGGCTGCCGACTTCGTAGCGCACCTGCAAGGGTGCGGCATCGTAGCCGGTGTGGGTCACGTAGTTGATCGCGCCGCCCAGGGCCAGCGAGCCCTGGGCGAAACCGTTGGCACCGCGCAGCACTTCGGCGCGGCTCAGCCACAGCGGTTCGAACAGCTCATAGGGCGTGCCGCCGGGACCTGTCAGCGGCAGGCCGTCGAACATCGTGTAGACGCCCGAACCGTGGGCACCCGGCGCGCGGTTGATGCCCGAACCACGGATCGACAGCTTGATGCCGTCGTTGCCCGCCGACTGGGCGAACACTCCCGGCTGGTAGGCCAGCACATCCTGATTGGTCGCCACCCGGCCCTGGCCCACCTTGTCCATGTCCACCAGGTTGCTGGCGCCGGGGATTTCACGCAGGTGATCGGCGGCGGCTTCCAGCTCGGACTGTTGATGGTCCTGGATCAGCACCTGGTCGAGTTCGACGCGGTTGGCGGCCTGGGCGGAGCCGGCGACGAACAGGGCCAGCAGGGAGTAGGGCAGGGTGGGGCGCATGGGGACGAGGTTCCAGATCGGGTGCGGGAGTCTGACGCTGCAAAGGGCAGACGAAGCACAGTGGTCGATCTGTAATAGCCATGGGGCTGCGTTGCAGCCCTTTCGCCGGCAAGCCGGCTCCCACAGGGATCGCTGTTGTTCTGTGGGAGCTGGCTTGCCGGCGAAAGGGCCGCAAAGCGGCCCCAAAAAAGAACACCCCGCCGAGGCGGGGTGTCTTGTGTTGCTGGCAGCCGATCAGCCGATCAGTTGCAAACCAGCCTGCTGCACCATCTCCAGCAGCGGCTGCGGGTACACGCCCAGCACGAAGGCAAGGATCGCGATGGCCAGCAGCATCACGCCGCCGGTGCGCTGTTCCCACTTCAGCGGGGCGTCGTGGCGACGCAAGTTCGGCTCGACCAGGTACAGGGTGACCATGACACGCAGGTAGTAGTACACGCCGATGGCGCTACCGATCACCAGGGCGCCGACCAGCCACCAAAGGTGCGACTCGACGCCGGTGGCGATGATGTAGAACTTGCCGATGAAGCCTGCGGTCAGCGGGATACCGGCCAGCGACAGCATCATCACGGTCAGTACCGCGGTCAGGTACGGACGGCGCCAGAACAGGCCGCGGTACTCGTACAGGGCGTCGGCGTCACGGCCGGCGTATGGCGAGGACATCAGGGTGATCACGCCGAAGGCGCCGAGGCTGGTGATCACGTAGGTGACCAGATACACGCCCATGGCTTCCAGGGCCAGGCCCTTGCTGGCGACCAGGGCGATGACCAGGTAGCCGAAGTGGGCGATGGATGAGTAACCCAGCAGGCGCTTGAGGTTGCTCTGGGTCAGCGCCAGCAGGTTGCCGATGATGATCGACGCCACGGCGATGACTGCCAGTACGGTGCTCAGTACGCCGCTGCTGGCGGCGGGGGAGAGCATGAACAGGCGCACGACCACGGCGAATACCGCGACCTTGCTGGCGGTGGCCAGGAACGCGGCGACCGGCGCCGGGGCGCCTTCATACACGTCCGGGGTCCACAGGTGGAACGGCACCAGCGACAGCTTGAAGGCCAGGCCCACCAGCATCATGCCCAGGCCCAGTTGCGCCAGCAGGCTTGGCATGCTGGTAGCGGCCAGGGCCTTGCCCAGCTGGTCGAAGGTCAGGGCGCCGGCGTCGGCATACAGCAGCGCCATGCCGAACAGCAGGAAGGCGGAACCGGCGGCCGACAGCACCATGTACTTGATGCCGGCTTCCAGCGAGCGCTTGTTGAAGAACGCATACGCCACCAGGCCGTAGACCGGCACCGACAGCAGCTCCAGGCCGATGAACAGGCCGGCCAGGTGGTTGGCGCTGACCAGCACCAGGCCACCCAGTGCCGACATCAGCAGCAGCAGGTACAGCTCTTCACGGTTGCCTGGGAAGCCTTTGGAGCCTTCGCCGAGGTAGGCGTGGGCGAGGGTGACGCAGGCCAGGGTGGCCACCAGGATGATCGCCATGTACAGGCAGGCGAACTTGTCGATGGTCACCAGCGAGGTCACCGCCAGGGGCGCGACCTTCAGCGCCGGCAGGATCGACAGCAGGGCCAGGTTCAGGCCCACGGTGGACAGCAGGAAGGTCTGCGAGTGGTTGCGCTTCCAGGCGATCGCCAGCATCACCACCACCGTGGTGATGGTGGTGATCAGCATCGGCGCCAATGCGATGAAGTGTTGAGTGGTGAATTCCATAGCGCTCTTACCGGGCCGAAGCGAGTTGAGTGAAAGCGGAACCGAGCCACTGCTGCACACCGCTCATGGTGGCGGCAGAGGTGTCGAGGAACGGCTGCGGATACACGCCCAGCAGGATCAAGAGGCCAGCCAGGCCCAGCACCATGATCAGCTCGCGACTGTCCATGCCGGCCAGCACGGTGTCGGCCTTGGCCGGGCCGAAGTAGGCGCGGTGGATCATGATCAGCGAGTACACCGAGCCGAACACAAGGCCGGTGGTGGCGATCACGGTGATCCATGGGACGTGGGCGAAGCTGCCGATCAGGATCAGGAACTCGCCGACGAAGTTGCCGGTACCCGGCAGGCCCAGTGAGGCGGCGGCGAAGAACAGGCTGATGGCTGGCAGATAAGCGATGCGGTGCCACAGGCCACCCATCTCGCGCATGTCACGGGTGTGCAGGCGCTCGTACAGCTGGCCGGCCAGGATGAACAGCGCGGCGGCCGACAGGCCGTGGGCCAGCATCTGGATCACCGCGCCCTGCAGGGCCTGCTGGCTGCCGGAGTAGATGCCGATCAGCACGAAGCCCATGTGCGAAACGCTGGAGAAGGCCACCAGGCGCTTGATGTCGGTTTGCGCGAAGGCCAGGAAGGCCCCGTAGAAGATACCGATCAGGCCCAAGGTCATGGCGATCGGCGCGAACTCGGCCGAAGCGTTCGGGAACAGCGGCAGGGCGAAGCGCAGCAGGCCGTAGGCCGCAGTCTTCAGCAGGATACCGGCCAGGTCCACGGAACCGGCGGTCGGCGCCTGGGCGTGGGCGTCCGGCAGCCAGGAGTGGAACGGCACCACCGGCAGTTTCACCGCGAAGGCGATGAAGAAGCCCAGCATCAGGATGTACTCGACGCCGGCCGGCAGTTCGGCCTTGAGCAGGTCGCTGTAATTGAAGGTGATTACGCCGGTGCTGTTGTAGTTGACCAGCACCAGACCGAGGATCGCCACCAGCATGATCAGGCCGCTGGCCTGGGTGAAGATGAAGAACTTGGTCGCCGCGTAGATCCGCGTCTTCTTGCCGTCCGACGAGCTGTGACCCCAGAGCGCGATGAGGAAGTACATCGGCACCAGCATCATTTCCCAGAAGAAGAAGAACAGGAACAGGTCCAGGGCCAGGAACACACCGACCACGCCGCCGAGAATCCACATCAGGTTGAGGTGGAAGAAGCCGACGTGGCGCTGGATCTCTTTCCACGAACACAGCACCGACAGCACGCCGAGCAGGCCGGTGAGCAGGATCATCAGCAGCGACAGGCCGTCGAGGGCCAGGTGGATGCTGATGCCGAAGCGCTTGATCCACTCGACCTTGTATTCGAGGGCCCAGGCCGGTTCGGCACCCGGCGCCGGGGCCAGAGTGTAGTTGCCGTTCGCCCACAGCCACAGGCCGATGCCAAGCAGCAGGGACATGGTCAGCAGCGCGATCCAGCGCGGCAGGGTGGAGCCGAAGCGCTCACCCAGCCAGCACAGGAAGCCGCCGATGAAGGGGATCAGGATCAGCCAAGGCAAAATCATGACGGGTTGGTTTCCTTTGGCAAAGTCGCAAGATTCATGGTCATACCGCGGCCACTACCACGGCACCGAGTACCAGTACGGCACCGACGGCGATCGAAGCGGTGTACCAGCGCAGCTGGCCGGTCTCGGTCTTGCTCATGGCGACGTGACCGCCGCGAGCCAGGCGAGGAATGAGGCCGATGCTGCGGTCAACCGGATCCTTGCGCAGGATGTGGCTGATCAGCAGGTAAGGTTTGACGAAGAGCTTGTCGTAGATCCAGTCGAAGCCCCAGGCGGCGAACCACCAGGCCGACAGGACGCGACCGATACCACTGTTGGCGATCGCGGTGACCAGGCGACGCTTGCCCAGGAACAGCAGGGCCGACAGCAGGATACCGGCGATGGCGATGGCGCCCGAGGCGATTTCCAGCGAGTGCTTGGCTTCGCCACCGGCGTGGCCGGCGCTTTCAGGCAGCACGCCTGCCAGTGGCGGGTGGATCCAGGCGCCGACGAAGGTCGACAGCACGATCAGCACGCCCAGCGGCAGCCAGTGGCTGATGCCGTGGCCGGCGTGGGCTTCGGTCTTGGCTTCGCCGTGGAAGGCGATGAAGATCAGGCGGAAGGTGTACAGCGAGGTCATGAATGCGCCGACCAGGCCGGCGTACAGCAGGCCGCTGTTGCCGCTGGCGAAGGCTTCCCAGAGGATCTCGTCCTTGGAGTAGAAGCCCACGGTCAGGATCGGCAGGGCGGCCAGGGCGGCGCCACCGACCACGAAGCTGGCATAGGCCAGCGGCAGCTTCTTCCACAGGCCGCCCATCTTGAAGATGTTCTGCTCGTGGTGGCAGGCGACGATCACCGCACCGGAGGCAAGGAACAGCAGGGCCTTGAAGAAGGCGTGGGTCATCAGGTGGAAGATCGCCGCGTCCCAGGCGCCGACGCCCAGGGCCAGGAACATGTAGCCGATCTGGCTCATGGTCGAGTAGGCGAGGATACGCTTGATGTCGGTCTGCACCAGGGCGGCGAAGCCGGCCAGGACCAGGGTCACGCCGCCCACGACGCCGACCAGGTGCAGCACATCCGGCGCCAGCAGGAACAGGCCGTTGGTACGGGCGATCAGGTACACGCCCGCGGTCACCATGGTGGCGGCGTGGATCAGTGCCGAAACCGGGGTCGGGCCGGCCATCGCGTCGGCCAGCCAGGTCTGCAGCGGCAGCTGGGCCGATTTACCGACCGCGCCACCCAGCAGCATCAGGGTCGCCAGGACCATCCAGGTGTCACCGGCCTGGAACTTCTGCGGCGCCAGTACCAGCAGTTCCTGCACGTTCAGGGTACCCAGCTGGACAAACAGGATGAACAGGCCGATGGCCATGAACACGTCGCCGATGCGGGTGACGATGAATGCCTTCAGTGCCGCGTTACCGTTGTTGCGGTTGCTGTAGTAGAAACCGATCAACAGGTACGAGCACAGGCCCACGCCTTCCCAGCCGAAGTAGATGAACAGCAGGTTGTCGCCCAGCACCAGGAACAGCATGCTGGCGATGAACAGGTTGGTGTACGAGAAGAAGCGCGAGTAGCCGGCTTCGCCACGCATATACCAGGAGGCGAACAGGTGGATCAGGAAGCCCACGCCGGTGACCACGCCCAGCATGGTGACCGACAGGCCATCCACGTACAGGGTGAAGTTCGGCGCGAAGCCGTCCACCGACATCCACTGCCACAGCAGCTGGCTGTAAGCGCCGCCTTCAGGCGGGGCAACGTTGAACTGCCAGATCACGTAGGCGGCGGTGGCCGCCGACAGACCGACCGAGCCGACGCCGATCAGCGCCGACAGGTTCTCGGACCAGCGGCCGCGCGAGAACGACAGCAGCAGGAAGCCGATCAGGGGGAATACGAACGTCAGGAAGATAAGGTTCATCCGCGCATCTCACTGGCAGCATCGATGTCGAGAGTGTGGAAGCGGCGATACAGCTGCAGCAGGATCGCCAGGCCAATGCTGGCCTCGGCGGCTGCCAGGCTGATCACCAGAATGAACATCACCTGGCCGTCGGGTTGGACCCAACGGGCACCGGCGACGATGAACGCCAGGGCAGCGGCGTTCATCATGACTTCCAGGCTCATGAGCACGAAGAGGATGTTGCGGCGGACCATCAGGCCAACCAGACCTAAGCAGAACAGGATGCCGGCGACCGCCAGACCATGCTCGAGAGGGATAGCACCCATGATTTACTCCTTCGCCTCGTTGCGGCCCAGGTGGAAGGCGGTGACGGCTGCCGCGAGCAGCAGCATCGACGCCAGTTCGACCACCAGCAGGTACGGCCCGAACAGGCTGATGCCGACCTCTTTGGCGCTGACGGTGGTACCGCTGATGGCGGCGCCCGACGGGGTGACGAACAGCACGTAGAGCAGCTCCAGCAGCAGCAGGGCGGCGAGGATCACAGGCCCCGCCCAGATACCCGGCTTGAGCCAGCCACGCTCTTGGGCGACCGAGGCCGGCCCGAGGTTGAGCATCATCACCACGAAGACGAACAGCACCATGATGGCACCGGCGTAGGCGATCACTTCCAGGGCACCGGCGAAGGGGGCGCCGAGGGAGAAGAAGATCATCGCCACGGAAATCAGCGAGATGATCAGGTAGAGCAGGGCGTGCACCGGGTTGGTGCCGGTCACCACGCGCAGCGTGGAGACAACGGCGACACCGGATGCGAAGTAGAAAGCGAATTCCATCTTTCTGTCCTTATGGGAGCAAGCTCTTCACGTTGATCGGCTCGGCTTCGTTCTGTGCTGAGCCCTTCGGCTTGCCAGCGATCGCCATACCCGCAACACGGTAGAAGTTGTAGTCAGGGTTCTTGCCGGGGCCGGAGATCAGCAGATCTTCTTTCTCGTACACCAGGTCCTGACGCTTGAACTCGGCCATTTCGAAATCCGGAGTCAGCTGGATCGCGGTGGTCGGGCACGCCTCTTCGCACAGGCCGCAGAAGATGCAGCGCGAGAAGTTGATGCGGAAGAACTCGGGGTACCAACGGCCGTCCTCGGTCTCGGCCTTCTGCAGCGAGATACAGCCGACCGGGCAGGCCACCGCGCAGAGGTTGCACGCCACGCAGCGCTCCTCGCCGTCGGGGTCGCGGGTGAGGACGATGCGGCCACGGTAGCGCGGCGGCAGGTACACGGGTTCTTCGGGGTACTGCAGGGTGTCGCGCTTGCGGAACCCGTGGGAGAACACCATTGCCAGGCTGCGCAGCTGGGTGCCGGTGCCCTTAACGATGTCGCCGATATACTTGAACATGGGTCAAATCCTCACTGGGCCGCGACGGCTGGCGTGTTGTAAAGCACGATCGCAGCGGTCACCAGCAAATTGATCAGGGTCAGCGGCAGGCAGAACTTCCAGCTGAAGTCCATCACCTGGTCATAGCGTGGGCGCGGGATCGAGGCGCGCAGCAGGATGAACAGCATGATGAAGAACGCGGTCTTCAGGGCGAACCACAGGAACGGCACCTGCGGCAGCAGGCCGAACGGGCCGTGCCAGCCACCGAAGAACAGGGTCACCAGCAGCGCCGAGATGAGGATGATGCCGATGTACTCACCGACGAAGAACATGCCCCATTTCATGCCGGCGTATTCGATGTGGTAGCCGTCGGCCAGTTCCTGTTCCGCTTCCGGCTGGTCGAACGGGTGACGGTGGGTCACGGCGACGCCAGCGATGAAGAAGGTGCAGAAGCCGAAGAACTGCGGAATGATGAACCACAGGTTCTGGGCCTGGTAGTCAACGATGTCGCGCATGTTGAACGAACCCACCTGCACCACCACGCCCATCAGCGCCAGGCCCAGGAACACTTCGTACGACACGGTCTGCGCCGAGGCCCGCAGGCTGCCGAGCAGGGCGTACTTGTTGTTCGACGACCAGCCGGCGAACAGCACGGCGTAGACCGACAGGCCGGCCATGGCGAAGAAGAACAGCAGGCCAATGTTCAGGTCGGCCACGCCCCAGCCCGGGGTGATCGGGATGATCGAGAAGGCGATCAGCAGCGCACTCATGGCCACCACAGGCGCCAGGGTGAAGATCATCTTGTCGACGAAGGGCGGGTTCCAGTCTTCCTTGAAGAACATCTTCAGCATGTCGGCGGCGATCTGGAACATGCCGAACGGGCCGACGCGGTTCGGGCCGTAGCGGTCCTGCCACCAGCCCAGCAGGCGACGCTCGACGAAGCTGAGCAGCGCGCCGCAGACCACCACGGCCAGCAGCACCACGATGGCCTTGACGACCTGAATGATCACATCGATCACTTCGGGGGTGAACCAGCTCATTGTGCTGCCTCCTGCAGGCCTTCGACGGCTGCACCGAAGATGGCGGGCGGAATGCCGGCCAGGCCTTTGGGCAACGCAACCAGGCCAGCGCCCAGTTCTTCATTGATACGCAGCGGCAGGCGCAGTGACACGCCGGCCACGTTCAGGCTCAGCATCGCACCGTCGTTGACGCCCAGGCGGTCGGCTTCGGACTTGGCCAGGCCGACGTAGGCGGCCGGAATGCGCTCCTGCACCGGGGCGGCGCGGGAAGAGGACTCTTCGCTGCCGAACAGGTGGAAGAAAGGTACCGCGGTCCAGGTGCCGCGAGCCGGGTTGAACGCGCCCGGGATGGCGCTGAACCAGCTCAGGCGATCGCCTTGCGACTCGATCAGGCGCACGCCCGGGTCACCGGCACGCAGGTGGCCACCGACTTCGTCCTGGAACTTGTTCCAGGCTTGCGGCGAGTTCCAGCCCGGCGACCAGGCGAACGGCACCTGCTGGCGCGGTTCGGCCGAGCCCGAGTAGCCTTCCATGGAGAAGGCGAACGCGGTGTCCTTGTCCTGTGGGGTACGCGGCTCGTGCACGCTGATGTTGGCGCGCATGGCGGTACGGCCAGAGTAGCGCAGCGGCTCGCGGGCCAGTTTCATGCCCTTGATGCGGAATGCGGCGCTTGGCGCTGCGTTGACAATGCCGGCCAGTTGCGGGGCGGCTTCGGCGCAGGCGCTGGTGACGTGGTCCAGTTGGGTCCAGTCCACCGGCTTGTTCAGCAGGGTCGCACGCAGGGCGTGCATCCAGCGCCAGCCTTCGTGGATCTGGATGCTGCTGTCCAGGTACTGCGGGTCGAACACCTGGAAGAAGCGCTGGGCACGGCCTTCCTGGCTGACCAGGGTGCCGTCGCCTTCGGCGAACGAGGCGGCTGGCAGCACCAGGTGGGCGCGGTCGACTGTTGGGGTTTTCGAGTGGTCGGCGACGATCACCACCTTGGCCGCGGCCATGGCTGCGTCGACCTTGGCGGCCGGTACGCGGGCGTACAGGTCGTTTTCCAGCACGACGATGGCGTCGGCCTTGCCGCTGATCACGGCGTCCAGCGCCGCGTCGACGGACTCACCGCCCATCATCGCCATGCCCAGGCTGTTGGCCTCAGGCACGACCAGGCTCAGCGAACCGTTCTTCTCGCGCAGCTTGAGGGCCTTGGCGATGTTGGCGGCGGCTTCGATCAGCGCAGGATCCGCCAGCGAGGTACCGGCGACCACCAGCGGGCGGTTGGCAGCGACCAGGGCGTCGGCGATGCGCTGGGCCAGGGCCTTGGCTTCAGTGTCCAGTCCTTCGACGGCAGGGGCGCTTGGGTCGATGGCGTGGGCCACGGCGAAACCGATGCGGGCCAGGTCCGCAGGTGCGGCGTGTACACACTCTTCGGCCACGTCGTCCAGCTTGGTTTCAGCCAGCGAAGCGATGAACAGCGGGTACAGCGCGTGCTGGCCGATGTTCTTCACCGCGGCGTCCAGCCAAGGCTGCACGCGCATGGCGTCGGCCATGGCCTCGGCCTTGCCCTTGGTGGCCTGGCGCACGGCCAGGGCAACACGGGCGGCGGTCTGGGTGAGGTCTTCGCCGAGCACGAACACGGCGTCGTGGTCTTCGATGTCGCGCAGGGTCGGCACCGGCAGCGGGCTGTCGTTCAGCACGTTCAGCGCCAGGCGCACGCGGGCCAGTTCGCCAGCTTCCATACCGGAGTAGAAGTATTCGGCACCGACCAGCTCGCGCAGGCCGTAGTTGCTCTCGAGGCTGGCGCGTGGCGAGCCGATACCGACGATGGTGCGGCCGCGCAGCAGGTCGGCGGCCTTGTCCAGGGCGGCGTCGAGGGACAGCTTGGTGCCGTCGGCCAGGTGTGGCTGGCGTGGGCGGTCCTTGCGGTTGACGTAGCCGTAGCCGAAGCGGCCGCGGTCGCACAGGAAGTACTGGTTCACCGAGCCGTTGAAGCGGTTCTCGATGCGGCGCAGTTCGCCGTAGCGCTCGCCGGGGCTGATGTTGCAACCGCTGGAGCAGCCATGGCAGATGCTCGGGGCGAACTGCATGTCCCACTTGCGGTTGTAGCGCTCGGAGTGGGTCTTGTCGGTGAACACACCGGTCGGGCAGACCTCGGTGAGGTTGCCGGAGAACTCGCTTTCCAGCACGCCGTCTTCGACGCGACCGAAGTACACGTTGTCGTGGGCGCCGTATACGCCCAGGTCGGTGCCGCCGGCGTAGTCCTTGTAGTAGCGCACGCAGCGGTAGCAGGCGATGCAGCGGTTCATCTCGTGGGCGATGAACGGGCCGAGGTCCTGGTTCTGGTGGGTACGCTTGGTGAAACGGTAGCGGCGCTCGTTGTGGCCGGTCATTACCGTCATGTCTTGCAGGTGGCAGTGACCGCCTTCCTCGCACACCGGGCAGTCGTGCGGGTGGTTGGTCATCAGCCATTCGACGACGCTGGCGCGGAACGCCTTGGACTCTTCGTCTTCGATGGAGATCCAGGTGCCGTCGGAGGCAGGGGTCATGCAGGACATGACGATACGACCACGGGTGTCGTTCTCGTCGGTGTACTGCTTGACCGCACACTGCCGGCAGGCACCGACGCTACCAAGCGCCGGGTGCCAGCAGAAATAAGGGATATCGAGGCCGAGTGACAGACACGCCTGTAACAGGTTGTCCGCACCGTTGACTTCGAGCGCTTTGCCGTCTACGTGGATAGTGGCCATTGTTCAAAGTTCTTCGTTGGCCCGCGTGAGCGGGCGTGGCTAATGGAAATCTGTACGCCTGTGGCACGCCACGCTTCATGCGGGCCGGCCTGCAGGCTGGCGGGTGGCACGGACCACCCGCGTTCTATCTTTTTATGCGCCGACCACAATCGGCTTCGCCAGGTTCGGGCGCAGAGTGTCGGTAGCAGTTGCTGGCGCGACACCGGCCTCGAACTCGGACCTGAAGTATTTGATGGCACTGCCCAACGGCTCGACGGCACCTGGTGCGTGAGCACAGAAGGTACGGCCTGGGCCGAGGAAGTTGACCAGCCCCAGCAGCGTCTCGATGTCTTCGGCGCGGCCCTGGCCGTTTTCCAGTGCGCGCAGCATCTTCACACTCCACGGCAGGCCGTCACGGCAAGGGGTGCACCAGCCGCACGATTCGCGGGCGAAGAACTCTTCCATGTTGCGCAGCAAAGACACCATGTTGACGCTGTCGTCGACCGCCATGGCCAGGCCGGTACCCATACGGGTGCCGACCTTGGCGATGCCACCCGCATACATCTGCGCATCGAGGTGCTCGGGCAACAGGAAGCCGGTACCGGCGCCACCAGGCTGCCAGCACTTGAGCTTGAAGCCGTCGCGCATGCCGCCGGCGTAGTCCTCGAACAGCTCGCGGGCGGTGACGCCGAACGGCAGCTCCCACAGGCCCGGGTTCTTCACCTTGCCGGAGAAGCCCATCAGCTTGGTGCCGTGGTCTTCGCTGCCTTCGCGGGCCAGCGACTTGTACCAGTCGTTGCCGTTGGCGACGATGGCCGGCACGTTGCACAGGGTCTCGACGTTGTTCACGCAGGTCGGCTTGCCCCACACGCCGACAGCGGCCGGGAAGGGCGGCTTGGAGCGCGGGTTGGCGCGACGGCCTTCGAGCGAGTTGATCAACGCGGTTTCTTCACCGCAGATGTAACGCCCGGCACCAGTGTGCACGAACAGCTCGAAGTCGAAGCCCGAACCGAGGATGTTCTTGCCCAGCAGGCCGGCGGCCTTGGCTTCATCGATGGCGCGGTTGAGGTTCTTCGCCGCGGTGGTGTATTCGCCACGCAGGAAGATGTAGCCACGGTAGGCCTTCAGCGCGCGGGCGCTGATCAGCATGCCCTCGACCAGCAGATGGGGCTGTTGCTCCATCAGCATGCGGTCTTTCCAGGTGTTGGGCTCCATTTCGTCCGCGTTGCACAGCAGGTAGCGGATGTTCATGGATTCGTCTTTGGGCATCAGGCCCCACTTCACGCCAGTGGGGAAGCCCGCGCCGCCACGGCCCTTGAGGCCGGAGTCCTTGACGCTCTGCACGATGTCGTCGGCGGACATGTCGGCCAGCGCCTTGCGCGCGGCGGCATAGCCGTTCTTCGATTCATACTCGGTCAGCCAGACCGGCTCGCCGTCGTCACGCAGGCGCCAGGTCAGCGGGTGGGTTTCGGCCGAGCGCGCGATGCGGTTGGCCGGGCCGAAGGAAGTGATGGTCATACGTAACCCTCCAGCAGCTTGGAGACGCCGGCAGGTTGCACGTCGCCAAAGGTGTCGTCGTCGATCATCAGCGCCGGGGCCTTGTCGCAGTTGCCCAGGCAGCACACCGGCAGCAGGGTGAAACGCCCGTCCGCGGTGGTCTGGCCGAGGCCGATGCCCAGCTCGCTCTGGATCTGGCTGACCACCGACTCATGGCCGCCGATGTAGCAGACCATGCTGTCGCATACGCGGATGATGTGGCGGCCGACCGGCTGGCGGAAGATCTGGCTGTAGAAGGTGGCCACGCCCTCGACGTCGCTGGCGGGGATGCCCAGCACTTCGCCGATGGCGTAGATGGCGCCATCCGGCACCCAGCCGCGCTCTTTCTGCACGATCTTCAGGGCTTCGATGGACGCCGCGCGCGGGTCCTCGTAGTGGTGCATCTCGTGCTCGATGGCCGAGCGCTCGGTTTCGCTCAGGGCGAAACGGTCGGTTTGGATAAGCGTGCTGTTCATGCTTAGCGGTCCACGTCAGCCATAACGAAGTCGATACTGCCCAGGTACGCGATCAGGTCCGCGACCATGCTGCCTTTGATCACCGAAGGGATCTGCTGCAGGTGCGGGTAGCTCGGGGTACGGATCCGGGTGCGGTAGCTCATGGTGCCGCCATCGCTCGTCAGGTAGTAACTGTTGATGCCCTTGGTCGCCTCGATCATCTGGAACGACTCGTTGGCCGGCATGACCGGGCCCCACGAGACTTGCAGGAAGTGGGTGATCAGGGTCTCGATGTGCTGCAGGGTGCGCTCTTTCGGCGGCGGCGTGGTCAGCGGGTGATCCGCCTTGTACGGGCCTTCCGGCATGTTGCGCAGGCACTGGTCGATGATGCGGATGCTCTGGCGCATCTCCTCGACACGGACCATGCAGCGATCGTAGGCATCGCCGTTGTGGGCCAGCGGTACTTCGAATTCGAAGTTCTCGTAGCCGGAGTAGGGGCGCGCCTTGCGCAGGTCGAAGTCGCAACCGGTGGAGCGCAGGCCGGCACCGGTGGTGCCCCAGGCCAGGGCTTCCTTGGTGTTGTACGCGGCGACGCCGATGGTACGGCCCTTGAGGATGCTGTTCTGCAGGGCAGCCTTGGTGTATTCGTCGAGGCGCTTGGGCAGCCATTCGACGAAGTCCTTGACCAGCTTGTCCCAGCCGCGCGGCAGGTCGTGGGCGACGCCACCGATGCGGTACCAGGCCGGGTGCAGGCGGAAACCGGTGATCGCCTCGATCACGGTATAGGCGCGCTGGCGGTCGGTGAAGGTGAAGAACACCGGGGTCATGGCGCCGACGTCCTGGATGTAGGTACCCAGGAACAGCAGGTGGCTGGTGATGCGGAAGAATTCGGCGAGCATGATGCGGATCACGTCGACCTTCTGCGGCACCTGGATGCCGGCCAGCTTTTCCACCGCCAGTACGTACGGCAGGTTGTTCATCACCCCGCCGAGGTAGTCGATACGGTCGGTGTAGGGGATGAAGCTGTGCCACGACTGACGCTCGGCCATCTTCTCGGCGCCACGGTGGTGGTAGCCGATGTCCGGGACGCAGTCGACGATCTCTTCGCCGTCCAGCTGCAGGACGATACGGAAGGCACCGTGGGCCGAAGGGTGGTTGGGGCCGAGGTTGAGGAACATGTAGTCCTCGTTGGCGCCCGAACGCTTCATGCCCCAGGCTTCCGGGTTGAAGCGTGCCGATTCCTCTTCAAGCTGCTGCTTGGCCAGGGTCAGGCTGTAGGGGTCGAATTCGGTGGCGCGGGCGGGGTAGTCCTTGCGCAGCGGGTGGCCTTCCCAGGTCGGCGGCATCATGATGCGGCTCAGGTGCGGGTGGCCGGCGAAGTCGATGCCGAACATGTCCCAGACTTCACGCTCGTACCAGTTGGCGTTGGGCCAGATGCCGGTCACGGTGGGCAGGTTCAGGTCGCCTTCGCTCAGCGACACCTTGATCATCACGTCGCTGTTACGCTCGACCGACAGCAGGTGGTAGAACACGCTGAAGTCGGCGGCCGGCAGGCCGCGGCGCTGAGTGCGCAGGCGCTCGTCGACGCCGTGCAGGTCGTACAGCATGCTGTACGGCTTGGCGACGTTGCGCAGGAAGGTGAGGATTTCCTTGAGCTGGGCACGCTTTACCCACAGTACCGGCATGCCGGTACGGGTTTCCTGGGCGACGAAAGCGTCGGCGCCGAATCGGTTGTGCAGTTCGACGACCACATCCTGGTCGTCAGCCTTGTAAGGCGGAATATAAATAGCGTTGTCCGCTGTCATGGTCTCGGTCGCTTTGGGTCAACGTTAAGAATGAAGCCAGGCCGCCGGCTCCTGGGGGAGCGGGCGGCAGGTCGCTGGATCAGACTTCGTCGGGGCTGCGCAGGTTGGTTACCGCGATACGCTGTTCGCGACGCAGGTCTTTCTGGGCGGGCATCTCGGCACGGTAGATGCCTTGATCGCCAACCACCCAGGAAAGCGGGCGTCGCTCCTGGCCGATCGACTCCTGCAGCAGCATCAAGCCTTGCAGGAACGCCTCGGGGCGCGGTGGGCAGCCGGGCACGTACACGTCCACGGGGAGGAACTTGTCGACCCCCTGAACGACCGAGTAAATGTCGTACATGCCGCCGGAGTTGGCGCACGAGCCCATGGAGATGACCCACTTGGGTTCGAGCATCTGCTCGTACAGGCGCTGAATGATCGGCGCCATCTTCACGAAGCAGGTACCGGCGATGACCATGAAGTCGGCCTGACGCGGCGAGGCCCGGATGACTTCGGCGCCGAAGCGGGCGATGTCGTGGGGCGCCGTGAAGGCCGTGGTCATTTCCACGTAGCAGCAGGAAAGGCCGAAGTTGTACGGCCAGAGGGAGTTCTTGCGACCCCAGTTGACCGCGCCACGCAGCACATCTTCGAGTTTCCCCATGTAGATGTTCTTGTGGACCTGGTCTTCCAGCAGTTGATCGGTGACGGTTTCCCGTTCACCGACCGGATACTGCTCGTTAGGTGCGTCCGGATCGATTCTGGTGAGATTGTATTGCATGCCAAAGCCTCATTGTTTCAGCTTCGCTTGCCGCTTGCGGCGACCTTCGGGAGCCCAATCGAGCGCCCCGACGCGCCATAGGTAGACAAGACCTGCCAACAGAATTGCTATGAAAACGAGTGCTTCGACGAATCCGGTCCAGCCGCTTTCGCGGACGGACACAGACCATGCATACAGGAAGAGGGCTTCGATATCGAAGATCACGAACAGCATCGCGACCAGATAGAATTTGGCGGACAGGCGCAGGCGGGCGCTGCCGACGGGCAGCATGCCGGATTCGAAGGGTTCGTTCTTGGCGCGACCCCAGGCCTTGCTACCGAGCAGGCTGGACAGGCCGAGCATGAAGGCACACAGGCCGACGACACCCAGGAGGAAGATGGCAAAGCCCCAGTTGTGGGCGATGAGTCCTGCCGAATCGGACATGCTAGAAATCCTTATACAGAGACCCAGCTCTGCAGTCTGAAATAAGTAGAGCGGCGACGTGGTGTCGCAGACGCAGTGACCAAATGTCGCAGCTGAATCAATCGCGCTGATTTTATGGGTAAACCCAGTGCAAGTAAAATTTCCGTTGCAAATTTATTCGTAGGTTTAAGAACAAAAATCTTTCGTAACTGGCTGAAAGCCTTGAGTTTCGGGCATTGCACGTGGATTTGTTAATTATGTTTCTTACCTCGCGTAATGACTGGTTAGTTGCGTAATGATAATTAATATCATTTAACCTGAGCTGTATTGTTTTAGCTGTTCTGGGCCTTGCAAAGTTCATCAGCCGATCTGCCCACTTGCAAATGCGAAAAACTCTCGTTCTAGCAGCTTCCGGCGCAGCGCGTACCGCTCTGGATCAATGCTTTGTCGTTTGTGCTGCGGCTGACCGACGCGGCAATGAGCCACTGGCCGAGCCAGTAGGACAGGATGATCAGGTACTCGGCAGCGGCAAACGGGCTGACGAAGCGGTCGATGCCGATCAGGCTGTCGGAGAAGACGAAGGCGCAGGCACCCAGTGCGGCGACACCGCCGCAGGCCAAGGCGCGCCAGAGCATGCAGCCGATCGCCAGGGCATACAGCGCCACCGGGATCAGCAGTGGGCCCAGGCCGTGGCTGGCGAGCAGGCCGAACAGCGAGGCGCCCACCAGCAGTGCGAGGGCCAGTGACGGGTAGGCCGGGCGCTGGATCAGGCTGCAGTAACCGCGAAGGTACGCCAGGTGGGCGCAAAGGAATGCGGCCAGGCCGAACACGAACAGATCGCGGGGGATGGCCAGGAGGATGTCGCCCAGTACCGAGAAGGCCAAGCCGATCATGATCCAGCGACGGTAGGGCGTGGTGGGCATGGTCCTAAGCCAGGCGATCAGGGCCAGTACCGGAATGGGTTTGACCAGTAGGCCAAGCAGGGCATTGTCGCTCGCCAGTGCATATAGATAGCAGGTGGCGGCTGCGACGGCGATGGTGAGCAGGTGGCCAGGGCGGGGCATGGGCAGTCCTTGCTATGGGGTAGCCACAAGCTTAGACCTGATCTGCAACTTTGCTGGTGCGACGCGATTGCTGTAGGAGCGGCTTCAGCCGCGATCACCCGCGAAGCGGGTGCCAGATACCGCGTTGCCTGCATCGCGGCTAAAGCCGCCCTAAAAAAAGCGGAAAGCCCAGGAACCTTGCGGAACCTGGGCTTTCTGTTCAGTTCACCAGACTCAGTGGAACTGCTCTTCCTCGGTCGAACCGGTCAGTGCGGTTACCGACGATGCACCACCCTGGATCACGGTGGTCATGTCGTCGAAGTAGCCGGTGCCGACTTCCTGCTGGTGCGCCACGAAGGTGTAGCCTTTGCTGGCGTCGGCGAATTCCTGCTCTTGCAGCTTCACGTAGGCGGTCATGTCGTTGCGGGCGTAGTCGTGCGCCAGGTTGAACATGCCGTGCCACATGTTGTGGATGCCGGCCAGGGTAATGAACTGGTGCTTGTAGCCCATGGCCGACAGTTCGCGCTGGAACTTGGCGATGGTGGCGTCGTCCAGGTTCTTCTTCCAGTTGAAGGAAGGCGAGCAGTTGTACGACAGCAGTTGGTCCGGGTATTCCTTCTTGATCGCTTCGGCGAAGCGACGGGCTTCGTCCAGGTCCGGCTTGGCGGTTTCGCACCAGATCAGGTCGGCATACGGCGCGTACGCCAGGCCGCGGGAGATCGCCTGGTCGAGGCCGGCGCGGACTTTGTAGAAGCCTTCACGGGTGCGCTCGCCGATCACGAACGGCTGGTCGTACGGGTCGCAGTCGCTGGTCAGCAGGTCAGCGGCGTTGGCGTCGGTACGGGCCAGGATGATGGTCGGTACACCGGCAACGTCGGCGGCCAGACGGGCAGCCACCAGCTTCTGTACGGCTTCCTGGGTCGGTACCAGTACCTTGCCGCCCATGTGGCCGCATTTTTTCACCGAGGCCAGCTGGTCTTCGAAGTGCACGCCGGCGGCGCCCGCTTCAATCATGTTCTTCATCAGTTCGTAGGCGTTCAGTACGCCGCCGAAACCGGCTTCGGCGTCAGCCACGATTGGTGCGAAGTAGTCGATGTAGCCTTCGTCACCTGGGTTCTTGCCAGCTTTCCATTGGATCTGGTCGGCGCGGCGGAACGAGTTGTTGATGCGCTTGACCACGGTCGGTACCGAATCCACCGGGTACAGCGACTGGTCGGGGTACATCGACTCGGCCGAGTTGTTGTCGGCGGCAACCTGCCAGCCGGACAGGTAGATGGCCTGGATGCCGGCCTTGACCTGTTGCACTGCCTGGCCGCCGGTCAGGGCGCCCATGCAGTTGACGAAATCTTTTTCTGGGCGGAAGGACGGGTGGGCACCTTGGGTGACCAGCTTCCACAGTTTTTCCGCGCCCTGGCGAGCCAGGGTGTGCTCTGGTTGCAGCGAGCCACGCAGGCGAACGACATCGGCGGCGGTGTAGGTACGGGTCACGCCTTTCCAGCGCGGGTTTTCGGCCCAGTCTTTCTCGAGGGCTGCAATTTGCTGTTCGCGTGTCAGTGCCATGGAAATAAACCTCGTCGCATCGATCTTGAGTGTAATTGTGCTGATGCTCGGATACGCGGGTCAGAGGGCCAGGCTGCGCTGTCCGGGGGAGTGCGGCGGCGAACGGGGAAGTGCGAAGGGGAAGGGTGGGCAGGCCAGGCGAAGGTGTGCCCTGCAGGTTGGCTCGTGGATGCCTTGCTGCGGTGCGACGCGATTGCCAGAACTGCGGTGATGCGCTTCCGTCCCTCGGGACAACTTCTTCGTTGCAGTCGCAATCCCGTCGAACCGCCTTGTGGGCCGTATGGACACGAGGTGCCTCCACGGTGGGAGGAGCGCACCTCGAAGACCCTTGCCAGGGCCTCTGATTAGCGGGAGCGAGGCCATCATGCCCTTGGCGAAAAGAGCCTGTCAAACATTTTGTAGTGCTTTTTTCGGCTTACTACATCTTTGGTCTAATGCGACTTGGCGGTCAGTTTCAAGGCCCTTGGTCGAGGCCTTGAATTGCCTGGGTTCAGTCGAGAAGGTCGACTTTGACTCGCAAAGTCATGTTTTCACCGCGCTGGGTGCTGTAACTGAGGCTTGACGCACTGCGATCGGACTGACTCTGCTGGTTGAATCCGGCCAGGGTGATCCACTCGCCGAGCTTGCCGGTGACGGTCGTGTCGGTGCTCTGCACTTTCACTACATCGGCACGTTCCTGGCTCATTCGGTCGTTATTGGTGCTGATTTGCAGGCGAACGTTATCACCGCTCAGGCGTGGCGTGACGTAGAAGCCCCGGGTAACGTTGCGGTATTCGGTGTTGCTCTGGATGCGCCCGTAACCGTCGGTGGAAGTACTGGTGACGGGGATGCTCTGGCCCACCTGGATCAGTGCCGGCTGGCCGTCGCTGGCCTGTACCTGCTGCATGCCGCCTTCGCGGTTGGCGGTGCCGTAGCGGATCACGCGGGCATTGCCGCGGTTGTCCTGGAAGTTGCTGTCGTTGTTGTCGACGCTGATCAGCAGGCGTTTGGGCGCGGTGTCGAGCTGTTGCAGCAGGGCGCGCAGATCGTCAATGCGTTCCTGGCTGGCGTTGACGATCAGCTTGTCCTCGAAGGTGCTGACGCTGCCGTCCTTGCCCAGGAAGGACTGGGCGGCGGGCAGCAGTTCGGCGCTGCTGCGGTGTTGCAAGGGAATGACCTCGGTGGCGGCCTGGGCCGTAAGGCTGGCGGCCAGCAGCAGCGAGGCGAGGAGGGGGCGTAGCGGCATGTCCATGATCTCCGCGGGTGGAATGGACATGATGGCAAATTTGTCGGCATCTTGCTGGTTGTGGATCACAGCGGCATGCACAGGTCGGCTTTGCAGTGGTTGCAGTCAGGCAAATTCCGTAACATCCCGATCCTCGATTTCAAGCTCATTCCCTCGGCATTACGCTGCGTGGGAGCGGGCTTGCCCCGCGATTGCGTCCGGCCAGGCAATGATGAGTCGCCTGCAAGGCCTTGTCGCGGGGCAAGCCCGCTCCCACGCAGCGTAATGCCGGGGTTGTTTACAGGATCTCCATGAAACCCGCACGCCTACGCGCCGACCTGCTCGCCGGCCTCACCACTTCGTTCGCCCTGGTACCGGAGTGCATCGCTTTCGCCCTGGTGGCCCACCTCAACCCGCTGATGGGCCTGTACGGCGCCTTCATCATCTGCACCCTGACCGCGCTGTTCGGCGGCCGCCCGGGGATGATCTCCGGCGCCGCCGGTTCGATGGCGGTGGTCATCGTCGCCCTGGTGGTGCAGCACGGCGTCCAGTACCTGCTGGCCACGGTGCTGCTGGGCGGGCTGGTGATGATCCTGTTCGGCGCCCTGCGCCTGGGCAAGCTGGTGCGCCTGGTGCCGTACCCGGTGATGCTCGGCTTCGTCAACGGCCTGGCTATCGTCATCGCCCTGGCCCAGCTGGAGCACTTCAAGGAAGGCGAGCACTGGCTCAGCGGCGCGCCGCTGTACCTGATGATCGGCCTGGTGGCGTTGACCATGCTGGTGGTCTACGTGCTTCCCAGACTGACCCGCGCCGTGCCGCCAGCGCTGGTGGCGATCCTCGGCGTCGGCCTGCTGGTCTATCTGCTTGGCCTTCCAACCCGCACCCTCGGCGATATGGCGCACATCGCCGGCGGCCTGCCGAGACTGGCGCTGCCGGACATCCCCTGGAACCTTGAGACCTTGAAGATCATCGCGCCCTACGCGGTGCTGATGGCCATGGTCGGCCTGCTGGAAACCCTGCTGACCCTCAACCTCACCGACGAGGTCACCGAGAGTCGCGGTTACCCGGACCGCGAGTGCGTGGCCTTGGGCGCGGCCAACATGGTCTCGGGCCTGTGCGGCGGCATGGGCGGCTGCGCGATGATCGGCCAGACCGTGATCAACCTCAGCTCCAATGGCCGTGGCCGACTGTCGGGCGTGGTGGCGGGGGTGATGATCCTGCTGTTCGTGCTGTTCCTGTCGCCGTTGATCGAGCGTATTCCGCTGGCGGCGCTGGTCGGGGTGATGTTCGTGGTGGCCCAGCAGACCTTCGCCTGGGCATCGCTGCGGGTGCTGCACAAGGTGCCGGTGAGCGATGTGCTGGCGATCATCGCCGTGACCGTGGTCACGGTGTTCACCGACCTGGCCACGGCGGTGCTGTTCGGTATCGTCATCGCGGCCATCAATTTTGCCTGGCAGCACGCGCGCGAGCTGTATGCCGACAGTCATGAGGACGCCGAGGGGAGCAAGCATTACCAGGTGCACGGCACGTTGTTCTTCGCCTCGACCACGCCGTTCCTCAACCAGTTCGACCCGGCCAACGACCCGGCCAAGGTGACGCTGGATTGCCAGCACCTGAGCTTTGTCGATTATTCGGCGATCGCGGCGCTCAAGACCCTGCGCGAGCGCTATGCCAAGGCGGGCAAGCAGTTGCGGGTGGTGCATCTTTCCGAGCGCTGCAAGAAGCTGTTGAAGCGGGCAGGGGAGCAGCATTGAAGGCAATGGTTGCCTGCACCGGCCCTATCGCCGGCAAGCCGGCTCCCACAGGATTGTCACTGCACTCAAGAACTGTGCAGTACCTGTGGGAGCCGGCTTGCCGGCGATAGGGCCGTTATAGGAGAAAGGCTTACTCCCCGCGGTTTTTCTTGACGATGGTGTCGGCAATACTCGCCGGCGCCTCGGCGTAGCGGGTGAACTCCATCGAGAAACTCGCCCGGCCCTGGGTCATCGAGCGCATCGAGGTGGCGTAGCCGAACATCTCGCCCAAAGGCACCTCGGCACGGATCACTTTGCCGGCCGGGGTTTCGTCGCCATCCTGGATCATGCCCCGGCGCCGGCTCAGGTCGCCGAGGATATCGCCCTGGTACTCCTCGGGCGTCACCACCTCGACCTTCATCACCGGCTCCAGCAGCACCGCGCCGCCTTTCTGCGACAGCTGCTTGGTGGCCATGGAGGCGGCAATCTTGTAGGCCATCTCGTTGGAATCGACGTCGTGGTACGAGCCGTCGAACACCGCCGCCTTGAGGTTGATCAGCGGGTAGCCGGCGAGCACGCCGTTCTTCATCTGCTCCTCGATGCCTTTCTGGATCGCCGGGATGTATTCGCGCGGGACCACGCCGCCGACAATCTCGTTGACGAACTCCAGCCCTTCCTTGCCTTCGTCGCCGGGGGCGAAGCGGATCCAGCAATGGCCATACTGGCCGCGTCCGCCTGATTGGCGCACGAAACGCCCTTCGATTTCGCAGGTGTTGCGGATCTTCTCGCGGTAGGCCACCTGCGGCTTGCCGATATTGGCTTCGACGTTGAACTCGCGGCGCATGCGGTCGACGATGATGTCCAGATGCAACTCGCCCATGCCGGAAATGATGGTCTGGCCGGTTTCCTCGTCGGTCTTGACCCGGAACGACGGGTCCTCCTGGGCCAGCTTGCCCAGGGCGATGCCCATTTTCTCCTGGTCGCCCTTGGTCTTCGGCTCCACCGCCACCGAGATCACCGGGTCGGGGAAATCCATGCGCTCGAGGATGATCGGCTTGTCCATGTCGCACAGGGTGTCGCCTGTGGTCACGTCCTTCATGCCGATCAGTGCGGCGATATCGCCGGCGCACACGTCCTTGATCTCGGCGCGCTGGTTGGCGTGCATCTGCACCATGCGGCCGATGCGCTCCTTCTTGCCCTTGACCGAGTTGAGCACCGCATTGCCCGAGCTGAGCACGCCGGAATACACCCGGGCGAAGGTCAGGGTGCCGACGAACGGGTCGGTGGCGATCTTGAAGGCCAGGGCCGAGAACGGCTCCTTGTCGTCGGCGTGGCGTTCCAGGTGCTTGTCTTCATCGTCCGGGTCAGTGCCCTTGATCGCCGGGATTTCGGACGGGGCGGGCAGGTAGTCGATCACCGCGTCGAGCATCAGCGGCACGCCCTTGTTCTTGAATGACGAGCCGAGGATGGTCGGGACGATTTCGTTGGCGATGGTGCGTTGGCGCAGGGCGGCCTTGATTTCCTCGGTGGTGAATTCCTCACCTTCAAGGTACTTCAGGGTCAGTGCTTCGCTGGCATCCGCCGCCGCTTCCAGCATATGGGCACGCCACTCGTCGGCCAGGGCCTTCAGTTCAGCGGGGATCGCTTCCTCGCGGTAGCTGGTGCCCTGGTCGGCATCGTTCCAGTAGATGGCTTTCATCTTCACCAGGTCGATCTGGCCGATGAAGTTCTCCTCGCTGCCGATGGCCAGCTGGATCGGCACCGGGTGGTGGCCCAGGCGCTGGTCGATCTGTTTCACCACACGCAGGAAGTCCGCGCCCTGGCGGTCCATCTTGTTGATGTAGGCCAGGCGCGGCACATGGTACTTGTTGGCCTGGCGCCACACGGTCTCGGACTGCGGCTCGACCCCATCGGCGCCGCTGAACACCACCACCGCGCCATCGAGCACGCGCAGCGAGCGCTCCACCTCGATGGTGAAGTCGACGTGGCCTGGGGTGTCGATGATATTGAAGCGGTACTTGTGCTTGAACTGCTTGGTCGAGCCCTGCCAGAAGGCCGTGGTGGCCGCCGAGGTGATGGTGATGCCACGCTCCTGCTCCTGAGCCATCCAGTCCATGGTCGCGGCGCCGTCGTGCACCTCGCCCATCTTGTGGTTGACCCCGGTGTAGAACAGGATCCGTTCGGTGGTGGTGGTCTTGCCGGCATCCACGTGAGCGACAATGCCGATATTGCGGTACAGCTCGATGGGAGTCGTGCGGGCCATGGCGGGTCACCTGCGGGTGAGGATTCTCCCAAGGTAGCAGAGCGGGAGAATCCTGCCGGGGCGACCGTCAGTCGGCGAGCACCTGCAGCTGCCATTGGCCCTCGGCTTCACGCGCCAGGCCGCTGGCCGGCAACAGGGCCAGCAGGCGTTCGTGCAGGGCTGCGTCGGTGAAGGCCTTGAGGGTGGTCATGTCGAGCGCGCCGACGGTGATCAGTTCGGCCTTGGTGTAGGACAGCCACGCCTTTTTCAGCACCATCAACACGTCGCTGCCGGCGGTGCTGGCGAAGCGTCGGTGCAAGGTGCGGCCTTCCAGTTCGAAGCTGTGGCGGTGGCTATAGGTGCTCTCGTCACCATTGCCCTCGACGCAGCGGTGGCAGCGGCAGGGGCCGTCGCCGAAAGCGTTGCGCAGGTAGGCATTGAAGTCCACGACGGGCTTGAGGGTCAGGCGTTTGTCGACCTCGAACAGGTCGGCGATCAGGGGAAGTTCTGCGCTCACTCGGTATCCTCGCGTGGTGTGGCGTGCATCGGCGGGCACCCTAACAGATCGGGGCGGGGGAGGCCATGCCGTACCATCCATGAGGCCGCTAGAGACAACAACCACCGTCTGCCGTACCCTAGCGCCAATTTTCGCACCCTACCCCGAGGTAACCCCGCTTGAGCAGCAAGTACCCCTACATCGCCACCGTGACCGTCAGCGCCGAAGACCGTGGGGGCGACACCGAGGCTTCGGAAAACAGCAACATGCGCGTGGGCCTCGAGGCGGTAACCGAAGTGCTGAAGAAGGTGCATTTTGTCGGTACGCTCGCGGCACCGGAAAAAGGCGCCACGCACATCTGCGTCACGCTGGAGAATGGCCTTACTTACTACGGCCTGATCGTCAACGGTCATGCCGAACTCGAAGGCGGCTGGATCGCCTTCGAATGCGACATGCCCACCCCCGAAGAGCTGGGCCTGTAAGCCTTACCCCAGTTCAGCCAGGCACTGCTCGAGGATATCCAGCCCTTCCTCGAGCACCTCGGCCTCGATGGTCAGCGGCGCCAACAGGCGGATGATATGCCGCGCCTTGCCACTGGGCATCAGCAGCAACCCCTTGGCACGCGCCGCCTCCAGCACCTTGGCCAGTTGCGCCGGTGCCGGGCTGCCATCGCCGTTGACGAACTCCAGCCCGCGCATGGCGCCGACGCCGGTCAGGCGGCCGAGCGAACTGGACAATCCTGCGGCTTTCCAGCGTGCATGGCGTGCGACGATGGCCTGTTCCTGGCGTTCGCCCCAGGTGGCGAGGTTGGCGTCGGTCATCTGCGCAAGGCTCGCCAAGGCCGCCGCACAGGCGATCGGATTGCCCGAGTAGGTGCCGCCCAGGCCGCCCTTGGGCAGCGAGTCCACGATCTCCCGGCGGCCGACCACCGCGCCCAGGGGCATGCCACCGGCGATGCTCTTGGCCAGCAGCAGCAGGTCCGGCTCGATACCCAGTCGGGGGAAGGCGAAACGTTGCCCGGTGCGGCCGAAACCGGACTGGATCTCGTCGACGATGATCAGTATCCCGTGGCTGTCGCAGAAGCGGCGCAAGGCCTGGGCAAAGCTCGGATCGAGGGCGAGGAAACCACCTTCACCCTGCACCGGCTCGAAGATGAACGCCGCCACGTCCTCCACCGCCAACTCCACGCTGAACAGGCGTTCCATGGCCTTGAGCGCCTGTTCGCAGCTCACTCCGGTGTCCGGGCTGGGGTAGGGCAGGTGATAGACCGGGCCTGGCAGTTCCCCCACGCGTTGCTTGTACGGGGCTACCTTGCCATTGAGGTTGAGGGTGGCCAGGGTGCGGCCATGGAAGCCGCCGTCGAAGGCGACGACAGCGCGCTTGCCGGTGGCGCCGCGGGCGACCTTCAACGCGTTTTCCGCCGCTTCCGCGCCGCTGTTGGTGAGCATGCCGGCCAACGGGTAGCTGACCGGGACGAATTCACGCAGGCGCTCCATCAGCTCCAGGTAGGGGCCGTGGGGCGCGGCGTTGAAGGCGTAGTGGGTCAGGCGCGTGGCCTGCTGCTGGATCGCTTCGACTACCGCGGGATTGCAGTGGCCCAGGTTGAGCACGCCGATGCCGCCGACGAAGTCGATGTAGCGCTTGCCGGTGATATCCCAGACTTCGGCATTGCGACCATGGGAAAGCGTGATCGGGTGAACGATGGCAATGGACTGGCTGATGCTTGGCTGATTCATGTGCGCGGCGCCTGTGATTCGATGGCGTGAATATCGAAGTGTGCCGGGGGTATCCGCAAACGATTTATTGGATTGCTGTCATTCCTTTGAGTCATGAAATTATGCGGGGCCTGCCTACGCCGCCCGCTTGCTGGAATCGCGCCAAGATAAAAGGCGGCTGTGCCTTAAGGGGCAGCCGCCTTTTGCTGTTTCGCCTCGAGCCTTCGACCGTTGGGGTCAGTGGCGACGCTTGTGCTTGCGGTTGCTGTCGCCCATGTGGTTGCCGATGGCGCCACCGGCCGCGCCGCCCAGACCTGCGCCAATGGTCGATCCGTTGGAGCCGCCGAGCTTGCCGCCAATCAGCGAACCGCCCGCCGAGCCCAGGCCGCCACCGATGGCCGCTTCGGTACGGTTGCCCTTGCGCGCGCCGACCGCGCTGCCGGCCGCGCCACCGAGACCGGCGCCGATGGCCGCACCGGTGCTGCCGCCGATCTGTTTGCCCACGACGTTGCCCAGGGCGCCACCCAGGCCGCCGCCGATGGCCGCGGTGCCGTCACCGGCGAAAGCGCCCTGGCAGAGCAGCAGGCCGAGGGCGAGGGAAGGCAGAGTCAGACGCATGTTATGAACCTCAGGGGAGTCATCAGGGGGGGATTGCCGCACGGTCGCGGCAAGTCAGGGTTGCAAGGACGCTTCAGCGGTAGTAGCGGTCACGGTACTGGCGATCGTCATCGTCACGGTCATGACGATGGTGGTGACGGTGGCCGCGGTCACGATCGCGCCAGCCATCGTCATCATCGTGGTAATGGTTGCTGTAGCAGCCGCCGAGCAGCAGCAAGGTGGCGACCATGGAAAGGCTTGCAAGGCGTGTCATCACGATATAGGTCCTTGATCCGCAACGGTTTACGCGGTACCTCCTGAGACCGAAGGCGATCGATTTGGTTCTTGGGCGCGCAAGATTTTATCGCGGCGGCGATGAACGGCAGCGGCGATTCACCTAGTGTGGTGTTTTGCAAATACGACCAATAACTCGCGAGGGATTTTTGCGCTCAGGCAAGGCGTCGCGACGAGTCGTAGCCCAGCTACGGCGAGGAGCGACAACGCCGCATGAGCGCAAAAAGCGCCGCGAGTTATGGTCGTTATTTGTGAAACACCACACTTGTGCCCCGGCAGTGCTAGAGTCACCTTCTTTTTTGTCCCGAGGATGGAACATGCGAGCAATTCTGCCGATCACCGTGGCGCTGCTGCTGGCGGGCTGTGCATCGTCGACCATGGAAGCGGCGCGCGGCGGCGCACCCACCGCGCAGCTGGATTCGCACAAGACGCCGGATCTGGTGGCACAGTGCATCCAGTTCAGCTGGCAGGAAGAGAACACCTTCGGGGTCGACGCCAGCGGCTACCTGGAGGCTCGCAAGCAAGGTGGATTCACGGTTTACACCCGCGAAGCCGAGTCGTTCGTCGACGTTTACGCCCAGGCCGGCGGGACGCGGGTGGACTACTACGCGCAGAAGAACGACGGCATGGCCCTGCGCCGGCGGGCGGCAGCCGCGACCTGCCTGTAGGCCGCGCCCGGTCAGTGGCCCGATATCACATCGGCAGCAGCCGGTCCTGAATCACCTCCTTCATCACTAGCGTCGAACTCAGGCGCTTCACATTGGGAATGCTGGTCAGCTGTTCGTCATACAGCTTCTGGAAGGCCGGCAGGTCCCTGGCCACCACGTGCAGCAGGTAGTCGGGGTCGCCGAACAGGCGCTGGGCCTCGACGATCTGCGGGATCTCCCCCAGCGCCGCCTCGAAGTCCGCCACCGGCTGGCGGGTCACCTCGCGCAGGGTCACGAACACCAGCGCGGCGAAGTTCAAACCCAAGGCCGCCGGGGCCAGGCGGGCGTGATAACCGAGGATGGCGCCTGAGTCCTCCAGCGCCTTGAGGCGCCGGTGGCAGGGCGACAGGCTCAAGCCGACGCGGTCGGCCAGTTCGGTCACGGACAGGCGCCCGTCTTTTTGTAGCTCGGCAAGGATCTTTCGATCTGTTCGATCCATGGGGAAGATTATTCCATTACTTGGCTTGGTACGGGGAATATACGAAAGAAAATCCCTGGGCGATATCCGTAGTCTTTCTTTCACCGAAACCTGTGTAAGGAAGGCTCGAAATGGCCATGAATGTACTGACGGCGTTCTGGGCCGTTTCCCTGCTGTTCGTGATCACCCCCGGCGCCGACTGGGCCTACGCCATCTCGGCCGGCATGCGCGGGCGCTGGGTAGTGCCGGCGGTGGCGGGCATGCTGTCCGGCCATCTACTCGTCACCCTGGTGGTGGCCGCCGGCGTCGGCAGCCTGATTGCCGGGCACCCGCTGGCGCTGAGCTTGCTGACCCTTGCAGGTTGCATGTACCTGTTGTGGCTGGGCGGCAACCTGCTGCTGAGCCCGGCCGTGCCCGAGGCCGGCGCCGGAGGTGGGCAGGACTCGGGGTCGCGCTGGGCATTCAAGGGCCTGTGCGTCAGCGGCCTCAACCCCAAGGTGTTCCTGCTGTTCCTGGCGTTGCTGCCGCAGTTCACCGACCCGCAGTCGAGCTGGCCGCTGCCCTTGCAGATCCTGCTGCTGGGGTTGGTGCACCTGAGCAGTTCGCTGGTGATCTACCTGATGGTCGGTTATGGTGCCAAGGCCGTGTTGCGCACCCGGCCTGCCGCGGCGCAGGCCGTGGGACGGTTGTCCGGCGGGGTGATGATCCTGATTGCCGTGGGGCTGATAGCCGGGCAGTTGCGTTGAGCCTGTCAAGGACGGCGGGTTGGGCTATGCTGACGGCCCTCACGATTCGGACCTGACCCTCATGAAATACGCCGCCGTACTTCTGCTCAGCCTGCTGGCGCTCGTGGCCCACGCCGCGCAACCCGGCGACACCCTCGCGCCCTGGACATTGCTCGATCAGTACGACCAGCCCTACAGCCTGGGGGCCGATACCCGGGTCCTGCTGGTCGCCCGCGACATGGACGGTGCCAAGCTGGTCAACGCGGCCCTGGCCGAACAGCCCAAAGGCTACCTGGAGGCGCGGCATGCGGTGTTCGTCGCGGATATCCAGCGCATGCCGGCGCTGATCAGCAAGCTGTTCGCCATCCCGGCCATGCGTGACTACAGCTACCGCGTGCTGCTCGACCGCGAAGGCCGGGTCGCCAGCCGCTATGCCGGGGACGAAGGCAAGGTGCTGTGGCTGGCGCTGGATAACGGCGTGGTGGCAGCGCGCAACAGCTACGCCGATGCCGATGCCTTGAAGGCTGCGTTGGACCAGGCTGGCCGCTGAACCGGCCTGCCCGGTAGCTCAGACGAAGGCCTGGCGCAGCAGTTGCGGCAGCACCTCACCCGCCTTGCCGGGCAACATGAACGCCCGCGGGTGCTCGCAGGGCACGGGCTGCGGATTGACATGCACCACCGTTGCCCCCGCCGCCAGTGCCATGCGAGGTATCGAGGCCGCCGGCTGTACCAGGCCTGAGGTGCCTACCGACAGCAGTACATCGCACTGCTGCGCGGCGGCGAATGCCTGCTCCAGTACAGCCTCGGGCAACATCTCGCCAAACCACACCACACCGGGGCGCAGAGGCCCGGCGCAGCAAGCGCAGCGCGGTGGTTCCATACGGCAGCCGTGAGCGGCCTCCTCGGGCAGTGCCACGGGCTCATCCGCCGGGCGCGCGCAGTCCAGGCAGCGAAAGGCATCCAGCCGCCCATGCAGGTGCAGCACGGCGCGGCTGCCGGCGCGTTCGTGCAGGTCGTCGACGTTCTGCGTTACCAGGGTCAGCTTCGACACCTGCGCGGCCAGCGCGGCGATGGCCAGGTGACCCGCGTTGGGCGCGGCCTTGGCGATCCCGGCGCGGCGCATCTGGTACCAGCCCCAGACCAGCGCCGGGTCGGCGCGAAAGCCCTCGGCGCTGGCCAGCTGCGCCGGATCGAAGCGCGCCCACAGGCCGGTCAGCTTGTCGCGAAACGTGGCTATGCCACTTTCCGCGGACACCCCGGCACCGGTGAACACAACCACGTGGCGGGCCTGGGCAAGCAGCGTCGGATCGAATGGCATGAGGGCTCCCATGGTGCGGTGCAGGGCGGTCGGTCACTGTGCCAGTGGGTCGCGGGCCGGACAAGATCCGAGTGAACCCTCGGCGCGCGTGGCAACCCAAGCCAGTACAGCCAATAGGAGAAGACTCATGGAAATCGGAACAATCTGGTTCGTTGTCGCGCTCGTCGTCATCCTCCTGGAAATCTGGGCCATCTGGCACATCATCGGCAGTGATCGGCGCGCCGAGCGCAAGATGCTGTGGGTGGTGTTCGTCGTTTATGCACCGTTTCCGGGCTTGTTGTTCTGGGCCTGGCGTGGGCCGCGCGCGGTGAAGGGCAGGGCGGTGTTGCAGGAAAAATAGGCGCCGATCAAGGTGTGGCAGGCGGGGCTTGACCTCGACTTAACCTGAGGTTTGATACTCGGCCGCTCTTTCCATCGATGGAGCGCTAACATGACCCAGCCAGCCGCCTTTGCCCTGAGCAACCCCGAAGGCCTCTACGACCCCAGCGGCAATGCCTATTCCCACGTCGCCGAGGTACGCGCCGGCAGCCGCCTGCTGTATATCGCCGGCCAGGGCGGCGAGGACCTGCAGGGCAAGTTGTCGGCACGTTTCGACGAGCAGGCGCGCCAGGCCCTGGTGAACCTGAAGATCGCCCTGGCTTCCCGTGGGGCAACGCTTGAGCACGTGTGCAAGCTCACCCTGCTGGTGGTCGACCATTCCGAGGCGCGGCTGCGCCAGTGGGTGGCTGAGGCCGAGCGTGCCTGGGGCGGCAGGATGACCCCGACCTGCACCTTGATCCCGGTCCCGCGCCTGGCGCTGGACGGCATGCTGGTGGAAGTGGACGCGGTGGCGGCCTTGCCGCAGGGGTGACAGAACCCGTATCCATCGTCGTGGCGACGCGCCGCGAGGATGGATGCGACGCCGCCCCGCTGCAAACACCTGAGCGCCCAGGTAGACTCGCGCTCCCGCATTCATCGAGCCTGTACCATGACCCTCCCCGTCGACCTGCTCCAGACCGGCCCCGAGCATGCCGACCTGGTGCGCAACCTCTACCAGTTCTACGCCTACGAGTCTTCTGGCTGGGAGCAGGAAGATGTCGAGGCGGATGGGCGCTTCTACCTCCATGAGCCACACTTCACCCGCTACTGGCAAACCCCGGGCTGGAGCGCCAGCCTGATACTGGTGGACGGTTTCATCGCCGGCTTCCTGCTCATCGAGCGCAGTGAACTGCCCGGCATCGACGCCTGGGAGCTGGCCGACCTGTTCGTGCTCAAGAAATATCGCCGCCAGGGCGTGGGCCTGGCGGTAGCGCGGCGCACGCTGTGCGAGGGTCAAGGCGACTGGTTGGTGCGGTGCTACGGCGAGGATGCCCCGGCCCTGGCGTTCTGTCAGGCGGTACTGGCCGACCTGCCACGGCCAGTGCAGGAGATTGCCCTGGATGACGAGCCGTCGCTGCGCAATTTCCTGGTGACCCCGCGATTGCACTGAAGGACTGCGGGTCGAGCGCCAGCATGCTTTGTGCTCTCGCTGCCAGCGAAGATCGCTGGCGTTGACGGACATGTGCGAAAGTGGCCGATCAGCGAACGGAATGTACTGATTGGACCACAATGCTTTGTCCACCCTGTGGCTTCTCTTCTAGAATCCGCCCATGCCTGGGCGTCATGCCGGGGCAATCGCCCGAGAGCCCCATGAGTTCCAGTACACCGTTGTCCGGAGTCAACCAGCCACTGCGCGGTATCGCCCTGGTGGTCGTGGCCACCTTCCTGTTCGCCAGCCACGACGCTTTGTCGAAATTCCTCGGCGGGATCTATCCGATCATCATGGTGGTGTGGGTCCGTTACCTGGTGCACACCTTGCTGATGGCCGGGATCTTCCTGCCCAAGGCCGGCCTGGCGGTACTGCGCACCCGCCGACCGTTGTTGCAGACCTTGCGTGCGCTGAGCCTGCTCAGCACCAGCCTGCTGTTTACCGCCGGGCTGCAATACCTGCCGCTGGCGGAGGCGACCTCGGTCAACTTCCTCGCTCCGGTGCTGGTCACCGCATTGTCGGTGCCGCTGCTCGGGGAGCGGGTGAGCGCGGGGCAGTGGCTGGCGGTGGTCATGGGCTTCGTCGGCGTGCTGGTGGTGGTGCACCCGGGCGGGGCGATGTTCACCCCGGCAATCCTGTTCCCCTTCGGTTCGGCCCTGGGCTTTTGCTTCTACCAGTTGCTGACGCGCAAGCTGGCGGCCCATGACAGCCCGACCACCAGCAACTTCTACGCGGGCTTATGTAACACCCTGATCATGACAGCGCTGGTGCCGTTCTTCTGGCAGACGCCGCAGTGGCCGCATATACCGCTGATGCTGGCGCTGGGCGGTTGCGGGATGACCGCCCACCTGCTGCTGACCCAGGCGTTCCGCCACGCTGCGCCGGCGTTGCTGGCGCCGTTCAGCTATTGCCAGATCGTGTTCGCCGGGTTGCTGGGCCTGGTGGTGTTCGGGCAGGTGCCGGACGGTACGAGCCTGGTGGGCATCGCGGTGATCTGCCTCAGCGGGCTGGGGGCAGCCTGGATGCAGCGGCGGCGTTGAACGGCCCTTAACCCGCGCGTCCTTCGTGCTGTTTGCGGTATGCCCCCGGCTGCACCCCGATGGCCTTGGCGAACGCCCGGGTGAATGCCGCCACCGACTGATACCCCGCCTGCGCGCCTACCTGCTCGACGGTATTGCCAGCCTTGAGCAACTGGCAGGCATGGCGCATGCGCAGCGCCAGCAGCACTTGCCCGGGGGATTGCCCAGCCAGTTCGTTGAAGCGCTTGAAGAACGCCGAGCGCGACAGCCCCGCGCAGGCCGCCATGGCCTCTAGCGTCCAGGCCTGGCCTGGCGCCTCGATCAAGCGCTCCAGCAACCCGGCGAAGGCCGGCTGGCGGGCGAGGGCGACCAGCCCTCCCAGTGCCTGGCCGTCATGCACCTGCTGGCGCAGCACGTAGAGAAACAGCAGGTGGGTCAGGCGCTCCAGCAGCGCCTGCGAGGGTTGCGGGCGGCGGCACTCCTCGAGGATCAGCCCGAACAGCGCCCGCGCCGCGCTGCCGGCCGGATCGCTGGCGCGCAGCAGGATCCAGTCCGCCAGCCCGTCGACGATCAATGACGACAACCCCGACTGAAAGTGGAAGAAACCGCATACCAGCCCCACGCCGTCCCCGGCTTCCATGTCCAGCGCCCGCATGCTCCGGCGCGGCTGGGCACAGGCGTTGGCGGCATCCTCGTCGCCGGACAACCGATAGGCCAGGTCACGCAAGAGGAACACCGCGTCGCCGCTTTCCAGGCGCAGCGGCTGCGCCTGGCCGTCGATGTGCAGCCAGCAATGGCCCTGCACCACCAGGTGGAAGCTGGCCCGGCCCAGGCCTTGGGTGCTGGCGTGCCAGCCGCCGCAGTAGCGGCCCACATGGAACAGGCTGGCATCGAGCTCCAGGCTCTCTAATAACCAATCGACGAGGGGGCTGGAAGAAATCATCTAATGCAAGGACTCTGGAGCAAGGAAAGACGACTGATGAATATGGATGCTACTTCTTATAACCAACAGACTGTAGCGACCTACATCAAAGGAGACCACTCCAATGTCCGCGCGCATCACTCTACACAGCCTGCAGACCGCTCCGGAAGCCGCCCGCCCGTTCCTCGAGAACGCGCAGAAGAACTCCGGCTTCATCCCCAACCTGCTGGGCATCCTGGCCAACGCCCCGGCGGCGCTGGAAACCTACGTCACCGTTTCGGCGCTCAACGGCAAGTCCGAGCTGACCCTGGCCGAGCGCGAAGTGGTGCAGCTGATCGCCGCCACCCAGCACGGTTGCGACTTCTGTGTCGCCGGCCACACCGCGGTGGCCCTGAACAAGGCCAAGCTGCCTCAGGAAGTGGTCGATGCCCTGCGTGCCCGCGGCGAACTGCCCGACGCCCGCTACGAGACCCTGGCCGCGTTCGCCCGTGAAGTGATCGCCACCCGTGGCAACGTCAGCGACGCCACCTACCAGGTCTTCCGTGAAGCCGGTTTCAGCGAAGGCAGCGCGCTGGAAGTGATTCTCGGTATCAGCCTCGCAACCCTGTGCAACTTTGCTAATGTGTTCGCCCAGACGCCGCTCAACGACGAGCTCGGCAAATACCGCTGGCAGCCTTCGGCCTGACCGAGGCCTGATGCCGGCGCGCCCGGCGTTTCAAAAGGAGTTAGGGACATGCTTGACCATGCATTTCGACAATGGCTGGATGCCAATGCCGAGGCCATTGACCAGGGCCAGTGCGATCCGCACCTGGTGCTGGCGCAGATCGCCGAGTCGCAGTTGCTGCGCGTCGGCGTCGACCCGGCCCTGGGTGGCACGGGCGGCGACGTCAGCGAGGCGGTCGAGGCCATCGCCGCCATCGCCAGCCGGTCGCTGGCCGCGGCCTTCGTCTGCTGGGGCCAGCGCGCCTTCATCGAATACCTGCTGCAAAGCCCCAACCGGGAGCTGTGCAAACGGCTGATGCCCGACCTGCTCAAGGGCGAACTTGCCGGGGCCACCGGCCTGTCCAATGCCATGAAGTTCCTCTCTGGCATCGAGGCCTTGCAGGTGCGTGGCCGCCTTGCGGCCGATGGCTGGAACCTCGAAGGCCGGCTGCATTGGGTGACCAACCTGCGCAAGCGCGGTTTCGTGGTGGCGGCGGCTATTGAGGATGACGCCGGCGGCGCGCCGTTCGTGGTCGCCATACCCTCCAACGCGCCGGGCCTGGAGCGTTCCGACGATCTGCAACTGATGGGCCTGCAGTCGAGCAACACCGCGGCGCTGGCGTTCCACCAGGTGCCACTGGCCCGCGACTGGCTGCTGCATGACAACGCCCGCGAGTTCCTGCCCAAGGTACGCCCGGCGTTCCTGGCGCTGCAGTGCGGCATGGCCATGGGCCTGGCCCGGCGCGCGCTGGATGAAGTGCAGGAACACCTGCAAGGCCGTGGCTCGTTCCTCGAAGAGGCCCGCCAGGTGCTCAAGGAACGCCTGGAGAATACTGTCGGCGAGCTCAAGCAGGGGCTGCTCGACGGGCGCTTCCAGGGCCAACCGGCCGCCTTGTTCAAGTTGCGCATCACCCTCGCCGAATGCGCCGCCGATGCCGTGCAGCTGGAGCTTCAGGCCAGCGGTGGCAAGGCCTACCTGACGGCCTATGGTGAAGGCTTCGCCCGGCGTTGGCGCGAGTCGGCGTTCGTGCCGATCGTCACCCCGAGCCTGGTGCAGCTGCGCGCCGAACTGCAACGCCAGGCGGCCAGCGCATGACCGAAGTGCTGCTCGAAGCCTGTGAGATCAGCCTGGGCTACCCGCGCGACGATGGCTGGCAGGCGGTGCTGGAGCAGTTCGACCTGGCGCTGGCGCCCGGCGAGGTGGTAACCATCCTTGGCCCAAGCGGGGTCGGCAAGTCCAGCCTGTTGCGCGTACTGGCCGGGCTGCAACAGCCCCGTGGCGGTAGCGTGCACCTGCGCGGCGAGCCACTGCAGGGCCCGCACCCGCGCCTTGCGGTGGCGTTCCAGGACCCAAGCCTGCTGCCCTGGCTGAGCCTGGAAAAGAACGTCGCCTTCGGCCTCGACTTCGCCCGCCAGCCTAAGCTGGCGGCGGCCGAGCGGCGTGCACGGATCGACCACGCCATCGACGCGGTGGGCCTGGCCCATGCCCGTGGGCAGTACCCGGCGCAACTGTCCGGCGGCATGGCCCAGCGCACCGCGCTGGCCCGCTGCCTGGCGCGCCAACCCGAGGTGCTGTTGCTGGACGAGCCGTTCGGCGCGCTGGACGAGGTGACCCGCGCCGACATGCAGCAACTGCTGCTGCAACTGATCGCCACCCACAACACCGCCGCCGTGCTGATCACCCACGACATCGACGAAGCCCTGCTGTTGTCCGACCGCGTGCTGCTACTGGGCAACCACCCGGCGCGCACCCTCGGTCAGTGGCACATCGACCTGCCGCAGCCGCGGGCGCAGCGGGTCGAGGAGCTGGGCGCACTGCGTATCGAAATCCTCAAAACCCTTCGGCGGGCAAGCCGCACAGCCGAACCCACCCCATCCCCCTTGCCCTCGGAGGCTGTCCATGTGCATGGATGACTGCTGTTCCACCACGTCCCGTCGCGATTTTCTCAAGTTGAGCGCCATGCTCACCGCCGCCGGCGCCGTGCCGTTGCTGTCGAGCCTGCAGGCCCGCGCCGCCGCCGAGCCGGACGCGCCGGTGCGCATCGGCTACCTGCCGATCACCGATGCCACGCCACTGCTGGTGGCGCACAACAACGGCCTGTTCGAGGCCGAGGGCATCAAGGCCGAGCGCCCGGTGTTGCTGCGCAGCTGGGCACAGGTGATCGAGGCGTTCATCTCCGGGCAGGTCAACGTCATCCACCTGCTGTCGCCGATGACCGTGTGGGCGCGCTACGGCAGCAAGGTGCCAGCCAAGGTCGTGGCCTGGAACCACGTCGGCGGCTCGGGCCTGACCGTGGCCCCGGACATCACCGATATGAAGCAGCTCGGCGGCAAGACCGTGGCCATTCCGTTCTGGTACTCGATCCACAACGTGGTGCTGCAGCAGATGCTCACCGACAACGGCCTGAAGCCTGTGTCCAAGCCCGCCACCGCGCAGCTGGCGGACAACGAAGTCAACCTGCTGGTGCTGCCGCCTTCGGACATGCCGCCGGCCCTGGCCAGCAAGCGCATCGCCGGCTATATCGTCGCCGAACCGTTCAACGCCCTGGCCGAGAACCTCAAGGTCGGCCGCGTGCAGCGCTTCACCGGGGACGTCTGGCGCAACCACGCCTGCTGCGTGGTGTTCATGCACGAGCATGATCTGAACAATCGCCCGGAGTGGTCGCAGAAGGTGGTCAACGCCATCGTCAAGGCCCAGCACTGGACCCGCGAGCACCGTGCCGAGGCCGCGGCGTTGCTGTCCAAGGCCGGCCCCAACAAGTACACCCCGCACGAACCGGCGGTGCTGACCAAGGTGCTGGCGCCATCGGCCGATGACCGTGCCGGCTACATCGCCAGTGGCGCGATCCAGCACCAACAGTGGGACGAGAAGCGCATCGACTTCCAGCCTTATCCGTTCCCCAGCTACACCGAGGAGTTGGTCAAGCGCCTGAAGAACACCCTGATCGTCGGCGAGAGCGATTTCCTTGCCGCCCTCGATCCGGCCCAGACTGCCCGCGACCTGGTGGACGATCGCTTCGTGCGCAACGCCATCGCCGCGGTGGGTGGCCCGGCGGCGTTCGGCATTGCCGAGAATTTCCAGCGTAGCGAGGAGTTCGCGGTCTGATGCGCAGGCATTTCGTGCATGGCGCCCTGGGCCTGGCGGGCCTGGCGGCGCTGCTGTTGCTGTGGTGGGCGGGGGTGCGCCTGTTCGGTGCCGCCGATGGCCTGTCGGCGCGCTTCGCGCCCCAGGCCACGTTGCAAAGCCTGATCGAGCTGCTGGGGCAGGGTGAGGTCTACGGGCATATCTGGGTGAGCCTCGAGCGTATCCTCATTGGCCTGCTGCTGGCGCTGCTGATTGGTGTGCCGTTGGGCCTGCTGGTGGGCAGCTATCGCCACCTGGAGGCGGCGACCACGCCGGCATTCCAGTTCCTGCGCATGATCTCGCCGCTGTCGTGGATGCCGGTGGTGGTGATGCTGATGGGCGTGGGCGACCAGCCGATCTACTTCCTGCTGGCCTTCGCCGCGCTGTGGCCGATCCTGCTCAACACCGCCGCCGGGGTGCGCCAGCTCGACCCGCGCTGGCTGCAGTTGAGCCGCAGCCTCAGCGCCACGCGCTGGGAGACGTTGTGCAAGGTGATCATCCCCGGGGTGATCGGCCATGTGCTGACCGGCGTGCGCCTGGCCATCGGCATCCTGTGGATCGTGCTGGTGCCGTGCGAAATGCTCGGGGTGAGTGCCGGGCTTGGCTATTTCATCCTCGACACCCGCGACCGCCTGGCCTATTCGGAGCTGATGGCGATGGTGCTGCTGATCGGCGCACTGGGGTTCATGCTCGATGCCTTGGCGCGGGCGCTGCATCGACGTTGGGTGCATGCCTGAACAAAGAAGGCGCGTATAGCGAATCCTGGCGCGGATCTATGGGGGCGGCGTAGCGCAGCGCCCACAAAGTCCGCGTTCAATCTTGGTATCAAGCGCATCCCTGCGCCTGAGCTGGTCAGAAGCTGTACTTGGCGGTCAGCATCAGGTTGCGCGGATCGCCAAAGGTGTCGCCCCCGTAGTTCACCGAGCTGGAAATCGACGAGTAGTACTTCCTGTCGAACACGTTGTTGGCATTGAGCTGCAGGTCCAGGTGCTGGTTGACCGCGTAGCCGGCCATCAGGTCGGTCACCGCGTAGGCACCTTGCTCAAGGCGGTAGCGGCCGCCATCGGCCACGCTGAAGTCGTTGTACATGCGGCTCTGCCAGGTGACGCCGCCACCGACGCGCAGTTTTTCCAGCGGGCCCTGGAAGCGGTAGGTGGTGAACAGCTTGAGCTGGTGCTCGGGGGTGTCGGAGGACAGCGGCTTGTTGACGTTGGCGGGGTTCTTGGCGTCCTTGATGGTGTGCACGCGGGCGTAGGTGTAGCCGGCACCGATCTGCCATTGCTCGGTCAGCGCGCCTTGCACCTCGAAGTCGATACCCTGGCTGCGCACCTCACCGGAGGCTTCGTAGCAGGTGAACTGGCCCGCTCGGCAGACGCTCTTGTCGTCCACCTCGACCGCGCGGTTCTCCTGGTCGATGCGGAACACGGCAAGGCTGGCATTGAGCGCGCCATCGAAGTATTCACCCTTGATGCCTACCTCGTAGTTCTTGCCTTCGATCGGCCGTACCGGCGTGCCGCTGCTGTCCTGGCTGTCCTGTGGCTGGAAGATATCGGTATAGCTGGCGTAGACCGAGTGGTGTTGGTCCAGCTCGTAGATCAGGCCGGCATAGCGGGTGACGTTGCGGGTCACTTTGTAGTCGCCATCGTTGCTGCCGCGCTTGTCGTAGTCGTACCAGTCCAGGCGCCCACCGAGGATCAGCTTGAGCGGGTCGGCCAGGCTCAGGCGAGTGGTGGTGTACACGCCTTCCTGGTTGATCAGGTAGCGGCTGCTGCTGGTGTGCAGGAAGTCGGGCTTGCCGCCGTCGATGGGGTAGTCCATGTCGTAGGGGCTGTAGTTGCGCTCGCTCATGTCGTAGATGCGCTTGCTGGCGCCGACCACCAGTTCGTGGGTGCGCCCGAATGCCTCGAACGGGCCGCTGGCGAAGGTGTCCAGGCCCAGTTGGTTCTCGTCGTGGGCCGACTGGTAGACCGTTCGGCTCAGCGGCTTGGCCAGGTCCCAGCGCGACTGGTAGGAGCCGCGGAACAGCGCGTTCTGCTCACTGTAGGTGGCGTTGACCTGCAGCTTCCAGTCATTGGCCAGGCGCTGGCGCACCTCGGCGAACAGGGTATTGATCTCCTGGTCCTTTACCTCCCAGTCGGTGGCCGGGTTGTAGGAGCGTGGCAGGTCCAGGTGATGACCGTCGAGGGCGGTGGGGATCGCGCCCCAGAACACGTTGGTCTTGTCCTTCTGGTGGGAGAGGCCGAGGGTGAGGGTGGTGTCTTCGCTCAGGTCGGCCTCGGTGATCGCGTAGAACAGCCCGTGGTCCTCCTGCTGGCCGTCACGGAAGCCGTTGGCGTCCTGGTACGAGGCCACCACGCGGCCGCGCAGGGTGCCGCTGTCGTTGAGCGGGCTGGAGGCGTCCAGTTCGCCGCGGTAGTTGTCCCAACTGCCGGCGGCGCCGGTGAGGGTGACTTTCTGCTCCGCCAGCGGGCGCTTGCGCACCAGGTTGATCGCCGCCGAGGGCGTGCCGGAACCGGTGACCAGGCCGGTGGCGCCGCGTACCACTTCCACCCGGTCGAACATCGCCAGGTTCGGCTGCGCACCGACCACCCAGCCGGTGTAGGCGCTGGGGATGCCGTCGTACATGATGTTGTCGACGTCGAAGCCACGGGCCTTGTAGGTCTGCCGGCCTGGGCCGTTGGACTGGTTGAGGAACAGGCCCGGGGTGTACCTGGCCACGTCGTTGATGCTGGTCATGCCCTGGTCGTCCATGCGCTGGCGGGTGATCACCGTTACCGCCTGGGGCGTTTCGCGCATGGTCAGCGGCAACTTGGTGGCGGTGGACATGGCACCGGTGGTGTACGACTTCGATCCCTCGGTGGTGCTGCCCAGGCTGCTGTCGTCAATAGCCGTGGCGCCCAGCTCGATCACGGCAGGTGCCTGTTCGGCTGCCAGTGCGGGCGTGACGGTCGCCATGCAGATGGCCATGGCCAGCAGGTTGCGGGTTGGCGCGAAACGGTGGGTCAAGGGAAGCGATGACATGCCGAGCTTTATCCTTATTACTAGTGCTTATGAGAACGATTAGCAATAAGTATGTCGGGATTGCCCGGTCAAGAACAGGGTGGATGCATTGGAAATGATGAAATTTTCACAATTTTCTATTCGAATGGATTGTTTCTCCGGCTTTCGTGGCTACCGGTCCGCGCTACCTGGGCCAATCCGTTTACCTTGTTGTCGACCTATTTCCAGCGCTTGGCCATCGCGTTGCTTGCCGTGCCGTGCCTGGCCCACCAGCTCGGGGATCAGCGGCCCCTCGGGCAGATGACGCCAGAAGCGTCCGGGCAGATGCTGGCGTAGAGCGCCGGGGTTGAGCCGGGCAGGGTTGAAGGTGTGCCGGTAGTAGGCCAGCCACAGTTCGGCCCCGGGGTCGTCGGCGTTGCGCGCCCATTGCCGCCAGTCTTCCGGGCATTGGCGACGGTAGTCCAGTTGCGCGCCGTCGTAGCGGATGCCGTCGTGGGGCGTGGCGATCAGCCAGCGCTGGCGGCCCAGGCGTTCGGCGAAATGCCCGCTGGCGCTGTCGAGGATGTCATGCGCGGGTTCGTGGTAGGCCACCAGGTCCAGTTGCAGCTGCTCGGCCAGCGTCTCGGGCAGTGGCACGAAGCGCACGAAGGCATGCAGATGGTGAGCCTCGCGTCCGACCTGGCGGATGCGCCGTTGCAACTCGCTGCCCAGGCGGTCGCCGGCCAGCATCGCGGTGCGATCGCCATGGGCGACGCGCCAGAGCACCTCGTACAACAGGTTCCAGCGCTGCTCGCCGCGGTAGCGCCCGGCCTGTTCCAGCTGGGCCAGCAGCGCCGCTGGCACGCGGGCGTGGAACGGGCCGGGACCTGCGGGCAGGGGCGTGGGCACGGCCAGCAAGTCATCCATCCAGGTCTGGCCCCAGGTCACCGTGGCCGGGTCGATGCCGTGGCCGAGCAGTTGGCGGGCCTGGTCGCGCCAGGTGGCGAAGTCATCGCCGCACTCCAGCGCGATCATCCCCACAGCCCCATCTGCACGGGCGCCTGAGGTTCACGCAGGCGGGCCCGAAGCAGGCCGCTGCGCAGCTCGGCCTGGGCCGGGCGGTAGTCACTGGTGACGATGAACGGGCGGGCCTTCTCCAGCACGCAGCGCAACTGGATCAGGTCGTCGTAGCGGATGCGCCGCTCCCGGCGCAGGGCGACCAGGCGCTGCACGCTGCGCAGGCCGATACCGGGGATGCGCGCCAGCAACGCCGGCTCGGCGCGGTTGACGTCGAGCGGGAAGACCTCGCGGTTGGCCAGCGCCCAGGCCAGCTTGGGGTCGATGTCCAGGGCCAGGTTGCCGGTCTCGCCCAGCAGTTCGCCGGCCTTGTAGCCGTAACCGCGCAGGAGGAAGTCGGCCTGGTACAGGCGGTGTTCGCGCAGCAGCGGCGGTGCGGCCAGGGGCACGCTGGAGGGGCTGTCGGGGATCGGGCTGAAGGCGGAGTAATAGACCCGTTTGAGGCCATAGCCCTGGTACAGCGACTCGGCGTTGCGCAGCAAGGTGCTGTCGTCGGTGGCGTCGGCGCCGACGATGACCTGAGTGCTCTGCCCGGCGGGGGTGAAGCGTGGTGCCCGTGGTTCGCCGGCGACGGCCTGCTGGCCGTGGTGGATCACGCCCATGGCCTGGCGGATGGTGCTGGCGCGCTTTTCCGGGGCCAGGCGCTGAAGGCTGGCGTCGGTGGGCAGTTCGATGTTCACGCTCAGCCGATCGGCCAGGCGCCCGGCCTCCTCGATCAGCAGCGGGTCGGCGTCGGGGATGGTTTTGAGGTGGATGTAGCCGCGAAAGGCATGCTCTTCGCGCAGCAGGCGCGCCACCCGGATCAGTTGCTCCATGGTGTAGTCGGCCGAGCGGATGATGCCTGAGCTGAGGAACAGGCCGCTGATGCAGTTGCGCCGGTAGAAATCCAGGGTCAGGCGCACCACCTCCTCGGGGCTGAAGCGTGCCCGGGGCACGTTGCTGGAGCGGCGGTTGACGCAGTACTGGCAGTCGTACAGGCAGAAGTTGGTCAGCAGCACCTTGAGCAGCGACACGCAGCGGCCATCGGGGGTGTAGCTGTGGCAGATGCCCATGCCATCGGTGGCGCCGAGGCCGTCGCGGCCGCGCGAGCTGCGCTTGGGCGCGCCGCTGCTGGCGCAGGACGCGTCGTACTTGGCTGCGTCGGCGAGGATGCCGAGTTTGGCGATGAGTTGCATGGGGTGGTCCACTGAATACTGAATATTCATACAGTATTTCGGGATTAGCCTGATGGCAAGCCTTTGCCAATGGCTTCTGATCCGCCAGGCGCTGCCCCGTCGCCTGTGGGACACCCAAACGTTCGATTACAGAATTGTAATCTTCACGCCACCCCCCAGATAACCAAGGCTCCCTAAAGTCCCTCGCCAAAGCATTCCGCCGCTTGTCGACGAGGACTTCCGCCGTGCCCATCCCCCGCAAGATCGCCTTGCTCTGCCTGTTGCTGGCCGGCCCTGCCGGCGCCCAGGGCCTGAGCCTGGACCAGGCGCTCGACGCCGCCTTTGCCCAGAACCCGGACTTCGCCGCCATCGGCCGTGAGATCGGCATCGCCGAAGGCGAGCGCCGCCAGGCCGGGCTGATCCCCAACCCCGAGCTGTCCTGGGAGGTCGAGGACACCCGCCGCGACACCAGTACCACCACCGTGACCCTCAGCCAGGCCCTGGAGCTGGGCGGCAAGCGCGGTGCGCGGATCGAGGTCGCCGAGGCCGGTCAGGCGGTCGCCCGCCTGGAACTCGAGCGCCAGCGCAACAGCCTGCGCGCCGATGTGATCCAGGCTTTCCATGCCGCCTTGCGGGCGCAGACCGCGCTGGAGTTGGCGCAGCAGTCACAGGCGCTGACCGAACGTGGCCTGCGGGTGGTGGAGGGGCGGGTGCGCGCGGGGCAGTCCTCGCCAGTGGAGGCCACCCGCGCCCAGGTGCAGTTGGCCCAGGCCGAGGCGGCGGTGCGCCGGGCGCGAACCGAACGCACGGTGGCCAATCAAGCCCTGGCGCGGCTGACCGGCAGCGCCGAGGCCCGCTTCGACCGACTCGACGCCAGCTCGCTCTCGCCAGGCCCGGCGCCCAAGGCCGAACGCCTGCTGGCCACGGTCGAGCAGACCGCCGAATGGCGCCTGGCCGCGGCGCAGATCGAGCGTGGCGATGCCAGCCTGGGCTCCGAGAAGGCCCAGCGCATCCCCAACCTGACCGTGAGCCTGGGCAGCCAGTACAGCCGTGAGGAGCGTGAGCGGGTCAATGTGGTGGGGTTGTCCATGCCGCTGCCGCTGTTCGACCGCAACCAGGGCAACGTACTGGCCGCCGCGCGCCGCGCTGACCAGGCCCGCGATCTGCGCAACGCCGTCGAACTGCGCCTGCGCAGCGAAACCCGCAGTGCCCTGGAGCAGTGGGGCACGGCCATGGGCGAGGTGCAGGCGTATGACCGCACCATCCTGCCCGCCGCCCAGCAGGCGGTGGACACCGCCACCCGAGGTTTCGAGATGGGCAAGTTCGCCTTCCTCGATGTGCTCGATGCCCAGCGCACGCTGATCGAGGCGCGGGGCTTGTATCTCGAAGCGCTGGCCCAGGCGACTGATGCCCGGGCACAGGTGGAGCGGATCTACGGCGAGCTTTGAGCCTCGTCCCGTCGCGGGGCAGGCCCTGAACTGCAACGACTTTTCCAGCAGGAGCAACAATGACCAACCCACGCAAGCTCGCCATCCTCGCCGCCGCCCTGGCCGTTATCGGCCTCGGTGGCGCGGCCTGGACCGGCACCCTTGGCAAGGCCGGCGGCGGCCAGGCCCAACACGACGACCACGGCGAAGCCGGCCATGGCCATGACGAAGAGAAGGACGACGGACACGGCCACGGCGAGTCCGCAGGCGAGGGGCATGGCGAGGAGGAGGGCCAACTGCACCTGACTGCCGAGCAGATCCTGGCCGCCGGTGTGCAGCTGGCCACCGCCGGCCCGCGCACCTTGGGCACTGCCATCAATTTCCCTGGCGAAATCCGTTTCGACGAAGACCGCACCGCCCATGTAGTACCACGGGTTCCTGGGGTGGTCGAGTCGGTGCAGGCCGAGCTAGGCCAGGCGGTCAAGCGTGGCCAGGTGCTGGCAGTGATCGCCAGCCAGCAGATCTCTGAGCTGCGCAGCGAACAGCAGGCTGCGCAACGGCGCCTGGAGCTGGCGCGATTGACCTTCGAGCGTGAAAAACAGTTGTGGCAGGAGCGCATCAGCGCCGAGCAGGACTACCTGCTGGCCCGACAGGCGCTGCAGGAGGCCGAGATCGCCGCCGCCAACGCCGGGCAGAAGGTCGCCGCGGTGGCGCCGGCCGGCAAGGGCAACCGCTACGAGCTGCGCGCACCGTTCGACGCGATGGTAGTGGAAAAGCACCTGACCGTGGGCGAGGTGGTGGACGAGACCAGCAATGCCTTCACGCTATCCGACCTGAGCCGGGTCTGGGCCACCTTCGCCGTGGCCCCGCGCGACCTGGACAAGGTGGTCAGTGGCCGTGGCGTGACCGTCAGCGCGCCGGATCTCGGCGCCCAGGTGGAGGGCAAGGTCAACTACGTCGGCAGCCTGCTTGGCGAGCAGAACCGCGCCGCTACCGTGCGCGCCACCCTGGCAAACCCCAATGGCGCCTGGCGCCCCGGGTTGTTCGTCAACATCGCGGTTACCGTTGAGCGCTTCGACGCCGCGGTGGTGGTGCCGGAAAGCGCCCTGCAGACCTGGGAAGAGCAGACCGTGGTGTTCGCCCGCACCGATGAAGGGTTCGCGGCCCGCCCGGTCAAGCCGGGCCGACGTGATGCCGGCCAGGTGGAGATCCGCGAAGGCCTGGCCGCCGGTACCGAGGTGGCCGCCGCCGGCAGCTTCGTCCTCAAGTCCGAGCTGGGTAAAGGCTCGGCCGAACACAGCCACTGACCGGGGACGCTTTTCATGTTCGAACGCCTGATCCAATTCGCCATCGAGCAGCGTCTGGTGGTGATGCTCGCCGTAGTGCTGATGGCCGCCGTGGGCATCCACAGCTACCAGAAGCTGCCCATCGACGCCGTGCCCGACATCACCAACGTGCAGGTGCAGATCAACACCGCGGCGCCCGGCTATTCGCCCCTGGAGACCGAGCAGCGCATCACCTTCGCCATCGAGACCGCCATGGCCGGGTTGCCGGGCCTGAAGCAGACCCGCTCGCTGTCGCGCTCGGGCTTGTCGCAGGTGACGGTGATCTTCGATGACGGCACCGATATCTTCTTCGCCCGGCAACTGGTCAACGAGCGCCTGCAGGTGGCCCGCGAACAGTTGCCCGAGGGCATCGAGGCGGTCATGGGGCCGATCTCCACCGGCCTTGGCGAGATCTTCCTGTGGACGGTCGAGGCCAAGGAGGGCGCCGTGAAGGACGACGGCACGCCCTATACCGCCACCGACCTGCGGGTGATCCAGGACTGGATCATCAAGCCGCAGCTGCGCAATGTGCCGGGCGTGGCCGAAGTCAATAGCATCGGCGGCCATGCCAAGCAGTACCTGATCGCCCCGGAACCCAAGCGCCTGGCAGCCTACAAGCTGACCCTCAACGATCTGGTCGCCGCGCTGGAGCGCAACAACGCCAACGTCGGCGCCGGCTATATCGAACGCAACGGCGAGCAATTGCTGATCCGTGCCCCGGGCCAGGTGGCTTCGGCCGAGGACATCGCCAGCATCGTCATCTCCAGCGTCGACGGCACGCCGATCCGCGTCAGCCACGTGGCCCAGGTCGGCCTGGGCCAGGAGCTGCGCTCCGGCGCCGCCACCGAGAACGGCCGGGAAGTGGTGCTGGGCACGGTATTCATGCTGATCGGCGAGAACAGCCGCACGGTGTCCCAGGCGGTGGCGGCCAAGCTCGAGGAGATCAACCGCAGCCTGCCCAAGGGGGTGGTGGCGATCACCGTGTACGATCGCACCAACCTGGTGGAAAAGGCCATCGCCACGGTGAAGAAGAACCTCATCGAAGGCGCGATCCTGGTCATCGCGGTGTTGTTCCTGTTCCTGGGCAACATCCGCGCGGCGCTGATCACCGCCATGGTCATCCCATTGTCGATGCTGTTCACCTTCACCGGCATGTTCAGCAACAAGGTCAGTGCCAACCTGATGAGCCTGGGGGCACTGGACTTCGGCATCATCGTCGACGGCGCGGTGGTGATCGTCGAGAACGCCATCCGCCGACTGGCACATGCCCAGCAGCATCATGGCCGCATGCTGACCCGTTCCGAGCGCTTCCACGAAGTGTTTGCCGCCGCCCGCGAGGCGCGCCGGCCGCTGATCTACGGGCAGTTGATCATCATGGTGGTGTACCTGCCGATCTTTGCCCTGACCGGGGTCGAGGGCAAGATGTTCCACCCCATGGCTTTCACCGTGGTGATGGCGTTGCTGGGGGCGATGATCCTCTCGGTGACCTTTGTCCCGGCGGCCCTCGCGCTGTTCGTCACCGGCAAGGTGAAGGAAGAAGAAGGCGTGGTCATGCGCGCTGCCCGCCGCCGTTACGCCCCGGTGCTGGAGTGGGTGCTGGGCCGGCGCAACCTGGCCTTTGCCGGCGCCGCGACCCTGGTGCTGCTGTCCGGCTTGCTGGCCAGCCGCATGGGCAGCGAGTTCATCCCCAGCCTCAGCGAAGGCGACTTCGCCCTGCAGGCCCTGCGCGTGCCAGGCACCAGCCTGTCGCAGTCGGTGGACATGCAGCAGCGCCTGGAGAAGACCATCATCGAGCGGGTGCCGGAGGTGGAGCGGGTGTTCGCCCGCACGGGCACCGCCGAGATCGCCTCCGACCCGATGCCGCCGAACATTTCCGACGCCTATGTGATGCTCAAGCCGCGCGAGCAGTGGCCGGACCAGGGCAAGTCGCGTGACGCGCTGATCGCCGAGGTGCAGCAGGCGGCGGCCAGCGTGCCGGGCAGCAACTACGAGCTGTCGCAGCCAATCCAGCTGCGCTTCAACGAGCTGATTTCCGGGGTGCGCAGCGACGTGGCGGTGAAGGTGTTCGGTGATGACATGGAGGTGCTCAACCGCACCGCCGCGCAGATCGCCACCAGCTTGCAGCAAGTGACGGGGGCGTCCGAGGTGAAGGTCGAGCAGACCACAGGCCTGCCGGTGCTGACCATCGATATCGACCGCGACAAGGCCGCCCGCCACGGCTTGAACGTGGGCGATGTGCAGGATGCCATTGCCATCGCGGTGGGGGGCCGTACCGCCGGTACCCTGTACGAAGGCGACCGTCGCTTCGACATGGTGGTGCGTCTGTCCGAGGCGCTGCGCACCGATGTCGACGGGCTGTCGAGCCTGCTGATCCCGGTGCCGGCCAGTGCCGCCGCGGGCGCTGCGCAGATCGGCTTCATCCCGCTGTCCCAGGTGGCCACGCTGAACCTGCAGTTGGGTCCCAACCAGGTCAGCCGCGAAGACGGCAAACGCGTGGTGGTGGTCAGTGCCAACGTGCGCGGGCGTGACCTCGGCTCGTTCGTCGAGGAGGCGTCGCAGACCTTGATCGACCAGGTGCAGATCCCACCGGGCTACTGGACCCGCTGGGGCGGCCAGTTCGAGCAGTTGCAATCGGCGGCCGAGCGCCTGCGCGTGGTGGTACCGGTGTCGTTGTTGCTGGTCATGGCCTTGTTGCTGATGATGTTCAACAACCTCAAGGACGGTCTGCTGGTGTTCACCGGGATTCCTTTCGCCCTCACCGGTGGCGTGCTGGCGCTGTGGCTGCGCGACATTCCGCTGTCGATCTCGGCGGGCGTGGGCTTTATCGCGCTTTCCGGGGTGGCGGTGCTCAACGGTCTGGTGATGATCGCCTTTATCCGCAACCTGCGCGAGGAAGGGCGCGGCCTGCGCGCCGCAGTCGAGGAGGGCGCCCTGACCCGTTTGCGGCCAGTGCTGATGACCGCGCTGGTGGCATCGCTCGGGTTCATCCCGATGGCTCTGGCCACTGGCACCGGTGCCGAGGTGCAGCGACCGCTGGCGACGGTGGTGATCGGCGGGATCCTGTCGTCGACGGCGCTGACCTTGCTGGTGCTGCCGGCGTTGTACCAGTGGGCGCACCGGCGCGATGAGGCCGAGACTGCGTGAACCCCTGTCGCTGGGCAAGCCCTCTCCCACGAAGGCATTCACTTCGTGGGAGCGGGCTTGCCCCGCGATGCTTTAATGCCGACGCCACAGCCAGTGGTCCAGGCTCAACCTTCCAGAACCTTTCAACAGCAGTGGCAACAACGCCACCAGGTAGATCAGCGGCAGCTTGAAGTTGCCAAACCCTTGGTCGGTGATCGCATACCCCCGCCCCAGTTCCGCCAGGCTCGACCACTGGCTCGGCCAGTGCACCGCCGCGATCGCCACCACGGTCACCACCATCAGCACCGCCGAGGCCAGGCGGGTGCCGAGCCCGAGCAGCAGGAGCAGCGGGCAGAGCAGCTCGGCCCACATCGACAGTTGCCAGTTCAGGCCCGCTGGCAGCAAATCGAACGGGAACGGAAAACTGCCTTGCAGGTCGGTGAACCAGTTGGCGCCATTGAACTTCTCCAGGCCCGATTCGAAGAACTCCCAGGCCAGGAACAGGCGCAACGGCAGGTCGGCGCTCCAGCTACCGGCCCGGTCGAGGGCCATGAACGGGCGAGTCAGGGTATTTGTCAGCATGGTGATCTCCTTGTGTCAGTGCGACAGGGCAGTGGCGGCCCGGCGTGAGCGTTGGGCCTGCTTGGCGATGAGCTTGAGGGTAATGGCGGCGAACATCAGGGCGAACGCCAGCGGGTACCAACCGCCCATGGGGACGCGCTTGTAGAACGACAGGCAGAACACCGCCGCCAGCACCCAGGTGCCGGTGCTGTGCAGGCCCTTCCACAGGCGTGGACCGAGCACGCTCATCGGTGCCTTGAACGAGGTCAGGGCCAGCAACAGGATGAACAGGTAACCCACCGAGCCCGGGATGTTCGCCACGGCGCTGCGCCCGGCCCAGAACAACTCCGGGTAGCGATGCGCAAACAGGTAGATCAGCACACCATGCACGGTGTGCGAGAAGGCGAAGGCCAGGCCCAGGTATCGCCGTTCGCGCAGCAACTGGCGGCTGGCCCAGCCGGGTAGCAGGGTGACCAGCGTCGAAGCCAGGAAGGTCAGCAGGAACAGTGCGAAGGAGCTGCGTGCCGTGGCGCGGATGGCGCTGCTCAAGCCGTCGGCACCGAGCGGATGGGTGGCGATGACCAGAGTGGTCATCAGCAGGGTCAATGCCGCGAGGGCGTGGAACAGCTTCCAGCCAGTGGGCAATGGCAATACTTTCATGGGCAAGGGTCCCGGCGTGCTTGGCGACGGCGGGGGCCGTCGCGTGGTGTGGCCGGAAGTGTGCGGGGGCGGCGTATCGGCAGTGTGTCGCGGGAGGCTGGGTTATGTATCGCTGTGTAGCGGTGCTCAGCGGGTACTGGTCAGGCGCTGCTGCGCCGCCGCGCAACCGTTGATCTCCACTGCCTTTTGCAGGTAGGCCTGGCGCTGGCGCGGGTCCAGCTCGCCCAGCAGCCGGTAGATCTCGGCCTGATAGTCACGCTGGCGCCCCCACTGCAGCTGCAGGCCTTGTGGCCTGCTGCGGTTGCACGCCAGGCGGGTGGCCGGCTGCGGATAGTAGGCGGCATACAGGGTGGCCATGCTCGGGACTGCCTCCAGGGCCTCGCGGTAGGCGGGGCTGGCATTGTAGGGTGCGCACCAGTGGGCGATAGCCAGCGCCGGTGGGGCAAAACCTTGCTTGAGGCTGGCCTCGAGCAAGGGGCAGGCAGCCTCGGCGATCTGGTTGGCGGGCAGGTAGGTGGTGTAGTACAGCGCCAGTCGGTACTGGGCCACCGGGTGGCCGAGGGCGACGGATTTCTTCAGCAGCGCCACGGCCGTGGGCAGTGTGTGCGCCATGGCCTGGCCCTGGCGGCTGAGCTCAGGGTCGCCAACGGCGGTGCGCAGCGGGCTGGCGCTGTCGTCCTGGCTGTCGGCCTGCTCCAGCAGGGGCAATGCCTGGCGGTAAAGCAGGTCGGCATGCGGGTCGATGTTCACTTCCAGGGCCTGGGTGCCGACGGCGGCCAGCAGCAACGGCATCGCCACGGCCAGGCTGGCGCGATGGCTGCGACCCTGAGGGCGGGCCGGGAACGAAGGAACGTCTGGGATGGTCATGGCAGTTACGCGGTTGCCTCGGGCAAATCAGGAGCGACGACAGCGTATTCTATCCATCCGCGCCCCTTCCCCGAAAGCCCGGCGTACGGCCATCAGACCAGCTTGATTGGTGCGACCTTGCGCAGGGCCTGTCTTTCCTGGGCCAGCCCCAGCTTGGCGGTGATCACCTTGGCCAGCGCGTTATTGCCCAGGTCGTTGAAGTGCAGGCGGTCGACGAACAGGTGTTCGCTGAAGACCGGCGAGCTGCTGAGCATGCTGTTCATGTCATAGCACGGCACCGGCTCAGCCTGGTTCTTGATACGGCGAAAGAAGGCCATGTGCAGTTGGCTGTCGAAGGTGTCGCCGAGCAGGCGATCGAAATTCGACGGCTGGCGCTCAAGTTCGCCGAGCATGGCCTGTTCGGCGCTGGGCACGACCTCGCGGCACCAGGGCAGCAGCGGCTGGAGGATGAAGGTGAGGGTGGTATGGCCGTCGGCCAGCAGGCGATCCCATTGGCGCAGGGTGCGGCCGACGCAATCGGCGGCGCGGATCAGACGCTTGTCGGGACTGGACAGCGGCTCGATGTCCGGCCAGCGCGGTTGTCGCGCAGGCGCCAGAACCTGGCCCAGGCGTTGCCAGAGCGATTCGCGGCGTGCCTCGCCGGTAGCTTGCACCCCTTCGTTGAAGCGATTGAGAAAGTCCTGATAGGCCTGTGCCCGATGCGGATCCTGCGCGCCGGCCAGTACCTCGGCCAGGGCCTCCTGGGCCAGTGAGTTGAGGCCACTGAGCACCACCACATGACCGATCTGGCCAAAGCGGTGCTGGTGGGTGAGGAACATCAGCAGTTCCTGCGTGGCATTGAGCCCGCAACCGGTCAGGTTCAGCCAGATCTCGCCGGTCAGCATCGACAGGTAAGAGGCCACGGTGTGCTCGTCGGAGCTGGCGCCGATGCCCATGGCGGTGGAGCCGCCTACCAGCAGGTTGACCCGCGCCGCGCCGCCGCGTTCGGCCACCGAGAAGCGCTTGCCGGCGCAATGGCTGTAGCGCATGCCCAAAGCGTCGGTGTTGATGGTGCCGGAGCGGTAGCCGCGCTCATGCACGTACAGCGTGTGCGGTGCCCGGCGGCTGCCCAGTTGCAGGAAACGCTGGTAATCCTCTGCCAGTGGGTCGGGCGTGCCCATGCTGCCGGGGGTGGCGCTGTCGGTCGGTGTCATGGGCGCTCCTTGGTGTGAGGGCAGGCTCAGGCGGCCAGTTCCCTGATGTTGTAGGCCAGGCCGACAGCGGCAATCAGCAGCAGGGCGACACCCGAGGCCAGGCTGATCAGGCGGTTGCTGCGCGGCGAGGCGATCTTGCCGATGGCGAAGATGTAAAGGCTGAGCACGGCGAAATCGATGGCGATCCACAGCAGCGACAGCACCACCATGCTCTTGCCGAACGACTCGGTGATCTGGATGAACTGCGGGAAGAAGGCGATGAAGAAGATGATGTCCTTGGGGTTGGAGATACCGACCATGAAGCCCTGCAGCAAGCCGCCACGGCCCGGTTGCACAGCGGTTGCGGCCTGCGCGGCGCTCTCGGCCGGTACCTGCAGCGCTTCGCGCAGGGTGCCCAGGGCGATGTAGCCGATGAACAGGCAACCCAGCAGGCTCATGCCGCTGAGCCAGGTCTTGTCGATGGCCGCGCTGGTCAGGATGATCCAGGCGGCCGCGCCGATCAGTACCAGTGATGCCCAGTTGGTGCCGACCGCCGTGAACAGGGCTTTGCGCGAACCCGAGGCGGCGGCGGTATTGACGATCAGCGCCACCACCGGGCCGGGCGTGGCGATCAGCAGCAGGACGGTGAGGGCATAGGTGGCGGTCAGTGCGGTATTCACGTTCAGTTCTCGGTAGGGCGTTCAGCCATTGCGTGGGTGTGGAACGGGCAGCGCGCCGGGCTCGGCGAACCGGGCTCCTGCAGTTGGTACTGCTTCCATTCGAAGTTGTCGTCCTGGCCGAAGAAGCCAAGGGTCTCGGGCATGACGCCGTCGTTGTAGTGACGTACCCGCTCGCGGATGCGCGCACGGATGCGCTGGCCGCTCTCGGTGCTGGCGCTGGCCACTTCGTCGAAGCTCTCCCGCGGATTGATGACGAAGGCAATGTGCGGGCCCAGGTTGCGGCTTTTCATCAGGCGATGGGCGGGAAAGCTCATGTTGATGAACAGCGGCATGCCGGCGAAGCAGAATGACCAGCGTGCGTCATGTGGGTCCTGCGGGATCTCCTCGGGCCATGGCAGCGAGTCGCGGGCGTGGACCTCGCGCAGCACATCCCAGGCCAGCGCCTGCTGCGCCTCGAGCGAGGAGTCAGGGGCCGTTTCGAGAAACACCAGCAGCGGGTTTCCGATGCGCTGCTTGAGCGGGATCGGCTCGATGGTGGCGATGTAGTCGGCCAGGCCCAGGGCGATATCGTCGGCCAGCCGTGCGGCGCGAGCGAAGACGATATGGCAGGTGCGCGCCGTGACCGCCTTTCGCCCGAACAGGCAGGGGAAGTCAGGGTTGGCCAGGGTTTCCTTGAAGTGTTCTATGGTCTTGTGTGTCCAGTCGTGTCGGTTCTGGACATGTTCGTCGGCGAGCTCTAGCGCATCCAGGCGATAGCAGTTTCCATAACCCGTAAACATGATTTCCCCAGGTAGATCCGAAGGTAGCGTTAATAGAACTTTTTCGTCATATCCGTGCAGGTTGGTTATATATAATTGTTATTTACCGGCATTTTCGGAGATGGCCTCTGCGTTGTAAAACGCCTGGATCTATGACCTACTATTAGCTTCACTCATGCTCGGAAGGCGCCATGTCGGAACGGATTCAAGCCTTGCACGCCCTGCGGGCCTTCGAAGTGGCCTCGCGCTATGGCTCTTTCACCCGCGCAGCCCAGGAACTGGCCCTTACCCAAGGCGCGGTCAGCCATCACATCAAGACGCTTGAGGCCCTGTTTGGCTGCGACCTGTTCGAGCGTCGCGGGCCCAAGCTGCGCCTGACCGAGCACGGCCGTCTGCTGGCCCAGGAGCTCAAGGTCGGCTTCAAGATCATCGAGAATGCCTGTGCGCTGTTGCGCCAGGACCGCTATGGCGTGCGGCTCAAGGCGCCGTCCACGCTCACCGTGCGCTGGCTGCTGAGGGCCCTGGACGGCTTCAAGAAGGTCGACAACAGCTGTTCGGTGCAATTGTCGAGCGTGTGGATGGACATCGATGCGGTGGATTTCTATTCCGAGCCCTATGACTGCGCCATCCTGTTGGGTAACGGGCGCTTTGCCGCGGATGTGGAGAGCCTCAAGCTGTTCGATGAATGGCTGATCCCGGTATGCCACCCGAACTACCTCGAGCAGGCGCGGCCGGAACTCTCGGTGCTCTCCAGTTGCGAATTCCTCCACCCGTCGCCGGACCGCCGCGATTGGCGGCGCTGGCTGGCGCGCATGGACGCGCTGGACATCAGCATCGACCAGGGCCAGGTGTTCGACACTCTCGACCAAGGTATTTCAGCCGCCCAGCAGGGGCTGGGCATCTCGGTGGTCGACCTGGTGCTGGCCAGCGCCGACCTCGCCGCCGGTAACCTGGCCACGCCGTTTCCCCAGGCTGTGGCCACCGGCGACGGCTATTACATGACCTGGCTCAAGTCCAGCCCCAAGGCCCACCAGATGCACAAGTTGCGCGACTACCTGGTGGCGCAGGTGCCGCCGCTGTCGCATAAGGACATCAGCTACCTGTACGGCTGAGGTCGGTGGCTGGCAGCACTCGCTCGAGCATGAAGTCGATGAACACCCGCAGCTTGGGCGGCATCTGCCGCCCGGATGGCCACAGCAGGTAGAAGCTGCCGCGCCGCTCCATGAAGGGGTCGAGCACACTGACCAGGCTGCCGGCCGCCAGCTCCCGGCGCACGCTGAAGTCCGGCAGGCAGGTGATGCCACGGTGGTTGAGGGCGAAGCAGATGCGCGTCTCTACATGGTTGCAGACCATCGAGATGGGAATGGCGTAGTCCTGTTCGGGGTGCTCCCGGCGCAGCGGCCAGGTTTCCAGCTTGCCGCTGCTGGGGAAGCGGTAGTGCAGGCAGCTGTGCCCGCCGAGCTCGCGGGGGTGCTGCGGCGTGCCGCGTTCGCGCAGGTACTCGGGGGACGCCACCAGGCGATGCTGGAAGTGCCCGAGGAACTTGGCGTTCAGCCGTGAATCCAGGGGCTGGCCGCCGCGCATCACCACGTCGAAGCCTTCGCCGATGATATCCACCATGCGGTCGCTGAAGTCCAGGTCCAGCTCGATCTCCGGGTAGCGTGCCATGAACTCGGCCAGCGCCGGCATCACCAGCCCGGTCACCTGCGGCAGGCTCACCCGCAGGCGCCCGCGCGGCGCGCCGCTGGCCTGAGACAGTGCCTGCTCGGTGGCCTCGATCTCGGCCAGGATGCGCCGGCTGCGCTCGAGGAACAGTGTGCCCTCGGCGGTCAGGGTGATGCTGCGCGTGCTGCGGTGGAACAGGCGCACTCCCAGTCTTTCCTCCAGGCGGGCCACGCGTTTGCCCACGGCTGACGCGCTGATCCCCAGCGATTGGCCGGCGGCGACGAAGCTGCGGGCTTCGGCGACCCGAATGAAGACCATGAAGCCACTGAGGCTGTCCATGCTGTGCTCCGATTGCGGACGTTGGTGTCCTGACTGAGCGGAATTGTACCCGGCTTTTTCCGCAATACCCCAGCGGCGCAAGATGCCTGCCTGTTTGACCAACCGGAGACCATCATGCATTCACCTTCCCCGGCGGCCTGCGCCGGAGCATCCCCCGCCAGTGCCACGCGCCTGCCCCTGAGCGGCTTGCTGGCGCTGGCCTTGACCGGCTTCATCGCCATCCTCAGCGAGACCCTGCCGGCCGGCCTGCTCGACCAGATCGCCGACGGCATGCAGATCAGCCAGGCCATGGCCGGGCAATGGGTCACGGCCTACGCCTTGGGTTCATTGCTCACGGCCATCCCGCTGGTGACCCTGACCCAAGGCTGGTGGCGCCGTCGGGCACTGCTGCTGGCCATTGGCGGATTCATCCTGTTCAACGGGCTGACCGCGGTGTCGTCGGACAACACACTCACCTTGCTCCTGCGTTTTTGCACCGGTGCCGCCGCCGGCCTGGCCTGGGGCCTGATCGCCGGCCATGCGCGGCGCATGGTGGCACCCGCCCAGCAGGGCAAGGCCATGGCAGTGGCGATGCTGGGGCAGCCCATCGCCTTGTCGCTGGGTTTGCCCATCGGTACCTGGCTGGGGACATTTATGGGTTGGCGGGCAACCTTCGTGATGGTGACCCTGGCTGCATTGCTGCTGGTCGCCTGGGTGTTGCGGGCGGTGCCGGACTTTCCCGGCCAGGCCGCGGGCAAGCGCCCCGCGGCAATGGCAGTGTTGCGCACCCCGGGCGTGGCGCGGGTGCTGGTGGTGATCCTGGTGTGGATCCTTGGCCATAACATTCTCTACACCTACATCGTGCCGTTGCTCGCCGCGGCGGGCATGGCTGACGCGGTGGGCCAGGTGCTGATGACCTTCGGCCTGGCCTCGCTGGCCGGCATCGCCCTGGTCGGTCTGGGGGTCGATCGGCATCTGCGCGGGTTGGTGCTGTTGTGCCTGGCCGGCTTCGCCCTGGCGACCCTGGCCCTGGGGCAGGTGCAAGGCACACCCTGGCTGGTGCATGCCAGCGTGGCACTGTGGGGGCTGACCTACGGCGGCGCGCCGACGCTGCTGCAAACGGCCTGTGCCGATGCGGCAGGCGAGGGCGGCGACGTGGCGCAGTCGATGCTGGTGACCGTGTGGAACAGCGCCATCGCCCTGGGTGGCATCATCGGCGGGCTGTTGCTGGTGGGTGCCGGGGTAGGGGCGTTTGGCGCGGTGGTGCTGACACTGGTGGTGCTGGCATGGTTGCTGGTGCTGGGCGGACGCCGAGCCGGGTTCGCCGCCGGCGCTCGCTAGCCCGACGTCTGTATCCGCGAAGCAGCATTTCTGACGACAGGACAGTTACAATCAGCAGGTGCGAACAAAGCAGCGATTCGAGGTTCTCCCGCAGTGCAATTGCAACAAGGCTTCGTCCTGACCCGCCACTGGCATGACACGCCCGAAGGCACCTGCGTGGAGTTCTGGCTGGCCACCGACCAGGGGCCCCGGCGCGTGCGCCTGGCCCCGCAGCCCTCGGTGGCTTTCCTGCCCGCCGCCCAGGCCGAACACGCCCGCTTGCTGCTGGCAGATGAGCAGGGCGTCGAACTCAAGCCGTTGCAACTGCGCGACTTCGACCTGCGCCCGGTCATGGGCCTGTACTGCCGCCAGCACCGCCAGCTGATCGCCCTGGAAAAGCGCCTGCGCGGTGCCGGCATCGAGGTGTTCGAAGCTGATATCCGCCCGCCGGAGCGCTACCTGATGGAGCGCTTCATCACCGCGTCGGTGCGTTTCAATGGCCGCGCTGACGGCCAGGGCACCCTGCTCGATGCCCAGCTCAAGCCCGACCCCGGCTATCGCCCAGCCTTGCGCCTGGTGTCGCTGGATATCGAGACCAGCGAGCGTGGCGAGCTGTACAGCATCGCCCTGGAAGGCTGTGGCCAACGCCAGGTCTACATGCTGGGCCCGGCCAACGGCGACGCCGGCGAGGTGAATTTCGACCTGCATTACTGCCGCGACGGCGCCGAAATGATCACCTGCCTCAACCAGTGGCTGGCCCGCCACGACCCCGATGCGATCATCGGCTGGAATCTGGTGCAGTTCGACCTGCGCCTGCTGCACGAGCATGCCCAGCGCCTGAACGTGCCGCTGTGCCTGGGCCGTGACGGCGCACCGATGCACCTGCGCGAGCATGGCAGCCGCAGCCATTTTTTTGCCGAGGCGCCGGGTCGGTTGTTGATCGACGGTATCGAGGCCTTGCGTTCGGCGACCTGGAGCTTCCCCTCGTTCAGCCTGGAAAGCGTCGCGCAACAGTTGCTGGGCGAGGGCAAGGCAATCGACACGCCCTACCAGCGGATGGACGAGATCAACCGCCGCTTCGCCGAGGACAAGCCGGCCCTGGCCCGCTACAACCTCAAGGATTGCGAACTGGTCACGCGGATCTTCGCCCATACCCGGCTGCTGGAGTTTCTGCTCGAACGCTCATCGATCACCGGCCTTGCCGTGGACCGTAGTGGCGGTTCGGTGGCCGCGTTCTGCCACCTGTACATCCCGCACATGCACCGCCTTGGTTATGTCGCGCCCAACCTGGGCAGTGTCGAGGGCGAGGCCAGCCCGGGTGGCTTCGTCATGGATTCGCGGCCAGGCCTGTACGATTCGGTGCTGGTGCTCGACTACAAGAGCCTTTACCCCTCGATCATCCGCACCTTCCTCATCGACCCGGTGGGCCTGGTCGAAGGCCTGCGCCAGCCGGACGACACCTGCTCGGTGGAAGGTTTTCGCGGTGGGCGTTTCTCGCGCAGCCAGCATTGTCTGCCGGCGATCGTCGAACGTGTGTGGCAGGGCCGCGAGGCGGCCAAGCGTGATGGCAACGCGCCGCTATCGCAGGCCCTGAAGATCATCATGAACGCCTTCTACGGTGTGCTCGGCTCAAGCGGCTGTCGCTTCTTCGATCCGCGTCTGGCCTCGTCGATCACCCTGCGCGGGCACCAGATCATGCGCCAGACCCGGGCGCTGGTCGAGGCCCGTGGTTTCGATGTGATCTACGGGGATACCGATTCTACCTTCGTCTGGCTCAAGCACGCCCATGACGAACAGTCCGCAGCGCGCATCGGCCGGGAGCTGGTGGCCGAGGTCAACCAGTGGTGGCGCCAGCACCTGAGCGAAACGATGGGGTTGGAAAGCGCCTTGGAACTGCAGTTCGAAACCCATTACCGGCGTTTTTTGATGCCGACCATCCGCGGCACGGAAGAAGGCAGCAAGAAGCGTTATGCCGGCTTGGTGCAGCACGCCGACGGTGGTGACGAGATGGTGTTCAAGGGCCTGGAGTCGGTGCGTACCGATTGGTCGCCCCTGGCCCGGCAATTTCAGCAGGAGCTCTATGGGCGGGTGTTTCGCGGCCAGCCCTATCGCGACTACATACGCGATTATGTGTGGCGAACCCTGGCCGGCGAGCAAGATGAGCTGTTGATCTACCGCAAGCGCCTGCGTCGCCCCCTGGCCGACTACCAGCGCAATGTGCCGCCGCATGTGCGCGCGGCACGATTGGCTGACGAGTACAACACCCGGATGGGGCGACCACGACAGTATCAGCGCGGCGGCTGGATCAGCTACGTGATCACCACAGCGGGCCCGCAGCCACTGGAGAATCTGCAGGCGCAGATCGACTACCAGCACTACCTCAGCCGTCAACTTCAGCCGGTTGCGGATGCCATCTTGCCGTTCGTCAACGATAATTTCAGGGGCTTGACCGACCGCCAGTTGCCATTGTTCTGAGCGGGTGTCAGATATCTAGGCATCGACGGTGCCTGGCGTTGGCTAGTTTGATGCCTCCACGCATTCTGGAGGCAATCATGAAGGAAAGTCCCCGTCAGCAGCCGAACGCTATCGACTCCATTGCCGTCGCGCAGGCATACCAGGACCAGGTAATCGCAAAGCGTCTGCCATCTTGGGTAATACGCTTGAGCGAGCTGGAGTTCGCCTTGCTGGGCGATGCCCTGCGCCAGCTTCTGAAGTGCAACCGGCGCTTGTCGAGCGCGTTTGCGAGGATTCGCAACATCGATGCCTTCGCCAGGCCTTTGTTGCAGCTGGCGCTCCAGCCTTATGGCCGCCCGGATGTCGGAGCCCTGTATTTTCGCCGCTGGTATGTCTACGACGCACATACTGTCAGCTTCTTTACCGGGCGTGTACCCGTTCCCGCCAGCGACTACTACGACGTGCCATTGCTTGAGGCGGCACTGCGCAATTTCACCGAGGAGGAGCGGTATCAGCAGCCGCGACGCAATGCCGTAGTCGACGGCAAGGGTATGGTTCAGACCGGACTGTCGGCGTTGTCCTTCGCTGCGGTGTGTCGCACGCTGGACCTGGGGCGCCAGTATCAGCAACACCTGGACTCGATTCTACTTGCCGACGCAGGGGGGCAAGGCATCAGGGCGTCGCTGGCGCAGTTCCTGCGCAGCAGCATGCTGGCCGATGCTCTGCGGGCCAAGGCGCTGGGAGTGCTCAGCGAGGTCGAGCTGCAATGGGTGATCGGGCTGTGTCGCGACAACCAGCTCGGCAGGCTTCAAGGCGCCCCGGTCCATGTTCGGCAACTCAAGGTCTTTGGTTGCCCCGTGCAGCGTATCGTCGTGCTGGATGTCATCGACGAGGGATTGATCTACAACTCGAGCAAACGGGTGCTGGTGTATATGCCGGGCGACCCCCAAGGGCCGTGGAGTGCCAATGACGATCTGGAGGACTATACCCGCCGCGTGCTGGGCAAGCGGTTGCGCAAGAATGACTACCGCCGCTTCTTCAGTCGTTTTGTGCGCCGACGCGACAGCCGTCGTGTGTTCACTGCGATCAGCGAGCGCCTTGACGATGTGCCGGACTGGGCGACCCGCGATCTCGATGAGCAGACCACGGGCTATCCGCCGGCGCTGTTCGAGCATCTTGCCGATGCCTGGATTGCGCAGATCAAGGACGATGCGGCGATGATCGCGCCTCCCGTGGCCCAGCTGGATCGCGAGGTCCAGGCCGAGCACGACAAGTGTCTACGCGCCGAGGGCTGGGGGTTGCTTGCCGTGGCCGGGTTGTTCGTGCCGGTGCTGGGCGCCTTGTTGGCCGCGGTGATGGTCTATGAACTGCTCCAGGAAGCGTTCCAGGCCATCGGCGATTGGCGTGACGACGAGCGTGATGCCGCCTTGGAACACTGGTTGAATGTCGGCAAGCGCTCGCTGGCCGTGGCTGCGACCGCGGCCACCGTCGGCGTGGTACGCCGCGCCTGGTCCGAAGTGGATGCCTTGGTCACCGCGCGGCTGGACGACGGCAGTGAAAAATTGTGGAACGGCGATCTTCAGCCTTACCGCAGCGAGGTCCCGCCGGGCAGCGAGGTGATGGATGGGCAGGGCATCCGTCGACAGGGTGGGCGTTGCTGGATCGAGATGCAAGGGCATTGGTATCGAGTCACCCAGGAACACGCCGACGAACCGTTCCGGCTGCTGCCCTACCAGGGATATGGCCCGCAGTTGCGTCACAACGACGCGGGGGCGTGGCGGCTCTGGCACGAGCAACCGGCCGAGTGGAACGATTCGCACATGATGGTTCGCCGGCTGGGCAAACCTTTCAGCGACCTCGACGGGCATCAGATCGATCAGCTCATGACTATTCATGGTCTACAAGAGGACCATCTGCGGGAATGGCATGTCTATGGGAGGCGCGCCAACGCATTGGTAACCGACACGGCCAAGCGGATCCTGTTGGCGGGTCGCATCCAGGACCTGAGCGACCAACTGCGCGGTGGACTGCCGATCACCGACATGGCGCTGTTGCAGAGGGCGCAGGCCTTGCCCGGCGCTCAGGGCAAGGCTGGCCAGGCCCTTGCCGAACGGGTTTTGGCTCAGCGTCGCGACCTGTTGCAGCAGATGTACGAAGCGGCCTTTCCCGATACTGACGCCAGCTCGATCCTGCGCCGGGATTTTGCCGGCCTGCACCGCCTGGCAGCGGATGAGGTCTGGCACACGGCCAGTGACGATGATCGTGCAGCCCTGCTGGATACGCGGCGGGTACCGCTATGCATGGCCGAGGCGGCCAGGGACCAGGTTCTGAGCATTCGCACGGTGCGCGTGCACGAGGCGCTGACATTCGATACGCCGCAAACGCTGGATCTTGCGCAGGTCGTCCTGAATCTGCTGGCGCGCTTGCCGGGGGCATCCTCCGGCCCGGCTTGGCGTTTGTTCGACGGCGATGCCAGCCAGCCGTTGCTGGCCACGCAGGGTGATGGAGCAGTTCTGGACCTGGTCCATCGCGACGGTGTATTCAGCCGTCGTACACTCGAGGCGGCGCCTGCGGGCTCGGGCGAATTGTTCGACGTACTGAGCAGGGCCTTCAACGACGAGCAGCGTGCCGCGCTCGGCCTGGACGAGCCTTTGGCCCTGACCTTGCGGGCGAGACTCGCGACGCAGGCCATCGACCAGCGGAGCATGATTCTCGACTGGCTGGGCCGGGGCCGGCAAAGCGGCGCCTTCCTGGCCCCGCATCGGCTCGCGGATGGCCGGATCGGCTATCCCTTGAGCGGTGGCAGGTTCTGGGCCACGTTGGGTGTGCGTGCGCCGCGGGCTCTCGGGGCACGGCTGCGGGACCTGTATCCTGCGTTCAGCGACGAACAGGTGGGGCGTTGGCTTGAGGCAGCGGACGCGCAGGTGCGTCTGGATGCGCTGGAAGAGCAGTACAACGTGCTGCGCAACAACATGGACCGGTGGGTGCGGGGTGCATTCCCCTCGCTGGAATTGCTGGCCCGGCGTGCCTTTCGCAAGGACCTGATCGACTGTTGGCGTTGCCTGGTACCCGAGCTGGTCGGTGGCCTGCCGCAGATGGGTCGTTATATGCTGATTTTTGCTCATAGTCGTCTTCGGCATCTGCCGCGCATCCCTCCGTCCATCAGCTTTCCCCATATCTCGGTCCTCGAGCTGCGCAACATGCGCCTGGAAACGGTTGCGGATGACTTCCTTGGGGCGTTTCCCAATTTGCGCAGCCTGGAGATCACCAATTGTCGGCTCAGGCGTCTCCCCTTGCCGGAAACGCTCAGTGCGCATCTGCAGGTGCTCGACTTGTCAGGCAACCAGATTGCCCTGGATGAAGGCCAGGCTTTGGTCCTGGCCAGTTGTCGTTCGTTGGTGTACCTCAACCTTTCAGGTAACCCATTGCGCAGGAGCTTTTCGGTCTTTGGCATGCCGAGGCTCAATGCGCTGCACCTTCGAGGCTGTCAACTGGACAGCTTCCCCTATGGCATCATGGATAGCACGGAGCTGAACACGCTGGATCTCGCAGACAATGCCCTGCACGGGGTGCCCGAGGACTTTCACAGGTCGCAGGTGTGGAGGGGAGGGCGGGTAGACCTGCGTGGCAACCTGTTAGAGGCGTCATCGCAGTCGCTGAGTAGCTGGCATTGGCTGGAGGATAGCCGGGTCCCGTATCGCCTGCGTTGGATGGATGTCGCGCCAGATGACAGGCGTGAGGAGATGTCCGCCTTTTGGACGCGATTTGTAACGGATGAGGACGCCAAGGACTTGTTCGATACCCTGTCGTTACTGACAACCTCGGGCAATTTCAAGTCTGCGCCGCTGGCCAGGGATTTCGCGATCCGCCTGCTGGACATGTTCGAGCACATGGCCAAGGACCCAGTGCTCAAGCGCGAACTGTTCGATAACGCGGCCGTCACCGATTGCCAGGACAATGCAACCATTCGGTTTTCCGACCTTGAGCTGCGTGTACTGGTGTGGCGTGCACGGCACGGCGAGCTGGCGCGTCACCCTGAACGCGCCCTGCTGCATCTGGGCGGGCAGCTATGGCGGTTGAATGTACTGGACCAGGTGGCAGCGGAGCATGCCATCAGGCTAGGGGCAGGCAATGAGTCGATCGAGTTCGCCCTGGCCTATCGCATTGCGCTGCGCGGCGAGCTCGACCTGCCCATCCAGCAGGATGACATGCTGCATTTCGGGATTCCCAACCTCAGGCCTCAGGACATCCTACGGGCTAGGCATACGGTGCTTGCCGCGCAGTCAGCGACCAGCCTGGCCCAGTACCTGGCCAGACAACCGTTCTGGCAGGACTACCTGAGGGCAAATTACGCCCACCGGCTGAAGGTACCCCGAGAGATGCATGAAGCATTGCAACAGCTCATGGATCTGGGTGGCAGGGAGTCGGAAATCGAGCATCTGCATATCACCTATCAGCAGCGCGAGCATGAGCTGATGCTGCAATTGACCCGTGAGGCCATGGGCAGGGCGCGGACGATCACGCTGGACACCCCCTGAACCCTCGCGGCTTTGGGCTATGCTCTAACTGGGCTGCGATGTATCGGAAAATATCGCAGCTCGGCCATGGTAATCGGAGGTTACCTTTGCACCGAGCACGGCTGGGGCAACTCGTTTAGGCTCCCGCGTCGGATCTTTCTCCCTGATCCATAGTCTTTAGGTTTATCGAGAAAACAAGGAGATGCGCATGCTCGTTCGGTCACTGACCCTCGCCACCTTGCTCGCCGTAGCCGGCCCTTTGTACGCCGCCGACAGCGATGCCCCGCTGGCCAAGGAACTGGGCAAGGCCAGGCCGTTGGTGGTCATTGCCCCGAGTTCAGCCGACCCGACCCTGCGTGGCCTGGAAGAGGCGCTGAAAGAGCCTGCGACCCAGGCCGGATTCAAGGAGCGTGGCCTGGTGCTGTACAGCGTCGCCAACATGATGGGCAAGCGTGAGGACAAGAACCTCGAGCAGCAGACCACCATGGCGTTGATCCGAGAGCTCAAGCTGGGGGCCAGCAAGGGCACCAAGGTGATCCTGGTTGGCAAGGACGGTGAGCGGCATGTGCTCAAGGACGACGACAGTGGCGATAAGCTCGACCCGCAGGTGATCTTCAAGGCGGTCGATGCGCTGCCGGCCAGCGAGCAGGCGGTGACCGCGCCGGAGCCCGTGGCGGCGGCGCCAGCCGAGCCCAAGGCCAAGGACAGCAAGGCCAAGCCGAGCAAGCCCGCCAAACCCGCAGCGCCGCCCAAGCCACTGGAGGACTGAACCCTCTGTCACGGCCTTCTGTGCCAGCAGGGGGCCGTTCGTGTAGCTTTGTGTATCTGCGCCTCGCCCCGACCCATTGCCATACAAAACCACGCCCGGTCCGATACACCGGCGACACACCGCTGCGGCTCAATGGCTCCACTTTCCAACCACAGTGGAGCGACACCATGAAAACGACCCGTCAAACCCTCGGCCTGCTCGGCGCCACCCTGCTCGGCGGCATGGTCCTGGGCAACAGCGCTTTCGCAGTAGAACCGTTGGCCCAGGGCTATCAGCTGGCCGCTGCCAAGACCCCTGGCGAAGGCAAGTGCGGCGAGGGCAAATGCGGTGCCAGCGGCAAGGTCACGCAAAGCGAAGGCAAATGTGGCGAGGGCAAGTGTGGCGCCAGCGCCAAGGCCGGTGCCGAGGGCAAGTGCGGTGAGGGCAAGTGCGGCGACGCCTCGTTCGCCCGCACCGACAGCAACCATGATGGCAAGGTCTCGCGCGAGGAGTTCCTGGCCGTGGCCAAGGACCGGGCGGCCGACTTCGACAAGATCGACCGCAACCACGATGGCTTCATCTCCGAGCAGGAGGCCCACGATCACCTGGCGGCGATCTACAAGGCCAATGGCAAGGCGATGCCCGACGGGCTGTTCAGCCACCTGACCGGCGAGTCCTGACGCCTGTCGCGGGACCAGTCCGCTGCCACCGGAATCTGCCCTGTGGGGGCGGGCGGCCCCGCGATGCCGATCCCTGCAATACGGAACCCTCCGATCATGCCCCAACACACCTTGCACACCGGTCTCGGCCTGCGCCGCGGCCTGCTGCCCGACCTTTTGACCATGGAGGCGGGTGCGGTGGACTTCCTCGAATGCGCCCCGGAGAACTGGATCGGTGTCGGCGGCGCCTTCGGCCAGGGCCTGGCGCGCCTGGCCGAACGCTTTGCCATCGCCTGCCACGGTCTGTCGTTGTCACTGGGCGGCACCGCGCCGTTGGACCTCGGCTTCCTCCAGCGCACCCGGCAGTTCCTCGACCACCACCAGGTGCGGATGTACAGCGAGCACCTGAGCTATTGCTGCGATGACGGTCACCTCTACGACCTGATGCCGATTCCGTTCACCGACGAGGCCGTCCACCATGTGGCCGCCCGCATCCGCCAGGCCCAGGACATCCTTGGCCGGCGCATCGCCGTGGAGAACATCAGCTACTACGCCGCGCCGTACCAGGCGATGGCCGAGCTGGATTTCGTCCGCGCCGTGCTCGACGAGGCCGACTGCGACCTGCTGCTGGACGTCAACAACGTCTTCGTCAACGCCTGCAACCACCGTTACGACGCCCGGGCCTTCCTCGCCGGCCTTCCCCGCGAGCGGGTGGTGGGCATGCATGTGGCCGGTCACTATGACGAAGCGCCGGACCTGAAGGTCGACACCCACGGCGCGCCGGTCAAGGAGGATGTCTGGGCCTTGTTCGCCGACGCCTGCGAGCGCTTCGGCGCGCAACCCACCGTGCTCGAGCGCGACTTCAACTACCCGCCGCTGGCCGAGTTGCTGGCCGAGACGGCACGCATTCGCGATGTGCAACGTGCCCATGGAGCGTAAGACCATGACCGAAACCCTGCGCCACCAGCAGTTCACCCTGGCCCGTCATCTGCGCGACCCGGTCGGCAACCCGCCGCCGCCCGGTATCGAGGCGCGGCGCCTGAAGGTCTACCGCGAATTGTTCTATGGCGCCATCGAAGGGCTGTTGGCCGGCAGTTTTCCGGTGATGCGCCGGACCCTAGGCGATGAGCACTGGCATGCGCGGGTGCGTGACTTCTACGCCCATTACCGTAGCCAGACGCCGCTGTTTACCGAAGTAGCCGAAGCCTTCATCGACTACCTGCAGGGCGTCGCGCCGGACGCTCCCTGGCAGCTGGAGCTGGCGCACTACGAATGGATCGAAGCGCAGCTGTACCTGAGCGACGCCGAGGATCCGCCGCACGACCCGGGCGGCGACCTGCTGGTCGGCGAGCCGCTGCTGTCGTGCGTGGCCCGGGTTCTGGCCTACCGCTGGCCGGTGGAGCGCATCGGTCCCGAGTATCAACCCGACGAGGCGCCGGAGCAGCCCACCTTGTTGCTGGTGTACCGCGACGCCAACCTGCAGGTACGCTTCGCCCGGTTGGCGCCTTTGGCCTGGCAGCTGCTGGTGGGCTTGCCCGGTACCGGGCGCGAGCGCTTGCGGGCGCTGGGGGATCAGCACCTGCAGCAGGGGCTGCAGATGCTGCGACAGTTGCGTGAGCAGGGCATCATCGTCGGTATTCGAGATGCCCTGTAGGCGCGCGCAGATGTACCGTCAGGCCACCGGGATCAACGGATCGGCGGCCGCCAGCGCTGCCGCGCGGTCCGCTGCCGGCGGATAGATCCATACCGAATTGATCTGCTGCTTGAGCTGCTTGGCCTCGGCCTTGTCCGTCGGCGGCGAGACCGTGCGCTCCCATCCTTCGGTGTACACCGCGCCCCAGGCGCCCAAGTCCAGGCAGGTGACGTATTTGGGCTGGCTGTAGGTCATCGGTGCCACGCCGATCAGCTCGGCGGCAGCATTGTTGCCGGCGTAGCGACCCAGCGGGATGGCATGCTGACAGGACATCACTGCGAAGTTGCCAACCTCGTCGCAGGCGGCGTAGGCCACATCGCCCGCGGCATACACCGACGGGTTACCGATGACCTTGAGGTGGCCGTCCACATGCAGGCGACCTTGTCGGTCGCGTTCACCGCTGATCTGCTCGGTCAGCGGATTGGCCTTGAAGCCCACGGTCCAGATCACCGTGTTGGCGGCAATGCGTTCGCCGTTGTCGAGCAGCACGCCGCCACCATCCACCGACGCCACCGTGGCGCCACAGACCCACTCGATCCCCAGCGCCGCCGATGCCTGTTCGATGGCCGGGCGGATGCCGTCGCCCAAGGCGGCGCCGATCTTCGCGCTGCGGTCGACCACGACGATGCGCGGCTTGACCTTGTCGCCAAGGATCGCCCGTAGCCGGCTGGGCAGCTCGGTGGCGGTCTCGATGCCGGTGAAGCCGCCACCGGCCACCACCACGGTGTTGCGCGCCGGGCTGTCTGGGCGGGCGGCCAGGGACTTGAGGTGTTCTTCAAGGCGGGTGGCCGAGTCGATCTTGTCGACATCGAAGGCGTGCTGGTCGAAGCCTGCCAGCGCCGGGCGGTTGAGCAGGCTGCCGCAGGCCATGATCAGGCGGTCGTAACCCATCTTGGCTTCGATGCCACCCGTCTGCCGATAGGCCACCTGCTGGTTGGCCTGGTCGATGTGGTAGGCCGTGCCTTTGACGAAGCGCACGTTGACCGCGTCGAACACCGCCTGCAAGGGGGCGGCCATGGTGTGCACGTCCGGCTCGTAGAAGCGCGGGCGGATGTGTAGTTCAGCCTGGGGGGCGAGCACGGTGATCAGCACGTCGTCGCGTTTGTGCAGGTCGAGCAGGCGGGCGGCGCCGAGGGCGCTCCACAGCCCGGCGAAGCCTGCGCCAATGATCAGGATCTGTTTCATGAGGGGCTCCTGGATGCCGCGATTATGGATGTTGTCGCTGCGGCAGTGGAAAAAGGGTACGCCTTGGGGGTGAGCCTGGATTGCGGCCCGACAGGCGTGGTGCAGATGCTAAGCGTGCCCCGGGTTTGCCCCTAGGCCAAAGAACCCTGAATTTCGGCCAGCGGCACGCTGCGGGCGAAGCGGGCCCTATAGTCTCGCGGGGTCACCGCCAGGTGGCGCTGGAACGCCAGGCGCATGCGCTCCTCGCTGCCGAACCCGCACTGGCGGGCGACCTGCTCGATATGCTGGTCGGAGTTCTCCAGCAAGCGGCGCGCCGCCTCCAGGCGGAACACCTCGATGGCCTTGGCGGGGGTGCGGCCGGTCTTGTGCTTGTACACCCGAGTGAAGTTGCGCAGGCTCATGCGTGCCTGTTCGGCCAGCCGCTCGACCGTCAGCCGCGGGTCGCCCAGGTGCTCGCTGAGCCATAGGTGCAGGGTCTCGAAGGCGTCGCTGTCCTCGCCCTGGGCCTTGAGCAGCTCACTGAACTGCGCCTGGCCGCCGGGGCGCTTGAGGAATACCACCAATTCGCGGGCCACCTGCATGGCCACCTCGCGGCCGCAGTCGGCCTCGACCAGGGCCAGCGCCAGGTCGATGCCGGCGCTGACGCCAGCCGAAGTCCACACCTGATCCTGCTGCACGAAGATCGATTCGGCATCCACCTCGATGGCCGGGAAGCGTCGGTGCAGGGCATCGCACATCGCCCAGTGGGTGGCGGCCCGGCGGCCATCGAGCAGGCCGGCGGCGGCCAGCAGGAAGGTGCCGCTGCATACCGAAGCGGTACGTCGGGCGCGTTGGGCGGCCTTGGCCAGCCAGGCGACCAGTTCGGCGTGATCAGGGAGGGTGCGGACGATCTCCGGGGCGCCGGGCACGACCAGCGTGTCGAAGGGCTCGTGCAGCCAGGGCGCCAGTGGCTCGGTGGCGACGGCCAGGCCTTCGGCAGTGGGGACCAGGCCCCCTTCGAGGCTGGCGGTGACCACCCGGTAGCCGGGTAGGCCGCGCGCAGCACGGGCCTTGGTCGCGGCCCAGAACACCGTCTGCGCGCCGCTGAGGTCGAGCAGGCCCATCTGCGGGTAGGCGAGGAACAGCAAGGTGCGCGGCTGGTCAAGCGCGTGCACGGGCGCTGCGGGAATCTGCGGGATGTCGGTCATGGCGCGCTGCTTGTGGACGGGGCGTAGGCCCTAGTCGAGCAGTTGGCGCGATGATGTTCAAGCACGACGCGATGGCCGTCAGACCTGGGCTCTTGTGGGAGCGGGGCAAGCCCGCTCTCACGCTGTTACCTGGCCGATCTAGAAGCTGTAGTCCACCGTGGCGAAATACGAGCGCGGCGCGCCCAGCAGCCACTGTTCGCCGCTGTAGCTCGACTGGGCGTACTCGCGATCGAACAGGTTGTTCACCTGCAGGCCCAGGCGCACGTCGGGCAGCACCTGCCAGCCGATGTTGGCATCGACCACGGTGTAGCCCGGCACGCGTTGGTCATTGGCGGCGCTGGTATAGCGGGCGTCTACGTAGCGCAGGCCAATACCGGTGTCGACGCTTTGCCCGAAGCCTTTGCTCAGCCACAGGTTGGCGGTTCGACGTGGGACGTCCTGCGGGTGGTTGCCAGACCGGTCGTAGGAAACGCCTCGGCTGAGTTGAGTGAAATCATCGTACTTGGCGCGCACCAAGGCTGCGTTGCCCGACAGTTGCCATTGATTGCCCAGAGCCAGCTCCAGGCTTGCCTCCAGGCCATCGGAGGTCTGTTGGCCTGCCTGCTGGCTGCGCTTGGAGACCACGTCGTACACCGGCAGCTTCTTCTTGACGATGTGGTAGGCCGCCAACGTCCATTCGCCGCGTCCGTCCCAGAACCGTTGCTTGAGGCCGAATTCGGTCTGCTTGGCTTCGGTCAGTTCAAGGCGTTGCTCCGGGCGCAGGGTCAGCAGGTCACCGACACCATCCTCGCTGGTGGAGTACTGGCCGTACACCGACAGATCGTCAGTCAGCGCGTACACCAGGCCGGCGCGCCAGTTGCCGCCACGCAGGCTCTGGTCTTCGCGAGTGTCCTTCACCAGGTCGTTGCGGTCGATGTGGTTCTGGTCGCGGCGTATGCCGGTGACCAGCGACAGGCGCTCGGTCAGTTGCGTGCGGTTTTCGGCGAACAGCGAGAAGGTGCTGGTTTTCGACAGCGTCTGCGGGCGCGTCGGATCGGCACTGTGGAACCCGCCGGGTGCCGGCCGCCAAGGGTCGAGCGAGTCGGTGTAGCCATCTTCGTAGGGCGAGTTGCTGTCAATGTTGAAGCGGATCTTGTTGTACTCGGCGCCCACCACGGTCTTGCTGGCCAGGCCGAACAGCGAGTGATCGAAGGTGAAGCTCTGGCGGTCGCCGATCTGATCCTGGTTGTGCTTGATCTCCAGGAAACTGCCGCGCCGGATCACGCCGGCATCCCAGGCGTACTCCTCGGCATTGCGCCAGTGGCGACGGCTCTTGATGTAGTACAGCTGGTTGCTGGCGCTGATGCTGTCGCTGATGTTCCAGTCGCTGGTCAGTCGCGTCCATTCATCATGGTAGCGCTGCTCGTCATTGCTGACGTTGTAGTTCTTGTTGCGCACGCTGCTGCGCAGATGGCCGTCGATCAGCGGCGTGCCGTAGTAGTTGGCAGGTTGCGCGTCGCCGCGTTCGTGGGACAGGGTGAAGCTCAGGTCGTCACTGGCATCGAAGCGCAGCGCGCCGGAAAACGCCAGGCTGCGCGAATCGGTGCGGTCGACCCAGCCGTTGCCCGCCTGCTGGTTCAGGGTGGCGCGATAGCTCAGGCGCTCGCTCAGGCTGCCGCCGCTGTCCAGCCCCAGTTGCTGACGGTCCCAGGAGCCGTAGCCCAGGCGCAGGTGGTTGCGGATATCACCGCTGAAGGGCTTTTTCGGGATCACGTTGACCGTTGCCCCGGTGGCGCCTTCGCCATACAGCACCGAGGCAGGCCCACGGATCACATCGATACGCTCGACCATCCAGGGATCGACCGGGTAGGTGAGGGTGCCGGCGCCGGCGTACAGGCGCGACCCGTCGAACAGGGTCATCACCGAACTCTGGCCCGTGAAACCGCGCGCCGACAAGCCGGTGCCGCCATCGCCAGGGGTACCGATGAAGGTGATGCCCGGCGAGCGGGTCACGGCATCCTGCACCGTGGTGTTGTTGCGCTGCTGAATCTGCGCGGCGGTGATGCTGCTGGTGCTCGCCGGGGTTTCCAGGGCACTGAGGTTCAGGCGTGAACCGGCCTGGGTGGGGGTGGTCAGGTCGACGGTCTGCGGGTCGCGGCTGTCGGTGATCGCCGTGGAGGGCAGGGTGAGCGCAGGGCTGGGCTGCTCGTCGGCCAGCGCCGGCAGGGACACGGCCAGGCAGGCCGCCAGGGTGTGAAGCTTGTTGATACGGGACATGTCGTTCCACTGCTGCAGGAAAGAATGGATCCCGGTGGAAAACACGCAACGGCGAAGCGCGCGCAGGCGCGCACGCGAATACCGGCCTGCGCCCGCCCACCGCGGGTTGCCAAGTGAAGCCTCAGGCCGGTCTCCGGGCTTGCGAGGGTCGTGAAGCCTTCACCTTCCCATGCGTGTGCACAGTGGTCTGTCGAAGGGTTCGCTCGCTTACCGTTGCGGGGGCAGCGCCGGACTTGTCGTGGTATCGACTCACCGGCTTCCCGTTTCACCTTGCGCGCGGCGGCGCAGGGCACCTGAAACTGGCGCGCATCTGACCACCGAACGGGCAGGGAGTCAATCGTCTGGATGGGTGGGCTGAATCTTGCTGAATCGCGGTTCAGAGCGGTTGCCGTCAGGCAGGTATTGTCTGCGGCCAGGCCTCGTGCATTGGCGCAGGCCGCGCAGGGCGCTACCATCGGCAGCCAGCCTCCTTATCCAACACCAACAAGCCAAGGACGCGTATGACCGAGCACGCCCTGTCCCTGCAACAACTCGCCGCCCCCGAAGGCATCTGCTACGGCTGCGGCTGTTCCCACCCCAGCGGCCTGCATGTGCAGAGCCACTGGGACGCCGACGGCATCCACCTGTCGTGCCGGCATACCCCCGACCCGACTTTCACCGGCTGGCCCGGCCTGGTCTACGGTGGCCTGCTGGCCATGCTGGTCGACTGCCACTCCAACTGGACCGCCATGGCCTGTCACTACCGTGCCGAAGGCCGCGAACCTGGCACCTTGCCACGTATCGACTGCGTCACCGGCCAGCTTGGCCTGACCTACCTCAAGCCCACGCCCATGGGCGTCGAACTGCTGCTCAAGGCCCGGGTCGAGGGTGAGCTGGGGCGCAAGACCCGGGTGATCTGCGAGGTCTGGGCCGGGGATGTACTGACTGTCACCGCCGATTCGGTATTTGTGCGGGTCGACACCGAGAAGCTCAAGCGCCAGGCCCATGGCGACGCCTGAACTTGCACCGATGGGGTGGGGCTGGCATTGTCGAACGTGACCCGGCTGCCCGACAGGATGTTGCCATGCCCTACCAGATTCGCCCGGCCCGTGACGAAGACTGCGTGGCCCTGAGCCTTGTCGGCCAGGCGACCTTCGCCCTGGCCAGCCCGCCCGATAGCGCGGTCAGCGCCCAGCAACACTACATCGCCCACCATCTCCAGCCCGAACATTTCCAGGCGCACCTGGAGCACCCGCACAAGCGGTTGCTGGTGGTCGAACGGGATGGCCAGGTGCTGGGCTACAGCATGCTCGACCTGGCGCCCGGCAAGCTGGGTATTGCCGAGGCCGATCAACTGGCGGAAATCTCCCGTTGCTATGTACTACCCTGCGCCCATGGCACCGGCGCCGCGCAATTGTTGCTCGCCACCACCCTGGCCCAGGTCGATGGCCAGGCGCGTCTGACAGTCAATGAGCTGAACGCTCGGGCGATCGGTTTCTATCAGCGCAACGGCTTTCGCAAGGTGGGCGAGGCGATCTTCCCTTGTGGCGACGAGCGGCACCGCGACTGGGTGATGGCCAGGATGGCCAAAAACATTTTGACAGGGCTCTAGGATGGTATTTTCTGCCGTAATGTATAGATAAATACCCCCAAAAGTACCCCCAAATCAAACCCTCTAGATATGCGAGCGAGAGCGGAAAAACCTGACAGCGGTCGTCGAAGTGCACCTGGAATTCGGCATATGCAGTGGAAAAATACAGCAGGAAATCAAGACGGTCTGTCCGAGGCCGATTGAGCGAGGTCAGTCTGGCGGCTAATGCTTCGTCTGGAGCGCAGCAAGCTGGCTCCAGGTACGATTACGAAACAGATGTTACAGCCTCAGCGTATGCATGCCCTTCTCATAGTGCGGCCCGACGCAGAGGTCTGATTTGTCGAGCTCGGGATCAACCATAGAGGTTGTCATGATGACCTGGTGAGGCTTCTCACCGTACTCGGCGAGTGCTTCCACCAGCACTCTTTGGAAATTCTGGCTACGATCTGGGCCCATTCCCTTATCTTCGGTGTTGTCGAGCAGGAACAGCCTTGGGTAGCGCATACTGTCGTCCTCCAGCGACTCGAGCAGAATTGCTAGGTGGAAACTGTTTTTCAGAATGGTTTCGGAGCTCGCAGAGAATTTTGAACGGCCATCGACGAGCATGAAATCCTTGCCGAAATCGAACATGACGGTTCGCGCTTCGTTGAAGGCGGGTTCGAATCCGCCATCCTTTTTGAGAAGCTCAATCGTTTTGTCAGATAGATTCCCTTCAATGGTTTCCTGGCGTGAGCTGGTTTGCGCTTTGCTTACCGTGATTTGCTCACCGAGCTCCAGCATGGTCGCGTTAAGTGTCTGCTTTTTCTGAATCAGCCCTTCGACGGCCGTCACTAGCTTGGCTTTCGCGTCGTAGTTTTTGATCCGTTCTTCGACCGTACCGATCTTTGTTGAAAGCTCGTTGAGCTTGAGCACTCGGTCGGAACTCATGCGAAGAGCGGCGACATGATTGGACTTTACGGTCTGAAGATCGCGCTGCTTTGAACTGAGGTAGTGAGCATGCTCGCTCAGCTTGGTGCGCAGCTCCACGAGCACCTTAGTGCTTTCTTTCTTCTGGAACGCCAGCTCATTCAGTGCGGCGAGGTAGGATGCCTCTCTGGAGTTGTTATCCAGCTCGGTCTTGCACAGGTGGCACTGGTCCTTGGCTGACTCCGAAAGGCCCGTAAGGCAGCTTGGGCAGAATTTGAACCGAACTTCACCGAAGAAATCGTAGGCCATGCGGGACTCTTGCAGGGCTTTGATTCTTGATTCGATCGCTGTGATGAACAGTTCTGATTCGACGATCTCGTTGACCATCTCGGCTTGTCTGTTCGTGCGAATGTCGATTTCCTTGGTGAGCTCAGTGATTTGCCGGCTTGCTTGCTCAGCTTTGGCTTTGAGCGCTACGTCAGAGGTCGATTCGTCTGGTTGAGCGAGCAATGCATCTCGTTGCCCAAGCAGCGTCTGCAGCTCTTTGTGCGAGGCTTCAACCGCACTATTGAATGATGCTTCGCGCAACACCGCTTCTGAAGGAGAAATGAATCTGTAGATAGAGTCCAACTGGCCTTCAATTTTTGCGAACTCAGACTCGGCTTTAGAAAGCTGCTGCTTGAGAGCATAAATGCCGAGGTCGTCCAGGCCAAGCAAGAAATCGCCGATCGCTTGGCGCATGCTGGGTTTGTCGAACGTAGAGTGTTCGGCCCGCAATATTTTGTTTACCGGCGTGCCTTGGTCAACGAAGATCAGACGCAATATCTGGTGAATGGTGAGGTTTGCGTAATCGTCAGTCTGACTATGAGGCCATCCCAGCAGCTCAAAAATTTGCTGTGAGAAACTGAGTTTTTCGTCGCTGCGGGTGATCCCATAAGTTTGCCACACTGCCCCCGACTGGGCGGCTTTCAGCTGTTCGAAGCTCCCGCTGAAGAAGCTCATGGGAGGCTTCTTTCCAGGTTGAACCTGGCGATGGATTGTTAGGATGTGATCGTTCAATTCGATCTCAGCAAACACGCCATCGCAGGTTTGAGCCTCCTCGTTCCACCGATCTCCGGCAATGTCCCCGCCGAGTGCATAGAACAGAAAATCCATGATAGTGGATTTGCCTACGCTATTGGCACCTCGAATGATGTTTACGCCTCGGTGGAGAACCTCGTCATAGACTGCTTTGCCGCCTTTGGCGATGATGAAACGGTTGATGAAAAACGTAGAGGGCTTAGAGGTCATAAATGTACTCCATCAGGCCGGAGCGGAATTTAAGACCATTCGATCCGTTGAACTTCGTTTTCGGTAAGCCCTTGGTGATGACCTCGAATGCGTCGCTCTTGAGGAAGTCGTCGTTGTCCAGAAGAGCTGTATAGGCCGAGGGCAGGGAGTCAGGCTCTAGTTCCATGATGCCTTTGTCGAATGAGGATTTGGAAATGACGCCTTTCGCAATCAGTTCGAGCGTTGCGGTTTTCTGGAATGACTCGAGCTCGAAGAATGTACGTGCAGGGTTGCTTAGGTCTTCGAATTGCTCTGGAATCGTTGCTACTTTGGTCTTCAGCTTCCGGATCTCACTGGGCCAAGGCGTTATATTTTTGAGCTGGCTAGGGAAGAGGTAGTAGAAGTCGAGCATGCGCAGCAGCGGCCAACTGATCTGCTGATCAGCAGTGGCATGGAGAATGGACACGATTCTGTAGAGGCAGTGGTTGGCGTCAAAGGCCGGGTGGTACATCAGCATGGTGGCCGCTCCCAGATCAAATGACACTTGCCGGTCAGAAAGTAGAGCATCCCGGAAATCATGAACTGATCCACAGTGATATCTTCGGCCATCACCTCGCGGTAAATGGCATCCACGATCCCATTCAGGATCACACTGTCGATGACTTCATCTGGCGCTCCTTGCTTGAGTAGCGGGCGAACGTGCTCTTCAAAAGCGAAGCTGATTTTTTGAAGGATGTAGAGGAAGACGCCTTGCCGACGACGGTTGAGTTGCGACTTCATGAGGCGTTTGGCAAAGAAGTCCTTGCGTTCGATCGCCACCTCAAGAAGGTCGTCTCTGCCACCATTTCTGAGCTTCTGCTCAAGGCCGATCACGGGAGTTTGAGTTTTCTGGTTGGTGAAAAAATCCAGACGTTCAACGAACCACTGAAAGTCTTCATCATTTTCACTTAGCTCTTGGAATTTAGCCAAGGCACGCGTGATGGCTGTCGGGTCAGGCGCTGGAAGCTGGATGATGTAATTAGTGTCGTCACCCACCCTGAGGTTCCCGTGAATCTGGGAGCCCCACACATTCGCTTTATTCATTTATTTTCGCGGGTTGTGTTGTTACCGGCCTGGACGCTGCCATGAACGGTTGAGCTTTTGATATTAACTGTGTTGCTGCCTGGGGCAGTTTTTCTGCTGGCGTTGATCAGCGCTAGGCACAGGCCGAAAACCACGACCGCGACCAAGCCAAATAGAGCAAAGAGCTCCGTGTGCGTGAGGTTTTTCAGGTACGGAGAGGTGATGAGTTGCGGGTAGACTATGAAGCCGACGAAGGCAGCTACGCCAGCGATACCACAAGTCTTGACGACAACAGTCCAGAATCCTTCCATGACGTATCCATGAGGTGCAGTCAAAACGCTATCATTACGTATCGCGCCTCGACCGTAAAGCTGTAGATATGCACAGAGATCGAGTTTAGGCGTTCAGTCTTTGGAAATCATCGTGCATTCTTTAGTGCTCCAGTAGGAAGACGCGCCCAGGGAGGTCGTATCCACGGGTCACCCGAACGACGCCAAAATTCGCGGCGAGCGGTCGGCATGATGCTTTACTGCACATGATTTGGTCAGTCAGCGGTGTGCGACATGTGAGCGGAACTGTCGTGGCGAATTGCAAAGGAGGCTGCGTGGCGATCAAAGCAGTTTTTGTAGGCATCAATAAACACCTTGACGAGTCGATCCCGGAGCTGAGCGGGGCCCGTCGTGACGCTACAGCGTTATGGGCCTTGTTCACCGACACCGTTCAAGGCCTGGTCGGTCGTCTTCTGATCGATGAGGCAGCTTCGCATGCCGAGGTGTCGCAGGCCATCCTAGGAATGTTGTCGGCCGCAGGCCCGGACGACGTTGTGGTCATCACATTTGCTGGCCACGGCTCTCCCGACGGTAATCTGGTCTTGTATGACACCAGCGCAGCAGATCTAACCGGCACGGGCCTGTCGATGGCAGGGCTAGCTGATGCCTTCAAAGTGACGAAGGCTCGAGCAGTGCTCTGCGTGCTCGACTGTTGCTTCAGCGGGCAAGCGCCTGCGCGTGTGCTAGAGGTAACAGGACGTCCAAGAAATGCATTTGCGTTGTCTGGTGTTTATGGCGAGGGGCGCATTCTACTTGCGGCATGCGCAATCAATGAGTCTGCTTGGGAGCAGCCTGGCACCGGCCATGGCTTGCTCACGCATGCCGTGATCGAGGCTCTGACAAGTGCAGCCAGCGACTCGGTCAGCTTTCCGGAGGTCGCTGGCGAGATCATTCGATTGGCGCGCGTCGAAGCTGAACGGATGGGTGTGACACAGACCCCCGTTTTTCTCGGCAACATTCAGGGGGGGCTCGTATTCCCCGTTCTTAAGCGTGGTGATAACTACGCTGCTGTGTTCCCTTCGATAACTGTCCCGCAAATGTCGGGGTCGTTTGCGGAGCTTTCCGAGCATGGGTTTCTTCCGGAAATAGTCGATCAGTGGATGATGGAATTCCCGAGAGGCCTAAACGCGCTGCAACTCAAGGCCGTCAACGAGCAAGGAGTACTGGCCGGCAGATCGCTGCTGGTGGTCGCCCCGACTAGTTCGGGTAAGACCATGATCGGCGAATTGGCTGCGATTCAGGCGGTCACAGCTGGCAAGAAAGCGGTGTTTCTGCTGCCATATCGGGCATTGGTCAACGAAAAGTTCGAGGAGTTTAGCAAGCGGTATGGAGCTGCGGGGCTGCGCGTCGTTCGGTGCAGTGGTGACGCAACAGATGGTATTGGCCCTGTGTTGGGGGGGCGCTATGACCTGGGTTTCTTCACCTACGAAACCTTTCTTAATCTGGCGCTCGGTTCGCCGCGCCTGCTCAATCAGCTTGGCCTCGTCGTAATTGACGAAGGGCAGTTCATCACTGACCCGAATCGAGGCATTACGGTCGAGTTGATTTTGGCGCTTCTGCTGCGGGCGCGTCAGCGCGGCATCGAGCCGCAATTGGTGATCTTGTCGGCTGTCATTGGCAGCCTCAACAGCTTCGATCGATGGCTGGGCCTCCCCTTGTTGTTGTCCCGCGAGCGGCCTGTGCCCTTAGTCGAGGGCGTGCTCGATCGGCGCGGGATGTTCCAGTTCATCGATGTGGACGGCACCACCAACACCGAAGCCCTGTTGCCTGCGCATCGCATCGTGCAGCGTCGGGACAAGCCTAGCTCGCAAGACGTGATTGTTCCGCTGGTTCAGCAACTGGTCGCACAGGGAGAAAAGTTGCTGGTATTTCGCAACATGCGGGGTCCGGCACAGGGCTGCGCTAAATACTTGTCGAAGGAATTGGGCCTAGGGCCGGCGACTACCGTCCTGGACGTGCTGCCAGTTCAGGATCTGACCGGCGCTTCGCAGGACCTGCGGGAATGCCTTGCGGGTGGGACCGCGTTTCACAACACAAATCTCTTGCGCGCGGAGCGGGAAGCCGTCGAGAAAGGTTATCGCGACGCTGATGGCGGTATCCATGCTCTGGTGGCCACGACCACGCTGGCTGCTGGTATCAACACTCCGGCATCTACTGTGATCCTGGCCGAAAACAAGTTTGTTGGTGAGGACGGCCGGCCATTCACCGTCGCAGAGTACAAAAACATGGCGGGACGAGCGGGACGGCTCGGATACAACGAAACCGGCAAGGCCATTATCCTCGCCGACACGCCAATGGAACGCGCGCAGTTGTTCCAGAAGTATGTGCTCGGCGTGCCGGAAGATGTAATGTCATCCTTCCAGCAGCGGGACCTGCCAACCTGGACGCTGCGCTTGCTTAGCCAAGTCCGGGGCGTCCGTGCCACTGAAATTCCAGGGCTCCTAGTCAATACGTTCGGAGGCTACTCTGCATCACGTGCGAACCCTCAGTGGATCTCGATGGTAGAGCATGAAGTCACCGCTTTCATTGAACGTCTGTTGTTGGCCGGGCTAGCCGAACGCGAGGGCGAGTTGATCCACCTGACACTGCTCGGACGCGCCTGCGGCGCTTCGTCCTTGTCGTTTGAGTCGAGCCTGCGGCTGGTCGAATTGATGAAGCAGCTAAACGCCGAACAGACATCGCCTACTCAGGTACTTGCAATGGTGCAGGTTCTTGATGAAATGGACGCGATTTACACACCGGTCATGAAGCGGGGGCGATCGGAAAGCGTGCGCGCCAATGACGTAGGACAGCGGTTTGGGCAGGCGATGACTCAGGCACTGCAACGATATTGCCGGGATGAAATAGAGTTCTGGTGTCGATGCAAGCGCGCGGCGCTTTTGTACGACTGGATCGAAGGCGCTCCCGTTGATGCGTTGGAGAGGCGATTCTCGACGACACCCTTCGGAGGCGCCATCGGATACGGAAACATTATCGGTATCGCCGATGCAACCCGCTTTCACCTGCGTTCGACGCACCAAATCCTGTCGGCACTGTTCCCGGATCAGCCTGCGTTCCTGGCAGGACTCGATGAAGTCCTGCAGCGGCTTGAGTTCGGCCTCCCGGCTGGTGCGCTGCCACTCAGGAACTTGCCGCTTCCTCTCACCAGGGGGCAGTATCTGGGGCTCTTCAACGCGGGATGCTTGACGCCGGAAGACGTAAACGACTTGAGCGGAGAGGTACTCGTCGCATGCGTTGGTCCAAGTAGCGCGTCGCTGTTGAGGCCTCAAGTATGAATACCTGAGCCTTGCTCAGAGATGTGAGTTTTTTTGATAAGCGCGTCGCCACCGTCGCGTAGTGCTCTAGAACGGAGTCAACATAATGAGCGACTACTATAGTGACCGTCAGAACGGTCCACGCGCACGCACCGAGCAGGTGATTTCGTCCACGGTCTGGGCTGGTCTCGTGGCAACGGTGCATGCATTGATCAATAGCGGCGCATTCGGCCTACGCTTTCCCGAACGCTGTCCAGATGGGCAAGCCATTTCTGGCGGCGATTCGGATGCCTTGGCGGCTTCCGTAAGCGCAGAAATGCCAGGTTTGGCTTGGCCGTTGGAGACAGTCCTCGTTGAGGGGGAGGGATATTTCTGTGAGCGCCGACCTTTCGCGCCGGACACGTTGCTCGTCTTGGACTTTATAGAGTTTGTTCACGCATCAGTGGCAAAGCCGATCCCGGGGAGGTATCACGACTTCTTTGGTCATCACCACCTGAGTTTCGACCAAGAGGCGGGGCAGGAGGACTTCCGCGCGACCGTCAATCGCATATTCGCGCGTAACGGGGTTGCGTTCGAGATGCTGCGCAATGGTCAAATTGAACGGGTGCTCCCGCCGGTACTTGGCGAAGAGCTGAAACGAATCCTCTTCGATACCGGGGATCGCACGCTCGACAATATGCTCGATGAGTGCCGAGCCAAGTTTTCTGACCCGAATCCATTGGTACGCCGCGAAGCTCTCGAGCGGTTATGGGACGCATGGGAGAGACTCAAATCACTTGCTGACCCGAGCGACAAGAAGCGCTCGGTCAAGATCATTCTTGATGCCGTGACTTCCGTGCCGTTGCTGCGGGAGAGGCTGGAGATAGAAGCGACCGAACTGAACTCCATTGGAAACAGTCACCTCATTCGGCACTCGGAGATCAGCCAGGTGCCAGTCATTGATGTGGATCAGGTCGACTACCTGTTTCACCGCCTGTTCGCCATGATTCAGCTAATACTGAGAAAAAAATAGCAGCACGAGCTCTCGTAGATTGCGCGCTTATCCCGAGGGTCGCACAGGCGTCATGCTGTGTTTGTGACGCCTTGTTAAATGGAAAAGATTAACCGAGGGGAAAGCAGTGCTTGAATGGTACTTGGAGGTAAATGCCCTCTTTCGGGCAATGCGTCAGAAAGCAATTGATGCACAAGGTCTCCTTGCGAGCGACGATCAAGCAGGGGCTAAGCTGATCAATGGCTATTTGAAAGCCGACTATCAACTGCTGCGCAAGCTATGGAGCGGCGCAGGGTTCCCTGAGCAAGATATGGGAAATCTTGGGCGGCATATCGGATTTGGCGACCCCAGTGACTACGACGACATTCTTGCCCGCGACCTACCCCAGGTGGAGGCGCGTGCAGAAGCGCACGCGCGCGACGCAACGGGCACTAAACACAACATGGGCTTCGAGGAGCTGCTACATCCGGTTATTTTCGCGCATGCCTTCCAGCACTATACGCACGGGCACTATCGCGACGCCGTGTTGAATTCCGTCGTTGCAATCTTTGATTTGATGCGAGAGCGCACTGGCCTGGACCTCGACGGCGCGGCTCTGGCAACACAGGTGTTGAGCCTAGAAAAGCCGCACCTGATCCTCAGCGACCTCAATACGGACTCGGGCAGAAATGACCAGAAGGGGTTCCTGCAAATTTTGGTCGGTGCTTACCTTGGCATCCGCAACCCCAAGGCTCATTCGCTAAATCATGATCTCGACTCAGAGAAGGCCGCGCAGTATCTGATCTTCGCCAGCCTTCTAGCCCGACGGATCTACGAAGCGAAAGACGCTCAGAGCACCTGAGTCGCTCTAATTGCATCGGCGATTCTCGATCTGACTGCAATCATCTAGATTGAATACTCCCAACGCGAAGGCACCCCCATGACCGATCTTTCCGCATTCCCCATCACCGGCAAATGGCCGGCGCGGCACCCCGAGCGTCTGCAACTGTACTCGCTGGCCACGCCCAACGGGGTCAAGGTCTCGATCATGCTCGAGGAAATCGGCCTGCCCTACGAGGTGCACAAGGTCAGCTTCGAAACCGAGGATCAGTTGAGCCCCGCGTTCATCTCCCTGAGCGCCAACAACAAGATCCCGGCGATTCTTGACCCCGATGGGCCGGGGGGCCAACCGTTGCCATTGTTCGAATCGGGGGCGATCCTGCAGTACCTGGCCGAGAAGAGCGGCCAGTTGCTGAGCCAGGACCCGGCCCAGCGCTACCAGACCCTGCAGTGGCTGATGTTCCAGATGGGCGGCATCGGGCCGATGTTCGGCCAGGTGGGGTTCTTCCATTTCTTCGCGGGCAAGGAGTACGAGGACAAGCGTCCGCGAGACCGCTACGTCAATGAGTCCAAGCGCCTGCTGGCGGTGCTCGACCGCCACCTGCAAGGGCGGCAGTGGATGGTCGATGCATACAGCATCGCCGATATCGCCATCTTCCCCTGGGTGCGCAACCTGGTGGAGCGTTACAACGCGCGGGAGTTGGTGGAGTTCGACAGGTTCAAGGACGTGCAGCGGGTGCTGGCGCAGTTCCTCGAGCGCCCGGCCGTGCAGCGTGGCCTGAAAATTCCCGCTTGATCGCGCCTCACCTCTGTAGGAGCGGCTTTAGCCGCGATGCAGGCAACGCGGAGCCTGGCACCCGCTTTGCGGGTGATCGCGGCTGAAGCCGCTCCTACAGGATCAGAAGAGCTGGTTGAGTAGCCAGTACAGACACCCCGCCAGCACCATCGCCGCCGGCAATGTCAGCACCCAGGCCATCAGCAGGTTTACCAGCGTCTTGCGTTGAATCCCCGAGCCGTTGGCCACCATGGTCCCGGCCACCCCCGAGCTCAGCACATGGGTGGTCGATACCGGCAGGCCGAACATATCCGCCGCGCCGATGGTGCACATCGCCACCACCTCGGCCGAAGCGCCCTGGGCATAGCTCAGGTGGGTCTTGCCGATCTTCTCGCCCACTGTCACCACGATGCGCCGCCAGCCGACCATGGTGCCCAGGCCCAGGGCGATGGCCACCGCCACCTTGACCCACAGCGGGATATAGCGGGTGGCGTCGTCCAGCTGGCGCTTGAACAGTTGCACATGGCGGGCGGTGTCGGCGTCGTAGCGGGCCAGCTGGTGCTTGTCGATCTGGCGGATGGCTTCGCTGGCCAGGTACATGTCGTTGCGCACGTTGGCCATGGCCTCGGCTGGCACGCGCTTGAGCGAGCCATAGCCCTTGACCTCCTCGCCGATCATGCCAGTCAGCGCGGCCAGCGCCGGCAGCAGCTCGGGGCTGGCCGCAGAGGTGGCGACGAACGCGGTCAGCACCTGGCGTGGATCGGCCGGGGCGGTCGCGGGGGCGGCCCGTACCAGCGCTTGGCGGGTGACCTCGGCGACGGCCGAGAACTGCAGGGCCTGCTCGTTGGGCATGGTCTTGTTCAGGGCATAGGCCATTGGCAGGGTGCCGACCAGGATCAGCATGATCAGGCCCATGCCTTTCTGCCCGTCATTGGAGCCGTGGGCGAAGGATACGCCGGTACAGGTGAGGATCAGCACGCCGCGGATCCACCAGGGAGGCGGCGTCTGGCTTTCTGGTGCCTGGTACAGCTCGCGGCGCTTGACCAGCGCACGCAGGGCGAGCAGCAACAAGGCGGCGCAGGCGAAGCCGATCAAGGGCGAGAGCAGCAGGGCGTAGCCAACCTTGCTGGCCTGGGCCCAGTCAACGCCGCTGGTGCCATCGCGCCCGTGCATCAGCGCGTTGGCCACCCCCACGCCGATGATCGAGCCGATCAGGGTATGCGAGGACGAGGCCGGCAGCCCCAGCCACCAGGTGCCGAGGTTCCAGATGATCGCCGCCAGCAGCAGGGCGAAGACCATGGCGAAACCGGCCGACGAGCCGACCTGCAGGATCAGCTCCACCGGCAGCAGGGCGATGATGCCGAAGGCCACCGCGCCGCTGGACAGCAGCACCCCGAGGAAATTGCACAACCCAGACCACACCACCGCAACCGGTGCCGGCAGCGAATGGGTGTAGATCACCGTGGCCACGGCGTTGGCGGTGTCGTGGAAGCCATTGACGAACTCGAAGCCCAGGGCGATCAGCAGGGCCAGGCCCAGCAACAGGAAAGGGGTGATGGTGGTGACGACGGTGCCGCTGGCGCTGACGTCCTGCTTGAGGCTCCAGAAGGTGTAGGCCAGGCCCGCCAGCAGCAGGCCGAAGAACAAGGTGAGGGTGGCGCGTCCGGGTTTGTGGGCAAGGGGTGGGCCTGGGGTGCGCAGGCTCAGGTCGGGCTGGCTGGCCAGTGACGGGGTTGCCATGAGGGCTCCGGTTGGCGTCGGGCGGTGGTGCCGAAGGTATACAGCATAGAAACAATTCGTTACCGGGCCGTGACCTCGATCAATGAAGGCCCTAGGCTTGTAGGGGAACGATGTCGCAGGAGTACCTGATGATTCGCTGCAAACGCGTCTACGAGAGCGTCGAGGTGCAGGATGGCCAGCGCGTGCTGGTCGATCGCCTGTGGCCCCGCAATAAGCGCAAGGAAGACCTGCATGGGCAGTGGTTGCGCGAAGTCGCGCCCTCCGATGCACTGCGCAAGGCATTTCACGCCGGTGAATTGGACTTTGCAGCCTTTGTCCAGCGCTATCAGCAGGAACTGGCCGCCCACCCCGAGCACTGGTATCCGTTGCTGGACCTGGCCGGTAAAGGCGATTTGACCTTGCTCTACGCCGGCAAGGATACCGATCACAACAACGCCCAGGTCCTGGCCCGGTGGCTGGAGGATGAGCTGGAGCGCCGTGGCCCGGCCAGTTCACCGGTGTGCTATGCCCCTTGAACTGATTCCCGCCAGCGATGACTACCTGACGTTTGCCCGCGACCTTACCCGCCGCGCCATGCTGCCGTACTACCGCGAGTTCGACCTGCTGTGGATCGAGGAAGCCTTCGACGAGGCCTGGGGCTGGCGCGAACAGTGGTTGGTGGTCGAGGACGATCAGGTACTGGGGTTCTGCAGCCTCAGTCAGGATCGCCAGGCGTTGTTCATTCGCGAGTTGCACCTGTTGCCCGAATATCGAGGCCGCGGCGTGGGCGGCTGGGTGCTGGAGGAACTGGCCGCCTGGGCGGCGCAACGCCGGCTGCCATGGCTGCGGCTGATGGTGTTCGCCAGCAACCCGGCGCGGCGCCTGTACCAGCGCCGGGGCTTCGTTGAAGTGGGCATGGACGAGTGTTTCGTGCGGATGCAGCGCCCGGTCGCCTGAGCTACTACTGACGCAGCCGCACCATCCGCCCCTGGACCAGCGTCGCCTCCAGCACTTGTCCCTGCAGCGCCAGCAGGTCACCGGCCAGCAGGTTCTGCAGCAGCGCCTTGCCGTCGAAGGTATTGTTCCCCAACTCGACCTCCCGCAGTCCCTCGACCCGCACCACCGCCTTGCCCACCTGTCCCAGGCGATTGCCACTGAGCAGCAGCGGGCCCGGCAGGGGCGTGGCATTGCGCAGGCTGACGGCGTACTCCGGGGTGTTGCCGATGCGATTGCCGACCAGGGCCAGGGCCGCCACCTCGCTGGCGTCCAGCGCGCTGCCCTGGCTGCTGGCCAGCAGGTTGTCGTCGATCAGCAGCGGCGCCTCGGGCGTGGGCGCCAGGTTGCGCAGCTGGATGCCGTTGCCCCGGCTGTCGCCGATACGGTTGCCCGCCAGCCACACGGCGCCGCGCTGGTCGCTGATTTCGATGGCGGCCTTGGCGGCGCCAAGGATCAGGTTGCCCTCGACCAGCGCCCGGGTCTGGCCGCGCAAGCGCACGCCGCTGTTGTTGTCGATGCCCCGCACCTGATTGTCATGCAGGTGCAACTGGCTGTCGCGGGCGTCGATGGCGTATTGCTGCGAGCCTTCGAAGCGGCTGCCGGCGATGGTCGCCTGGCTGTGTTGCAGCTCCACCGCGCTGGACAATTCGCTGAACTGACTGCTTTCGACCAGCAGCGTGGCGGGGCGCGTACCGGCGGGTTGCTGGGTACTCAGCGCGGTGCTCAGGCCCCGGGACAGGTTGGCGTTGTAGCCCAGGCGCCGGAGCGTCGAGCCGATCACCTGGGTGTGGCTGCCGGCCCAGGCCACCACGAAGGGGCGCCAGGCGCGATCGGTGTTGCCCGGTTTGTCGCCGGCCACGCTCTCCAGTGTCGAACGCTCCAGCCCCAACCAGCCCTGGTTGATCAGCGCGGTGCCGGAAAAACTGTACAGGTAGAGATGGGCGCCCTCGAGCAGCAGCCCGGCATCGGCGCCGATCATCAGCGGGTAGCTGAGCAGGTAGCCATCCTTGTAGGGCCTGAGCACCCGCGGATCGCGCAGCGCGTCATGCAGTTGCGCCAGGGTGATGCTGCCACCGCGCAGCACCACGGCCTGCGGGTGGTGCGCCTGGTAGCCGGCGATGGCGCGGAACAGGCCATTGTTTACGAATGGCTCGAACGGCCAGCTGCCGGCCTGGGACGAGAACATCGGTTGCAGGCTCACGCTGGCGCGGCCTGCGGGAGGCGCTCGACGGGCCTGTTCGAAGCTTACGGCCTGGCGGACCTGGCGGCGCAGTTGGTCCAGCTGTTGCTGGTGCTGCGCCTGGGGCAGGGTGTCCATTACCGGCGCGGCCTGGGCGGTCGTCGCCAGCAGCAGGGCGGCCAGGCAGGAGAGGGAAAAACGGCTGAACGGTGCCATGGAAACGTCCTTGATCAAGGCAGGGTGGGGTAGGCCGGTTTGAGCAGGCCACCGATCTGGCTGTAGTTGTCCACCTCGCCGTCCTCGCTGTCGTACAGCTGGCGGGCGAGGGCGTGCCCGGGCCGGCGGGCGAGGAACGGGATCAGCCAGGCCAGCTTGTACGGCGCGACTTCGGCCTGGCGCTGGCCCTTGAGTTCGGGCAGGGTGTCCGGGGCGAGCACGCTGCTTGCGGCGAAACTGGCCAGTTGGTCGAGGATGCGCTGGTCGTCGTCGCTCCAGGGCAGGCCATTGGCGCGCGCCGATTCGCTCAGCAGCACCAGCGGCACCAGCGCGTACTGGCTGTAGTTGGCAGCCAGCCTGCTGCGCGCCACCTCCAGCGGCAGGTAGGCCTGGTCGCCCCTGCGCACGGCCTGGGCCAGGCCCCGGCGCAGGTTGCCGTCGGCCCAGCGGATGAAATCGTCGCGGCCCACCAGCATGCCGGCGGCGGCCACCGCCCAGGCGGCCCAGTAGTCGTGGTTGTTGAAGTACACGGTGGTGGACTGGCGGCGCGGGCTGTACTCGCGCATCACCTGTTCGCCAAGCTGGCTGAACCAACGGTGCTGCACGGGAGTGAGGCGGACCTTGCCGTCGGCCGCCGCCTGGGTCAGCAGCACCGCGCCGGCCATGGCCGCCAGCGCCCACTTGCGCGCCGCCATGCCGGTGTTGCTGGCATCCGGATCGAGCAGGGCACCGGCTTGCGCCCAATGCTCCAGCCACTGCTCCTGGCAGGCCAGGGCCATGTTGGCCTCCTGGGGCTTCTTCGCCTTCTGGAAGCGCTTGCCGGCCTGGATCACGCCTGCGATGAACTGTTTGACCTGCCGGGCAATGCGCTCGCTGTCGGCGTCGGGCGCGGCGCGCAAGGTCGACTTGCTGGCGTCGCGTTGATCGTACTTGCTCTGCAGGTGCAGGCTGCCGGTATAGGGTGGTGGCGGTTGCTTGCTGCAGGTCAGGCTCTGGTAGTCGGCGATCAGGGCCGACTGCGCGGTGGCGCGGGCGGGCCAGATGGTTTGCGCAGCATGGCCGGGGAGGGGCAGCAGGGCGATTGCAAGCAGCAGGGGCAACCCTGGGGCCGCTTTGCGGCCCATCGCCGGCAAGCCGGCTCCCACAAGTGCCGTGCATTCCCCTGTGGGAGCCGGCTTGCCGGCGATGGGCTGCGCAGCAGCCCCTATTATCGATTTCACAGGCACAGGCGAGTCTCCACATCAGTGGCGGCCGTGCCGGCCTTGGTCGGTTCGAGGAATACCGAGAGCAGGTTGGCGCCGGCGAACTCGGGCGCCCGGCTCAGCTCCAGGTAGTACTGGCCGCCACCGACCGCCGCCTCGCGACGGAACCACACCTTGTCGCGGGCACCGTTGTCGTAATAGACGATGATGTAGAAGTCCTTGACGTTCCTGTCGCTCAGGCGGATGTCGAGAAAGCCCTTGGACACCGCCTGCCGGGCACTTCCGGTATTGCTCAGCAGTTCGATGCGCTCGCCGACCTGCAGTGCCGGACGCTGCAGTTTCGTGCCCAGTAGCTCTTTGGACGTCTTGCAGCCACCGTGTATCGCGGGCACCAACTGGCGATACATCAAGGGCGAGTCCAGCCGGTAGTTGGCCGGCAGTTCCCAGACGATCAACTTGGGCGGCGCCTCGGGCTTGTAGTCGGCGGACAGCAGATATTCCAGGAGCGAGCCGTCCTCGCCCACGCCGGGCAGTGCATAGTTGAGCACATCCGTCTGCAGGTACTGTTTCAGGTAGCCGTCGAAGTTGAACTGCTTGCTCTCGTCCTCACGAGCCGCGGCATTGCTGTCGCCGACCAGGATCACCTCAGGGTCGGGCGCTTCGTCGAACAGGGCATCGCTGCTATCGGCCACAGGCACGGTCTGGTAGCCGCGTACGTACTGGAACCCGTAGTTGTTGCCGCAGATGTAGCTCAGGGCCAGGTTCAGCGTGCCGTCCTTGGGTACCATCACGCCGGGCTCGGTGCTGTAGCGTTTCTTGCTCAAGCCACTGTAGAACGGCTGGCGGCGGATCTCTTCGGCCATCAACCTGGCCGTGGCCTCGGCGCCGGCCGGCGTCCAGTGGTGGTCGCGGCGGAAGAAGTATTCGCCCTGAGGCGGCTGGCGCACCAGCTGCATCATCGGCGCCACCACCGCGCCGCCTTGGCGCAGTTGCCCCAGGTAGGTGTTGAGGTTGCGGCTGGCGCGTTCGAAGTCGAAGCCATGCAACTGGTCGGTGTAGAGCTTGTCGCGGTGCATCAGGCCGCGGGTCGGCTGGACCGCCATGGCCACCTGGATACCCTGGCGGTGGAATGCGTCCATCAGCCGGGCGAACTCCGGGCGCATGGGCGCGGGAATGCCGAAGTCGTTGGTCAGGTCGACCATCGAGCGGAACAGCCAGCGCTCCTTGCCGGGGACGATCTGACGCATCAGCTTCATGCGCCCTTCGGCATAGTGCTGCGGTTCGGCCAGGGCCGGGCAGACCATGCACTGCAGGTTCTCGCAGCCGGGCCGGGCGGGCTCGGCGGCCTGGCCGGGCAGGGCCGTCAGCGCCAGGGTGGCCGCCAGGCCAAGGGGGAGGAAGGTGTTCATGGGCCAGTCATCCTTGCGGCGGTGTGTCACTCGGTCGGGTCGATGCTGTTGGCCAGGCTCAGGCTGCGATTGCCAGGCAGCAGCACGTAGCTGTAGGAGCGGCCTTTCTTGAGAAACAACTCGTCGAAGCTGGCCACTTCCTGACCGCCGACATAGGCGGCGAAGTCGATCTTGATTTCGTTGACCATGCGCGCGCCAGTCTGGCCCTTGCTCAGGGCCTTGACCACCTCGTGCTTGCCGTCGGCGGTGCGCAGCGTGGCCTGGGCCGGGGTCAGGTTGTAGAAGGCCACCTGGGCCTTCTTCGGCTCGTTCACATACTGGTCGGCAATGAGCTGCAGTTGCTTGCCGTCGTACACCACGGTGCTGGCGGCGTTGGCCGCCAGGGTCGGCTCGATGGCCGTGGCGCCGATGCCGATCCGGTGTACCCCGGCCGGCACGAAACGGTAGCCGCTGAGCTGCCCCGGGGCGACCTTCTGCGCATTGAGCTTGCCGCTAAGGGCCACGTCGATGCTGTTATCGGACAGGTTGAGCACGCGCACGAAGGCCGAGTCGGCCGGGGCCACGGCGTCGTACAGGTCGGCATTGCCTTCGGCGGCCAGGGCGATGTGGCTGGCGGCGCTCAGGGCCAGGGCGGTGAACAGGGGCGAAAGCTTCATCAGGTTCTCCTTGGGACGTCAGAAATGCGCGGGCTGGGCGTCGCGGGCAAGCGCGCCTGGGCGATGGGCAAGCAGGGTGCGCAGGGGAAACTCCCAGATCACGGTGTCGATCTGCGGGTTGTGCAACTGGTCGCTGGTGAGGAACTGGTTCATCGCCTCGAACGGCCCACGGGCCTCTACGGCGACGGACAACAGGTCACGGTTGAGCGCTTCCTTGAGGAAGCCGACGAAGTTCCAATCGTCGATCTTGCTGTAGCTGGTGCCCACCAGCAGCAGGCTCTGCGCCTGTTCGGCGAACAGCTCGTCACTGCCCTGTGCGGCCTTGAGGGTTTCGTACAGTTCGATCGGATTGCCGCCGAACTGTGGCGCCAGGCGGGCATGGTCGAACTGCAGGTAGTTCATCAGGTCGCCCTTGACCGTCTTGTCGCCGGCCTTGTGCGAGACATACACCTGGTCACCGAGCAGGCGCGGGCGCTGGCGTGCCAGTTCATAGGCTGACAGCCGCGCGCCGTCCGGGCTCCAGTGGGTGTCGGACTTGAGGAACAGGCGCGGACCGGCCAGGTTGCGCAGGTAGGCGTCACGCAGCGGCACCACATCCAGGCGGCGCAGTTGCAGGTCGGCGACGAAGCGGTCGTAGAGGCTGGCCACCCGTGGGTCGAAGGCGCGCTCGGCATGGGTGGCATAGATATCCAGCTTCATCGGCAAGGGCAGCAGCACCAGGTGCTTGCCGTGCTCGGCCAGTTGCTGCTCGACCTTGGCGATCTGCGCCAGCTGGCTCGCCAGGTTGGCGTCCAGGTCGTTGGGCACGCGGTACTCCTGGCTGGTGTAGAGCCAACCGTCCTTGCCCAGCACCACGCCCTGGGTGCCCTCGCCGAACAGCTGGAAGCGTGCGTCGGCCCACAGCTGCACCGAGGGTTCGCGCAGGAAGAATCGCTTGTCGTAGACCTGCTCGAACTTGCGCAACAGCTTGCCGTCGACGAACAGGTTCCAGCTGTCGGTCTGGGCGCGGGCGAAGCTCAGCACTGGCGGCAGCGAGTAGACGAACATCGCCGCCAACGCCATGGCGAAGGTCACACCGTTGGCCTTGCTGGCCGTCTTCATCACCGGATACACGGCACTCTCCTAGAACTGGAAATACAGAAACGGCGAAAACGAACTGGCCGCCAGGCTGCTCAGCGCCAGCAGAAAGCCCGCCCACAGCAGCAGGCTGTGCAGCACCCCGACATGACGCATGAAGTAGCCGTCCTGGTTGCCGGCGTAGAAGCGCACGTTGTTGATCCCGGCCAGGATCAGCCAGGCGACTGCCACCAGGGCGAAGGCCATGGCCATCTTCGAGGCGCCGAGCACGTACAGCTCCAGCGAGCCGAAGCCGTTCAGGCCCAGCAGCGCCCGGTAGATGTCGAGGCTGTGGCGCAGGTCCATGGTGAAGAACAGCGGCATGCTCAGGATGATCAGCAGCGCGGTGCGCAGGTTGCGGCCCAGGCGGTACGGCGTGCTGACCTTGGTGGCCAGGCCGAACTTGCGCTCCAGCACCATGCCGATGCCGAAGAACAGCCCCCAGCAGATGAAGGCGAAGCTCGCCCCGTGCCACAGGCCCGACAGCAGCATGGTCCACACCAGCGCCGGCAGGGCGCCGGCCACGCGCTTGCGCACCAGGGGCATGTAGACGTAGTCGCGCAGGAAATGCGCCAGGGTCATGTGCCAGCGCGACCAGAACTCGGTGATGCTTTGCGACACATAAGGCTGGTTGAAGTTTTCCGGGAAGCGGAACCCCATCATCAGCGCGAGGCCCAGGGCCATATGGCTGTAGCCGGCGAAGTCGAAATACAGCTGCAGCGTCGACACCACCAGGCCGAACCAGGCATCGCTGAACTGCAGGCTGCCTTCGCCGATGAACAGCACGTTGATCGGCGCCAGGCGGTCGGCAACCAGCACCTTCATGATGAAACCGAGCATGAACCGGCACACGCCCAGCGAGAACAGCTCCAGCGAGTGGCTGCGCTGGCGCAACTGCGGGGCCAGCTGGCTGTAGCGCAGGATCGGTCCCGCCACCAGGTGTGGGAACAGCGCGACGAAGGCGGCGAAGTCAATGAAGCTGCGGGTCGGCGTGGCGTCCTTGCGGTAGATGTCGACGATGTAGCTTAGGGCATGGAACACATAGAACGAGATGCCCAGCGGCAGGAAGATGTTCTCCAGGGTCCAGGTGTCGATGCCCAGCGGCGCCAGCAGCAGGGCCAGCATCTCGGCGCCGAAGTTGGCGTACTTGAAGTAGCCCAGCGTCGCCAGGTTGCCGGCCACGCCCAACCACAGCAGGCGCAGGGCCCAAGGCTTGTCCGCGGCGTCCAGGCGTGCCTTGATGCCCAGGCCGAACGCGTAGTTCCAGGCGGTGATGGCGACGAACAGCAGCAGGAAGTCCGGGCGCCACCAGGCGTAGAACACGTAGCTGGCGGCAACGATCACCAGCGAGCGCCACCGCGGCCGGGCCAGGTAGTAGATAGCCAGGAACAGCGGCAGGTAGAGGAACAGGAATACGTTGGAGGCGAAGATCATGCTGGCCCGTCCTTAGTAGCTGATCACCACGCCGACACTCAGCTGGTAGTCGTCACCGCTGTCCAGCGCGCTGCCTGCGTTGAGGTAGCTGGCGCTGACCAGGGTGTTGACGTCCAGGTGCTTGCCGTCGAGGGCTACCGGGAACATCTTCCAGTAGTAGTTGAGGTCGATCATCTGGCCGACGTTGTCGCCCTTGCCGTGCAGCCCGGCGTTCAGTTCGCTCTGGCGTCGGGCGCGGGCATCGGCGGCCATGCGGATCGGCAGCGCGCCGCCCTCGTCGCGCAGGTTGAGCTGGGTCACCCGCAGGTCCAGGGCGCTGCGCGCGGTGGGGCGGGTCTCCAGGGCGAAGCCGTAGTAACTCAGGTTGCGCAGGTCGAGGGCGACGAACGCACTGGTCAGGCGCGTGCTGTACGAGCCCTGGCGGGTGATGCGGTCGGACTGGATCGGGTTGAGGCGGAAGCCGTCGTTGTCGTCGTCCGGCTTGTCGGTCAGGCCGCCGCGCAACGCCAGGCGCGGGGTCCAGGGCAGCGTCTCGAAGCGCTTGCCGACCTCGCCCAGCGCCGCCCAGCCTTTGCTGGTGTGGCCGGTGCGGGTGACGCCGTTGCCGGCGGTGTTGTCCATCTTGCCGTCCAGGGCCGCCAGTTCCAGGTGGTAGTCGGTGGCCAGGGGCAGGTTGTCGCCCTTGAAGAACAGTCCGTGGCGCCAGCCCTTGAAGTCGTAGCGATCGTCGACGTCGTGGTCGCTGCGGTCGTTCTCCTGCATCAGGCGCACCCCGACCTGGTTGTTCGGGCTCCAGCGATAGGCGTACTGGCCCATCAGGTACAGCGTGCGCTCTTCGCTCGCGGCCAGCGAATTGACGTCGGTGTTGTAGTTGTGGAATTTCTGCCCGAGCGCGACGAATGCGTCGGAGAAGGTGTCCTGATAGTCGAAGCGCACCGACTCCAGGCTGTCGTCCCACCAGATGCCGTAGTCGTCGGCGAAACGTTGGCGGCCGAACGACAGCGAGAAGCGCGGGTCGTCGCCGATCAGGTTGCGCTTGACGTACAGCTCGCGCAGTTCGGCGTACCAGCCCTCGGGTTGTTCGCGGGCATTGTTGTTGGTCGACTCGTTGGCCAGGTTGCTCGACTGGCTGGAGTCGTAGTTCAGCCACAAGCGGCCATAGACCATCCACCTGGCCCAGCGCTTTTCCGGCGAGTACCAGGCGAACGACGGCTCGTAGCGCAGGCTGTAGAAACTCTCGCGGTCGCGGCCGACCTGGGAGTCCTGCGGCCCGTAGCCGGTCTGCAGGGTGAGCTTGTTGAAGAACTCTGAAGTGATCACCGGCTCGCTGCCGTCAACGGTCGCGACGCGTATCGGCGCGCTGCTGTCGGCCTCGGGGCCGGTGACTTCCTCGGCTGCCAGCACCGTCAGCGGCGCCAGGGCGAGCAGGGCGCCGAGCAGGGGTGGGTGCGCTTTCACAGGGTGGGCTCCTTCAACAGATCGTTGCGCACGGCCAGGGCGCGCTCGATGTCATCCTTGGGCAAGGTCTTGTCCAGCCGTTTGATCAGGCCACGGGCGCGGGTCTCGCCGAGGTCGAGGGCGATGCGGGCGTAGGTGTAGGCCTTGACCGGGTCGTGGCAGATGGCCCGGCCGCGCAGGTGCACGGTGGCCATGCGGTACCAGGCGGCGGTCGAACCCTGCTCTGCCTGTTGCCGCCAGATGGCCAGGGCGCGCTCCTGGTCGGGCTGGTCGAGGCTGCCCTTGCTGTACAGGTCACCCAGGAGCAGGCGGGCGTCCGGGTAGTGGGCGGCGATCAGCTCGTCGATCAGTGCATGGGCCTTGTATGGGTCCAGGGTCAGCCAGTTATTGACCATGTAGAACTGGGCATCCAATGCCTTGGCGCGGGTCGGGTCCTTGGCCCTTACCTGGGTGATCAGCGCCTGGGCCTGTTCGGCGTTGTGCTCGGTGGGGTTGGAGATCATGAAGTTGGCCTTGGCCACCAGCGCTGGCAGGTAGCCACGGGCGACGGCGTTGTCCAGCCAGCGCTGGGCCTCGGCGATGCCGTCGGCGCGCAGCTGGTCGTCGGCCTTGTCGCGGGCCAGTTGCTCGGCCGTCGGCTCGACCTTGGCGCCCATGGCGCGGCCCTGGCGCTGCTCGCGTTCGGCGTTCAGTTCGGCGCGGGTGGTGCCGTGGATGCTGTCCAGCAGCGCACCGATGCGCTGCACCACCTCCACCGGCAGGCTGGTCATCTCCGGCTCCAGGCTGCGGGCGAAGGCGAGGAAGGCCGGGTCCTGGCGCTCGCCGAGGAAGCGGTAGTAACGCTCGATGCCGCGCGGGTCGATGCGTGCCGCCTGCTGGTACCAGCGCTCGGCCGCGGCGCGGTCGCCCTGGCGCTCGGCGACCACGGCGCGATACAGCTCCGGGCGGCAGTTGAGCAGGCAGCTCTGTTCGTACAGCGCCAGCAGTTCGGCGGCTCGCTCGCCGGGGAACAGCTGCGGATAGACCAGGAACACCTCCAGGCTGGTGCTGGTGCTGCGCGGATCACGGTCGTTGGGGTAGCGGGCCAGGGCCTGGCGCACCCATGCTTCGTGACTGCGCTGCAGGCGCGGGGTGCGGTCGAGCAGGCGTGCCAGCGAGGCCAGCGCCGGGATCTGGCCGTGGCCGTCGGCGAAGGCCTCCTGATACAGGCTCACGATGTCCTGGCGGCTGGCACTGTCGCTGTTGGCCAGCACATCGCCAAGCAGTTGCTTGGAGGCCAGGTCGCCACGCTCGGCGAGGGCGCGCAGGTCGCTGGTGACGTCGGCGCCCGGGTCCTTGTACAGCGCGTAGCGGATCTGCTCCAGGCTCTGCCCGGCCCAGCCGCTGCCTGCGCAGACCAGGCCGAGGCCGGCCAGCAACAGGCGCGGGGCGTTCTTGGCGTTCATGACCGGCCCTCAGTTGCCGCTGCCGAACGGCAGGCCCAGGTACAGGTCCACCGCCACGGCCTTCTGGTAGGCCGCCGCCGGCAGCGGGCTGTCCGGCTGGATGGTCAGCGCCAGGTTGTGGTTCAGCTCGTCGGAGCGGGCGTCCACCACCTTGCCGCTGAAGTGCTGGTCGAGGCCGAACACCTGCATGTCCACCGAGCGCACGCGGCTGACATCGGCGAGCTTGTCGAACGGCACGTTGGCGCGCACGAACATGGCCTCGCCCTTGGGCAGCAGGTGCATCATCGGCGCGGCCTTGTAGCCATAACCATCCAGCGGTTGCGATGGGTACCAGACCTGGCAGTCGCACGGGCTGTTGATCACCGTCTCGACGCTGGCGCGGCCCAACAACGCCTGCAGGTCGCCCGGGGCGAGGTCGGCCAGGGCTTTCATGTCCGCCGGGCTGGTGAAGCTGGTGGCCAGCTGGGTGGAGATGTTCGCCAGTGGCTGGCCGGCCTGCACTTCGCTCGCACCGGCGGGCAGCAGGTACTTCACGTAGCCGTTGTCCGGCATGCTGATGACCTGGGCGTTGCTCGCCACCGTGGCCTGCAGTGCCGGGATGCGGAAGAACAGCAGGTAGCCCTTGTAGCCGACGAAGCCCAGCGCGGCCAGGCCAGCGGCGGTGTACAGCGCGGTGCCGGCGATGGCCTTGAGGCGCTCGCCCGGCGTGCGCGCGCGGGCTTGCTGGTGCTTGCGCGCCTTGATGTAGTTTTCCCGCTGCATCACGTTGAACAGGCCGTTGATGTCGGCAACCTCGCCCGACAGGTAGGCGCTGATCAGGTAGCGCAGGATGTCGCGTTTTTGTGCGTCGAGGTCGACGAATTGCGCGCCGACCTCCTTGCCGCGCTGGGAGACGATGCGCACCTTGCCTTCGATCGCCAGGTCGACCTGGTTCAGACGCAGCTGGATCGACGCGTCGTACAGCGCGCCGATGGTCAACGGCGCTTCGTGCAGCAGGCCGATGCCGCCGAGCGAGATGTCGGCAAGGTCCGCTTCGAATGGCTCGCCCACGGCGCCGCGCAGGCGTACACGGGCGTTCATGCGGGTGCGCACGTACTGACGCTCGTCGATGGCTTCGTGGACAATGTTGGCCGGGGCCGCGGGGGTATTGGAAGTACTCATGTGCAGGCGCCTTTCCTTAACGTTGCGTGAGTTCTAGAAGCACGGTGATGACCCCGAAGAAGATGGCGATCGAGGAGCACAACATCGCCTTCGAGGACCAGCGGTTGAGGCTGGCGTCGAAGTCGACGCTGCCGGTGGCCAGGGTGGTCTTCTGCCGCGTCCAGCGTTGCTGGTCCATGTGGAACATCGCGTAGACCTTCATCAGCGAACCGACGATCTGGTTGTAATAGAGAACGAAGGGGTACATCGGGCTGACCGGGTGCCCGGCGAAGATGAACAGCACGGTCACCAGGCTGCGCGAGAGCAGCACCCAGAACAGGTACACCAGCAGGTACTGGATACCGAACACCAGGCCCGCCACCACCGAGGCGGTCAGGCCCATCAGGCAGGTCCACATCGACACCCGCTGGTCGAGCAGCACGTACAGGGTGAACAGCCCCAGGCGCGCGCGGCCGAGCAGGGCCGTGGCGCGGAAGTTCTGCCGCAGCGAGTTGCCGTACCAGCGGAACATCAACTGGCGGGTGGCGACCCAGAAGCTGTCACTGGGTGGGTGCTCGACGGTCAGGGTGTGGCTGTCGGGCACGTAGAAGGTGTCCCAGCCGGCGCGCATCAGGCTCAGCCAGCTGGACTTGTCGTCGCCGGTGAGGAACTGGAAGCGGCCCAGGCGCCAGTGCTCGAGGAAGTCCGCCTCGACGTCGCGGATGAAGGCCGGGTCGGTCATCACCCCGGCGCGGAAGAACGACAGCCGCCCGGTCAGGGTCAGCACCCGGTGCGACAGGGCCATCGAGCACATGTTGATGTGCCGCTGCACGAAACGCATCGAATGCCACTGGCGCATCCAGCGGCTGCCCTCGACCTCACAGAACTCGTTGGTGGTCAGGCCACCGACGTCGGGCAGCACGGCGAACAGCTTGACCGCCCGCTCGACGCAGCCGGGCAGCATCATGGTGTCGCCGTCGACCACGCCGACTACCGCATCTTCCAGCGGCATCTGCCGCGACAGGGCACGGAAGGCGTGGGCCAGGCCATCGCGCTTGCCGGTGCCGCGGGCGCGGACGATGACCAGGCGGATGTCGTCGCGGCCCTGCACCTCGTCGCGCATGATGTCCTTGATGAACTGCTCGTCACCTTTCTCGACGATCGAGGCGATCACCGTGCACGGCAACTTGAGTCGTTGCACCTCCTGGAACACCGACTGGTACACCTTGAAGGTGGTGTGGGTGGGGATGCGAAAGCTCGTTACCACCATGAACATGTGCGCTGGCAATGCCGCGTCGCCCAGGCGCTCGACCTGGCGGCGCAGGCGCGGGAAGCGCCAGTGCAGGAAATACATGCCGCGCAGGTAATGAACGATGGCGTTGCCGTAGCGCCACATGCCCAAGGTGCCGATGATGAAGATGAACTGGTGGTGGCCAGGGTCCAGGTACTGCGGCGCGACCATCTGTGCGGCCAGCGCGATGAGCCCGGCGAGCATTGCCCAGGCACAGAAGGTGGCCGCTGCGCGCAGATACCCCGGGGCCGCGAGAGGCCGCTGTCGTTGTCGTTCCATGGCGCTGTAGCTCCTTGGGTCGGGGCCCGCTGCAGGGGCGGGCGTCGGCGTGCCTTACCAGCAGATGCCGTGGTGTTGGGCGTTGCTGCCGCCGGCCATGAAGCCGACCAGGTCGATCACCTGCTTGCCGGCGTCGAGCGCCTGCACGAAGCGTTCGTCGTTGTTGCCCAGCACGATTACCTCGGCTTCATCGATCACCTGCTGCAGGTCGCTGCGCAGCAGGGCGCTGACATGGGGGATCTGTTGCTCGATGTACTGGCGGTTGGCGCCGAACTGTCGTGCATGCTCGACGTTGGCGTCGAAGATACGCAGCTCGTAACCTTTCCCGATCAGTTGCTCGGCCAGGGTCACCAACGGGCTCTCGCGCAGGTCGTCGCTGTTGGCCTTGAAGGCCAGGCCCAGCAGGGCGATGCGGCGCTTGCCGGCCTGGGTCACCAGGTCGAAGGCAGCCTGCACCTGGCTGCGGTTGCTGGCCATGATCGAGCCGAGTAGCGGGTGCGCCACGTCAAGCTGGCTGGCGCGGTAGGTGAGGGCGCGCACGTCCTTGGGCAGGCACGAACCGCCAAAGGCGAAGCCCGGGCGCAGGTAGTAGCGCGACAGGTTAAGCTTGTAGTCCTGGCAGACCACATCCATCACTTCGCGGCCATCGACCCCGGAGGCCTTGGCGATGTTGCCGATCTCGTTGGCGAAGCTGACCTTGGTGGCGTGCCAGACGTTGCAGGTGTACTTGATCAGTTCGGCGACCTCGATCGGCTTGCGGATCACCGGGGCGTCCAGGCCCTGGTACAGCGAGGCGAGCAGGTCGCCGGAACGGCTGTCGAGTTCGCCGATCACGGTCATGGCCGGGAAGTCGTAGTCCTGGATCGCCGTGCTCTCGCGTAGGAACTCCGGGTTGACCGCCACGCCGAAGTCGCGGCCGGCCTGCTTGCCCGAGGCCTGCTCGAGCAGCGGGATGACCACGTTCTTCACCGTGCCCGGCAGTACCGTGCTGCGCACCACCACGGTGTGGCGGCTGGCCTTGTCGCGCAGGGCCGCGCCGATCTCGCGGCACACCGCCTCCATGTACACCAGGTCGAGGTCGCCATTGGCCTTGCTCGGCGTGCCGACGCACAGCAGCGACAGCTCGGTGGCGAGGATCGCCGCCTGCACATCGGTGGTGCCGCGCAGGCGCCCCTGGCGCACACCGTCGAGCAGCAGTTGCTCCAGGCCCGGCTCGACGATGGGCGAGCGACCCTGGTTGATCATGTCGATCTTTGCCTGGGCGACGTCCACCCCCAGCACCTGGTGTCCGCGTGCCGACAGGCAACCGGCGCAAACCGCCCCCACATAGCCAAGTCCGAAGATACTGATGTTCATAGATCCCTCTCCCCAGGCGCGGCGCAAGGCCGGCCGAGATACTCAGTTCAAGAAGTTACGCAAATGCCAGACGCGCAGAATCAAGCCGCGCTAGATAGGTAGCGGTACAGGCTGTTTCGTGGTGGTCTTTTTACATCCTAAGGAGTTTTCTGAAAGTTCGGCAAGCTTTATTACTTCCTGTGTTGTTTTTAGTAATTTTTCTTTGAGTGAAAGTTAAAAATTACTTTTAAATCAATAAGTTAAAGTTTGATATAAGTTGGGCGTCAAAAAATTTACACCCCTGTTTGTGTCGATAAAATGACGCCAAAATGGTGATTTTCGTCATGTTGAACTGATCTGAAAGGTTTTCTCGCAGGTGCTTGTTCGACTCTTTGTTCATCTGCTCGATAGTTAAATATGGCTTGGTTTTCCTTTGCGCCATCGTGGGCAACCCTGCTCTACGACGTATTTACGCGTCACGTTGCGAGCCCGGGGTTGTCCCCCCTCAATCCGGCCCATGGCGCAATGATGGCTTGCAACGATTGGATCCAATTGGCATAGTGCCGGTCGATTGTGCAGACATTCACTCGGGTGCGGGATGCACCTTTCTTCCATTCATGCAAAGGAGGCAAGCAGATGAACGGATTTGGTCCGCGACTCAGAGAAGAGCGCGAACGCCTGGGGCTGACCCAGCGCATATTTGGCGATATCGGCGGTGTCGAGCCCAACGCCCAGGGCAAGTACGAAAGCGGCGAACGCACGCCGCGCATGGACTACCTCGCGGCGGTGGCCAGCCGGGGGGTGGATGCGCTGTATGTGCTGAGCGGCGTGCACACCCCTGCGCCCCTGGACAGCCTCACCTCGGATGAGAACCGCCTGCTAGGCGCCTTTCGCCGCCTGCCGTCGGCCGACCAGGCTGCGGTGTGGCACCTGCTCAACCGCCTCGCGGGTGAGGAAGGTGGCCATGAAGGGCTGCGCATGCGCCGGCCTGACCGGCAGGCATATTTCCATGACGCTTTGCGCTAGGTTCGTTGTGAAAAATTTTGTTAAGGTGGCGGGATCCAATCGCCCCACTGACGAGGTGTCTGCTTGATTAGGGTCCTGGTGGTCGACGATCACGATCTGGTGCGTACCGGCATCACACGCATGTTGGCCGACATCGACGGGCTGCAGGTGGTGGGGGAGGCGGACTCTGGTGAGTCCGCCCTCAAACTGGCCCGCGAGCTCAAGCCGGACGTGGTGCTGATGGACGTGAAGATGCCAGGGATCGGTGGCCTGGAGGCAACGCGCAAACTGCTGCGCAGTCATCCGGACACCAAAGTGGTCGCGGTGACCGTGTGCGAGGAAGATCCGTTTCCCACCCGCCTGTTGCAGGCGGGTGCCGCGGGCTACCTGACCAAGGGCGCCGGGCTCGATGAAATGGTCCAGGCCATCCGCCTGGCCTTCGCCGGCCAGCGCTACATCAGCCCGCAGATTGCCCAGCAGCTGGCACTCAAGTCATTTCAGCCCCAGGGGTCGCCGTTCGATGCGTTGTCCGAACGGGAAATACAGATTGCGCTGATGATCGTCGGTTGTCAGAAGGTGCAGATCATCTCTGACAAGTTGTGTCTGTCACCCAAGACCGTCAATACTTACCGTTATCGAATCTTCGAAAAACTCTCGGTCACCAGTGACGTCGAACTGACCTTGCTGGCCGTCCGCCACGGTATGGTCGACGCAAGTCTGTAAAGCACACCTCATGTCACAAACCTTTGATGCAAGCGCGTTCCTGGCGACCTGCAGTGGTCGCCCGGGCGTGTACCGGATGTTCGACGGCGACGCACGCCTGCTGTACGTGGGCAAGGCCAAGAACCTCAAGAAACGCCTGGCCAGCTATTTCCGCAAGACGGGGCTGGCGCCGAAGACGGCTGCCCTGGTGGGGCGCATCGCCCAGGTCGAGACCACCATCACCGCCAACGAAACCGAGGCGCTGCTGCTCGAGCAGACGCTGATCAAGGAGTGGCGGCCGCCCTACAACATTCTGCTGCGCGACGATAAGTCCTACCCCTACGTGTTCTTGTCCGACGGGGAGTTCCCACGCCTGGGTATCCACCGCGGCGCGAAGAAAGCCAAAGGCCGCTACTTCGGTCCGTACCCCAGCGCCGGCGCCATCCGCGAGAGCCTGAGCCTGCTGCAAAAGGCGTTCTCGGTTCGCCAGTGCGAGGACAGCTACTACGCCAACCGCACCCGCCCGTGCCTGCAATACCAGATCAAGCGCTGCAAGGGGCCGTGCGTGGGGCTGGTCTTGCCCGAAACGTACGCCGAGGACGTGCGCCACTCGGTGATGTTCCTCGAGGGCCGCAGCCAGCAGCTGGGCAATGAGCTCAACGCCGAGATGGAAAAGGCCGCCATGGCCCTGAATTTCGAGAAGGCCGCCGAGCTGCGCGACCAGATCGCCCTGTTGCGCCGGGTCCAGGACCAGCAGTACATGGAAGGCGGCTCCGGTGATGTCGACGTGGTGGCGGCTTTCGTAAACCCGGGCGGCGCCTGCGTGCACCTGATCAGCGTGCGTGGCGGCCGGGTGCTGGGCAGCAAGAACTTCTTCCCCCAGGTGGGCATCGAGGAGGAGGTGGCCGAGGTCATGGCCGCGTTCCTTTCCCAGTACTACCTCGGCAACGCCGAACGCGAACTGCCGGGCGAGCTGATCGTCAACGTGGTGCATGACGACTTCGCCGCCATCACCGAGGCGGTACAGACCTTGCGTGGTCGCGAACTGAACATCAGCCACCGTGTGCGCGGCACCCGGGCGCGCTGGCAGCAACTGGCGGTAACCAACGCCGAGCAGGCCCTCAACGCCCGATTGGCCAACCGCCAGCACATGGCCGCCCGCTTCGAGGCGCTGGCCCAGGTACTGGGCCTGGACGAAGTGCCGCAGCGCCTGGAGTGCTATGACATCAGCCACTCCAGCGGCGAGGCCACCGTGGCCAGCTGCGTGGTGTTCGGCCCGGAAGGCCCGCTCAAATCCGATTACCGCCGCTTCAACATCGAAGGCGTGACTGCCGGCGACGACTACGCCGCCATGCACCAGGCGCTGATGCGCCGTTACGGGCGGATCAAGGACGGCGAGGGCAAGCTGCCCGACGTACTGCTGGTGGACGGCGGCAAGGGCCAGTTGAACATGGCCCGCGAGGTGATGCAGGAGCTCGGCCTTACCGATCTCACCCTGCTCGGGGTGGCCAAGGGCGTGACCCGCAAGGCCGGTTTTGAGACACTCTACCTGAACGACGTGGCCCACGAGTTCACCCTCAAGGGTGACTCGCCAGCCCTGCACCTGATCCAGCAGATCCGCGACGAAGCCCACCGCTTCGCCATCACCGGCCACCGCGCCCGGCGCGGCAAGGCCCGGCGTACCTCGAGCCTGGAGGACGTCGCCGGGGTAGGGCCCAAGCGCCGCCGCGACCTGCTGAAACATTTCGGCGGCCTGCAGGAGCTCAACCGCGCCAGTGTCGACGAGATCGCCAAGGCCCCCGGCATCAGTAAAAAGCTTGCCGAGTCGATTTATGCCAGCCTGCATAGCGAGTAGAATGCCGGGTTCAACTCGCAGCCAGTCGTACCGATGAATATTCCAAACCTGCTCACCGTTCTACGCGTCCTGCTCATCCCGATCTTCATCCTGCTGTTCTATGTGCCCTATCACTGGAGCTACATGGCCGCCAGCACGGTGTTCGCCATCGCCGCCGCCACCGACTGGCTCGACGGCTACCTGGCGCGTCGGCTGCAGCAGAGCACCCCGTTCGGCGCCTTCCTCGACCCGGTGGCCGACAAATTGATGGTCGCCGTGGCCCTGGTGCTGCTGGTGCAGGTGCACGCCAACTTCTGGCTGACGCTGCCGGCGGCGGTGATCATTGGCCGCGAGATCGTGGTCTCGGCGCTGCGCGAGTGGATGGCCGAACTCGGCGCCCGCGCCCATGTGGCGGTGTCGAACCTGGGCAAGTGGAAGACCGCCGCGCAGATGCTGGCGCTGGTGATCCTGCTGGCCAACCCGCCGCTGCTGACCTTCTGGGTGGTGCTGGGCTACGGCTTGCTGCTGGTGGCGGCGGGACTGACCCTGGTGTCGATGGTGCACTACCTGGTGGCCGCCTGGCCGCACCTGCGCGAAGGTTCGGAGCAGAAGTAAAAGTTTTTTTGAATCAAGGGGTTGACGCCGTTCTGTAAATCGCTAGAATGGCACCCATCACGACGCGGGAATAGCTCAGTTGGTAGAGCACGACCTTGCCAAGGTCGGGGTCGCGAGTTCGAGTCTCGTTTCCCGCTCCAATATTTAGCTCCATAGAGTTCCACTGAATTCCATGGAGAAAGAAAAAAGGACCTTAGGGTCCTTTTTTTGTTTGTGCTGTATTCCACCGACGTCTTCTGCTTTCCGGCAGCATCCAGTGATTTTCAGTCCATTTTTCTGTCTATTTTTCCGAATCCCTTAGCTCTTGTAGTGGTCAACTAATCCCGGACACTGCGTTAAGTTTTTCCTCAGCAACAGCGGGCGCCAGCCCGCTGTTGAACTGATGCGGTCGCTGCCAGTTGTAGCGTTGCATCAAAAAGCGACCGATATCCTGCTGTGCCAGCGAAGCGCTCATGTAGCCCGTGGTCGGTACCCATTCTGTTTTCAGGCTGCGAAAAAACCGCTCCGTTGGCGCATTATCGTGACAGTTTCCTCGGCGGCTCATGCTCTGCTTGAAGCGATAACGCCACAGACGCTGACGGAAGCTACGACTGCCATATTGACTGCCTGTCCGAATGAAATAGCACGTTCTGAGGGCGGCCGCGCTTCTCATAGGCCATGTCCAAAGCCTTGGTCACCAGGTCAGCATCGGGCTTCGATGAAAACGCCCAGCCTACTACTCGGCGTGCGAAAAGGTCGATCACGGCCGCCACATAATGCCAGCGACCTTGCGCCCAAACATACGTGATATCTCCGCACCAGTTGTTCGGGTTGCAAGCGCCGAGGGCAGCCACGCTCTATTCAAGCTCTAAGCCGTTACTGATATTTCTGCCAGTATCAACACTGGGTTGTTCATCGTATCGTTTCCGTGTAGTCGTTAGCAGAAGCGAATTCTGCGTGCACGGAGGCTAGCGAAATGAACTTGATCGCTCATTCGCTTGAAAACCCTGAGCACACGCTCATCGACATGACGCTGATGATGGAGAGGATCGCAGTGCAGCGGCCCTACTTTGCGTTTGAAAGGCTTTACCACACAGTTTATGACGACTGGGATATCTGCGGCGACTTCATACCTGAGCAGCCGTTGGGGCAAGAGCTTGGGCCCATTGCAATTGCTGAAGCGGGTAGGCACCTGGCTATTTTGGGCTCATGCGCCGCAGCGCTCACGCAACCGGCGGGGGAGCGTATTTATTACCTTGCAATACACGCAATTTGGTCAATGGGCGCCTGTCCAATAATCGCGCCTGAGACGACAATGCTCACGGCCCGTGCAAAAATAGTTGATCGTACGAAGAAGAGAGTTAAGGCAAAGACTGAATTGCTTTTTGACGGGGAAGTTGTGGGGGCGCTTCAGGTGGAGTACCAGATTTTGTCAGAGAAGCTCTTCGGTGCATTGTTTGGTGCGTTTTGGCAAGAAGAGCATAAAGAAGTAGTCGAATCGCCCTATAGCACCGCGCTTGACCTCAGGCTGTCTTCCATTAAACGTCATGCTGTCAAGGCGCAATGTGCGGGGGAAGCTGAGGGGCACTGTGCGGGTCACTTCCCCCACTATCCTATGTGGCCTGTGGCTGTGGTGATATACGGTTTGACTCAAGTGCTATCGTTTTTGTTGGAAAAACGACTGAAACGACCCTTCCGTTTCAAGGCGCTGGAAGCAGAAGTCCATGCTCTACAACTGGTAAGTGCCCACGAACCGCTCACCTTCTACGCGGGTGTCAAGTCGCTGTTGCGCACGAAGCGTACCTGCCGGATGAGATGCGTTGCCTCCTTGGGTGCGAAAACGGTCGCTGTACTAAAAACAACAGTTGCCATAGAAGACCCGCCGAATCGATAGCCAGGGGTGTTGATGCAGCGTCAGTGTTCTCGGAACTGAAAAGCTGCGGTGGCTGGTGTTTTCAATTTGTCCTTGCCAACACTCCCTGAGCTCCCCGAGGGGATCAGTTTCAGTCACCTCACCGAGTTGGCGTTATTCGAGCTGAGGCTGACTTTGTCGCCAGAGCGTTTTATACAGGCATTCCCAAATCTGCGAACATTAGAGCCACCCGATCATCCAGCAGCCGTTCAAAGATATCCGACTGCCACGCAGCTTGTTGCAACCAGCCATCCTCGAGGCACCCTACGCCATATGAGAAAGGGCGCTACAGTCCGCAAGAAACGGAGAGCATCCCCCCGCACCGCACCCGATAGTACCCGCGCACCCTGCAAATCACCTTCAGGACGAGGTACAGATCATGCAACTGGCAGGCAAAGTGGCAATCATCACCGGTGCCAGCTCCGGCATCGGCCGTGCGGCGGCGAAATTGTTCGCCCGGCACGGCGCCAACCTGGTGCTTACAGCGCGGCGCCAGGTCGAGCTCGAGCAGTTGGCGGCGGAGATCACGGCAGCCGGACACGGTCGGGTCTTTACGGTGGCCGGTGACATCACCGATGCGGCGCTGGCCAGGGAACTGGTGGACACGGCGGTGTCGTGCTTCGGTGGCCTGGACATCGCCTTCAACAATGCAGGCACCCTTGGTGAGCTGGCTGCTGTTCCCGAGCTGACGCTGGACGCCTGGCAACATACCTTGCATACCAACCTGACCAGCGCTTTCCTCGGCGCCCAGGCGCAGATTCCGGCGCTGCTGGCCCGTGGCGGTGGCTCGCTGATCTTCACCTCGACCTTCGTCGGCCACGCGGTGGGCATGCCGGGCATGGCCGCTTACGCGGCCAGCAAGGCAGGCCTGGTCGGCCTGGTCCAGGTTATCGCGGCGGAGCAGGGCGCCCAGGGTATACGCGCCAACGCGTTGCTGCCGGGCGGTACCGACACGCCGATGGGCCGCAGTGTGATGAGCAGCCCCGAGGCCCAGTCCCATGTCGAAGGCTTGCACGCCCTCAAACGCCTGGCCAGGCCGGAGGAAATCGCCGAGGCGGCACTGTTCCTGGCCTCGGACGCATCAAGCTTCATGACCGGGTCGGCGATGGTGGTGGATGGCGGGGCATCGGTGGTGCGCGGCTGAGGCGGACGGTAGCGTGCCATGGCTGGATCATTACGTCACCGCGGCGATCAGGTCGATTTCCACGGGGGCATTCTTCGGCAGCCTGAGCACGCCGACCGAAGTTCGTGTATGAGCGCCGGCTTCGCCAAACACACTGTACAAGACCTGCGAAGCACCGTTGGCCACCTCGCTCTGCCGGGTGAACGCTTCGGCCGACTGCACGAACACGGTCATGCGCAGGATGGCGCGGATGTTATCCAGTGAGCCAACCCGTTCACGCACCAATGCCAGGCAGCGCAGGGCGCTGACCATGGCCGCGGTGCGTGCATCCTTCAGGCTGACTTCGCTCCCCACCCGGCCGGGGTGGATCACCTCTTCGTCAATGCGCGGGATCTGCCCGCTGACGTACACAACGCCTTCATGGCGCACGGTGGCGGCGTAGTCGCCACCGAGTTTCAACCCTGCTTCGAAGGTGTAACCCAGCTGATCAAGTATCGCGGCAAACTGTGCTTCACGGGACATAGGGCGCTTCTCGGTCTCTTCATGGCCTCGGGGCGGTATGCGCTAGGCGCAAGCCGGATGCCGATGCATAGTAGATAGGCGCTGGCCGCAGGGGCAGGGCAACTTCGGATGGAAACCTCTGAACTTTACTGCCGGGACGACCAGTACAATGCAGCGACAGCGCGCCGTGATCGCCGCGATCGAACTCCAGTCGGGGCAACCGCTGGTGCAGCAGATTGCCGAGTGTTTTGCCGAAGCCATCGGAAATGGGGCTTTGGCCCCAGGGGTGCGGTTGCCGCCCATTCGTGAGTTGACCGAGCTGTTGGGCGTGAGCAAGTCCACGGTGGTCGAGGCCCTGGACCGACTGCGCGCCAGCGGGCTGGTGGTATCGCGCCAGGGCGCTGGCCACTATGTGGCACGCGATGCCCAGGCCATGGGCACGGAGGCTGTGCGCAATCTGCTGCCCCAGGACCCGGTGAGCGTGCTCCGTCACGCACTGCTGACGGACAACGGCATGCTGCGTCCCGGCTGCGGCTTCCTGCCGCCCTCATGGATGCCCGTGGATACCCTGCTCAAGGCCATGCGCGGGTGCCTGCGGGCCAGCGAGTTGCGCATGGGAGAGTATGGCTCGGCGGCAGGCTACCTGCCGCTGCGTCAATGGCTGCGCCTCAAGCTCGGCACTTTGGGCATCGATGTCCCGGTCGAGCAGATCGTCACCACCGCCAACACCATGCAAGGCGTTGACATGCTGTTGCGCCTGATCCTGCGCAGCGGGGACAGCGTTTTGGTCGACGACCCGTGCTATTTCAACTTCCGCGCCAACCTGCCTTACCACGGCGCCCGCCCGGTTTGCGTGGCGCGATCGGTGGAAGGCATCGATTTCGTGGCCTTCGAGCAACTGCTGATTGCCCATCGCCCGCGGGTCTACCTGACCAACAGTGCCTTGCACAATCCAACGGGGCATTCCTTTTCGGCAGCACAGGTCCACCGCCTGCTGGAGCTGTGCCAGCGCTATGGCGTGCACGTCATCGAAGATGATCTGTACTGCGATATCCAGCATAAACGAACGCCCCGGCTGGCGGGGGTCGGTGGGCTGGACAACGTCAGCTATGTCTGCGGCTACTCGAAGACCCTCACCGCCAATTGCCGCGTCAGTTACCTGGCCGTGGGCGCCGAATTGGCGGGGCAACTGACGCTGCTAAAGATGAAGTGCGGCGGCGTGACGTCCGAGCTGACCGAGCAGGTGATTCATCGCCTGCTGACCGAAGGGAGCTATGAGCGGCATACGCGCAGGGTCGTCGACCGGCTGCATGAGGCCAGTGGGCGGGTGGCTGGCTGGTTGCGCGAGGCGGGGTGCGAGGTGGCGTCGTGCCAAGGGGAGGGGCTGTTCCTGTGGACCCGGCTGCCTGCCGAAGTCGATGGCGAGGCCATCGCCATGAGCGGCTTGCAACATGGTTTGGTGCTGTCACCCGGCACCTTGCTGAGCGCCCAGGCCGATGCCCGGGCGTTCATGCGTTTCAATGTCGGTCACAGTGACAATGTGAAGGTCCGCGACACCTTTCTGCGCCTGCTCGACAGCCACTGAGCTGTCGAACAGGCGCGGGCCCCGGGGTTACTTCAATCGGCCTGCTTGGGCGCAAATCGCAGGATCAGGCAGGCAATCACTGCCGATAGCAGCGAGCCCAACAAGATGCCGATCTTGGCTGCATCGATCTTCTCGGCCTGGCCCGGGAAGGCCAGTTCGCCGATGAACAGGCTCATGGTGAAGCCGATACCACAGAGCATCGCCACGCCGTAGATCTGCAGCCAGCTGGCGCCTTGGGGTTTGCTGGCCAGGCCGGTCTTGACCGCCAGCAGTACACCACCGAACACGCCGAGCTGCTTGCCCAGCAGCAGGCCCAGGGCAATGGCCAGCGGCAGCGGGGCAAAGATGTCGCCAAGGCCCAGGTCGCCGAACGAGACGCCGGCGTTGGCAAAGCCGAAAGCAGGCACGATGAGGAAACCGACCCACGGCGCCAGGCCATGCTCCAGTCTGAGCAGCGGGCTGGCCTCGCGGGCCTCGCTGTTACCTGTGCTGTAGGGGATCAGCAGGGCACCGACCACGCCGGCGATGGTGGCGTGCACGCCCGACAGCAGGGTCACGTACCACAGCGCGGCCACGCCGATCAGGTAGGGCCACAGGCTGACCACGCGCAGGCGATTGCAGGCCAGCAGGATGGCGATGATGCCGGCGGCAGCGGCCAGTGCCAGCAGGTTCAGCGACGAGGTGTAGAACACCGCGATGATCGCCACCGCGCCCATGTCGTCGATGATCGCCACCGACACCAGCATCACCTTGAGCGACAGCGGTGCATGCCGCCCGAGCAGGGCCAGGGCGCCGACCGCGAAGGCAATGTCGGTGGCGGCGGGGATCGCCCAGCCGTTGGACAGCCCGGGTTCACCGCCAGCCACCGCGAGGTAGATGAGCGCCGGCACGGCCATGCCCATCAGTGCCGGCAGTGCCGGCAGGCGGCGCTGTTCCCAGCTGGCAAGGCGGCCGTCGACCAGCTCGCGCTTGATCTCCAGGCCCACCAGCAGGAAGAAGATCGCCATCAAACCATCGTTGATCCACATGTGCACGGTCATCGGGCCGAGTTTGTCGGTCAGTACCGGGCCGACGGGCAGGTGCAGCAGGTGCTGGTAGGCACTGGCCCAGGGGCTGTTGGCGATGACGATGGCCAGCGCGGCGGTGAACATCAGCAATACGCCGCCGGCCGCTTCGGTGGCCAGCAGGTGACGCAGCATCGAGCGCGGCTTGACGGTTGGAAGGGATGCAGTCATGTAACGGTCCTCGTTCATGGCATCACCCTCGCAATGGCAGTGGCGCGGCGGGCAACGGGCACGGCGAGACGCTGGCTCCGGACTGTACGGGCCACTGCGGCGAAGGGCGAGAAGAAGGATAGGGAATGCGGCGCAGCAACCCACGCCGTGAAGACACGGGGCAGGAAGGGCCATGGGGAATGGGGGCATGCGTGCAACATAGACGGATCTCACGGAAAACAAATGAATGTTCTCCGTATTCGGGAAGGCTCCCGGGCGCACGCAGCACACGCCAGGCGGCCATTCTAGCGATGCGGGCGAAGATGTGCTTCAACATTTTGCGTCCAAATGTTGCCAGGTCACGGTACGGCACTGCGGTATCGGCCATCACCCGATGGCAATGCTGCTAGAACCACCGCTATCTTGATGATGCTTGTACACCTGCCCATCGAAATCCTGTCAGCGCACCCGCTCACGGCTTTTCAGCGCGAGGTCGAGGGCCTTTCGCATGTCCAGCCGCGCCGACCGCCCGACATCCTTGTCACCGAGCTGATAGTTGCGCTCCGACGGCAGGATGGGCGCGGTGAGGTCCTCGGCATCCATCCGTTCGAAGTCGTGCTGGTCACCGATGCTCATGGCACTGCGGCGCAACAGCATGCGCACCTGTTCGGGCTGCAGGTTCGGGTTGATCGACAACATCGCCGCCACCAGGCCCGTGACCATCGGCGTGGCATAGGAGGTACCGCAATGCACTGCGCCGGGTTGCCCTGCTTCGAGGGTCGAGGCGTGGGTGCAGGCGGCTGCGGTGATGTCCACACGCATGTCCATGTTCGAGCTGCTGCGCCTGACGGCAAAGGCCGGGTCGTCCACGTCGCGCTCGACACCCTCGGCGCGCTGGTGGCCGCCGACCACCAGCAACTGCTCGGTGATGAACGAGGAGGGCAGGCGGTATTCGTCGGTGCCGGCAAAGGTCGAGCCATTGCCGGCGGAGTTCACCACCAGCACATCGGGGTGCGACTTGCGCAGCCAGAGGAAGAATTCTTCCAGCAGTTCCTCATAGCCGCCCATGGCAAGGCCTGAGCGCAACAGGGAGTCGACTTCGTCACCCTCGGCGTTTCGAGTACCGACACGGTGGATGCCCCAGCTCCAGTTGAGCACGCGCACGCCGTCCTCGACGAGGTTGACCGAGGCCGCGATATTGGCGGTGATACCCGCATCGGAGTTGCGCTCGACGATGACCTCGAAACCGCCGCTGGCCGGTTCCAGGCCGCGCAGGAAACCGGTGTTGCCGCCATTGTCCCAGCCGGCGGCAAGAATGCCGGCGACCGTGCTGCCATGAGAGTCAGGTTGTTCGGCATCGCGGGCATACAGGCATGTGCGGGGAATGGCGCAGGCACCGAGGTAATCGACAAAGTCCGGGCTGTCGAAGTCGACATCGCGCTCGATCAGCCCAATGCGCAACGGCTGTGGCTGGAGGACAGTCTGCTGCCCAGGCAGGCGTCGGCGGTAGAAATCGACCGCGTCGAGGAAGCGGTTCGCCGCCCACTCGTCAGAGTCCCCGGGCGGGGCGTGCGTGCGTTCGTGTTCGGCCTGTTCCGGCGCCGACTCTTCGATCACCACCGCATCCACGCTGGCCTCGCTGCCCAGGCGCAACACCAAGGCATCGCGTTGCTCCAGATTGCGTGCCGGCAGGCGCAACTGATAGAGGTTCAGCGGCGCAATGCTGCCGACGACGCTGGCCCCGTATTTGCCCGCCAGGCGTTCGGCCTCCTGACGACCATCATGGTGCTCCTCGATCAACAGGCTCACCAGGTTCACATACGTGGTCAGACCGTCCATGTTCCTGGCCACCTCGTCTGGCCCTGCGGCCAGTACGTGACTGTTGCGCAGTGTCAGCCATACGGCGTTGCTGGTGCGCGTGCCATATTCAAGCCAGAGCGGACCGCTTTGCCGCTCGCTGCTGTCCAGCCGCAGGCGTAGCCGGTCGCCTTCGCGCGCCACCGCGCTGGAGGGGATCGTCTTGTTGCCGAGTTTCAGTGTCGGCAGCTGGGGGCTCAGCCCGTGGACGGTCAGGCACCAGTCCTGGCGCCGGGTGTCCAGCAGGTCACCGCAACGTTTCAGGCTTTCGATACGCAAGCCTTCCGACGCCTGTGCCATCGCGCCTGCGAGCAGCATGGACAGTGTGGTGAAGGCGGCGAGCGCTGCGGCCATGGGTGGTTTCCTTGTTGAGGGCCTCCAGTTCCGACTGCTGCGCAGGGCGCTTCGTTCAGCGGTCAGGGGTATGGCCCTGCCTTGAGGTCCACGCCACGGCGCACAGTGTCATGCCCGCCACGTTCAGCGAGACCGGGTTGAAGGCATCCACCAGCATCGACGGCTGCATCACTGCCACGTCCACCAGCAGCCCAAGCAGCACGCCTGCGGCGACCAGCAACGGCCAGGCCAGGCTCGGCATCAGCAGCAGTGCGGCGAGCACCAGTTCGGCTATGCCGGCAACTTGTGACAACCAGGCTGCATGCCCGAGTCCGTGCGCCTGCAGCAGCAGTTGCTCACCGGGGCTGAGGAGCAACAGCTTGGGCACCAACCCGTGGTAGGCGAAGATGAACGCCAGGCTGGCGCGCGCCAGCCAGTGCACCTGGCACAGGCGGTTCATGGCTGGCCCTGGAGAAAGCGTCGCTGGTGGTCTGGGCTCGGCAGCAGGCATTGGTCATGCTTGCCGAACAGGCGATAGCGATTGAGTGCCACGCGATCGTACAGCCAGTCCCGTAGTCCCTGCGGGCAGATGCGCATTACCCGCAACAGCGGCCAGGCGCCGGGCAGCTGCCGGACGATTTCGAAAAACGCCGCGGAGCGCACCCAGCAGTGCTGGTCACGGATCACCGCCATGGTGTCGAACGCCGTTATCGGCAGGCCCGCCCAGGCGAGCAGCGCCTGGCCTTGCGCTGATTGCACCGTGGCCAGGCGGATGCGTTGATGGCGATCATGGCGGATCACGAATTTCGCCCAGCCGTTGCACAGCTTGCATACACCGTCGAACAGCAAGACGGTTTCTCCTGGCGCAAGCAGTGGCGCAGGGGTAGGGCGTTTCAGGGCAGCGGGCATGGCTTGATTCCGTTCAGGCGGTGGGCGGTATTGTATAGCGGTCAGGTAGGAGAAGGGACATACACGCGCGGTGGGTGGATCACCTGCAAAGGCCCTGGCCTGCATCACGCAGGCCGAAGCCGGTATGATACGCGCCCGTCAACGGAGTGCCCCATGGCCAAAGACATCGACAATCCGTGCATCTCGCTTTGCCAGCTCAACAGCGAGCTGTGCGTCAGCTGTGGCCGGACCCGGGACGAGATCCGCAAATGGCGCGGCATGAAGCGCCCGGAGAAGATGGCGACCGTGCAGCGCGCGGCGGCGCGGATGAAGGCTATCGTCAAGAAGAACGCCAAGCGCCAGGTCATGGCGTCGTGAACGGGTAGTCCGAGGGTTCGAAGCGTTCGTGCGTGTCCATTTGGACGCCACGCAGATGCGCGGTTTCCTCAAAAACGGCATACAGCGGGTCGGCGGCATAACCGATCAGCAGCGCGCGACGCGGTGCACCGCTGACGTTCAGGCTGCCGGCATGTACCAGGTCCACATCGAACACCAGGGCGTCGCCTGCTCGCCCGGCAAGCTGGACGCTGCGTGATTCATCACTGAAGTCGAAAGGTGGCGCGTGCGGGGCAGGTCGATGGCTGCCGGGGACGATACGGGTGGCACCGTTGTCCGGTCCGTAATCATCCAGGTAGACCATCACCCCCACCGTGTCGCCCGGGCGCTGCGCCGACAGGTCACGGTGCAGCCGCTGATGGCCACCCCCGGCAACGGGGGCGCGCCCCTCGACCTGGTAGAGGAAGAACCGTTCGCCGATCAACGCGCCAACCGCTGCCAGCACGTGCGGCAAGCGGCAAACGGCCTGGACCGCTGCTGCGCCATCCAGGTGCGCATGACGCCAGTCCTCGGCGCGGGGCACCGGCCAGTCCTCCGAGGGTTTCACCCCGGCCTCGAACACCCGACGCAGCTCGTCCAGCCATTGTGCCGGGATCGCTTGGCGGAGCAGGGCATAGCCCGCCTGGTGGAGCTGTTGGTGATGGGGCATGGCACTCCCGCTATCCCTGTCAGTCGTGTGTTGGCCAAGGGTAGTGAGCCTGGTCGGCTTTTGCGAGCGCCACGGTAGCGTGCACTTGGCCAATCACTTCTAGGGTCTGTACGAATGTGTCTGCGCGAAGGCCAGACAAGGCGAAACGGGGGGAGGAACGGCCGGGGTCGCGCCCGACTGTACTGGAGTACATGAGCATTCCGAGCCCCGTTTCAACGCAGTATGGGCGAGTGCAGATACATTTCGTACAGAGCCTAGACTTGCGTACATCACCTGTATCCGTGGGAGAGGCCCATGCGCAGACTCTGGCAAAAGTACCTGGCACTGCTCGACGCCGACCTCAGTGCCAAGGTGTTCGACAACTTGAAGAATCTGCTGGTGTGCGCGCTGCTGTTCGCCGCAGGCACCGAGGCGATTCACGGTGACCAGCAGATCCTGCTGGGCTTGTGGGTGTCGAGTTTTACCGGCTGGGGGCTGATCCTGGTATCGGCACTGTTGTTGCTGCTGAACGTCAGCGATACCTTGCACCGGCTGGCCAAGCTGCCTTATCACACGGCGCTGCAGGTGATCCTGTGTTTGCTTTACCTGGTGCTGGCTTCGCGGGTGGTCGAGATCGTCTGGAGCTTTCGGGCGGAGTAGGGGCTGGCGAAGCCATGAAAGAGGTCCGCGCGACCCGTTGCGGCTCGTCCGGCGGTATGCCAAGACATTCACCGGCGAATCCCGGATAATACCCGCCATTTTCCGCCCCGCTTCCTGGTACCCCCTCGCATGGAAATCAAGGTCAATTTTCTCGACAACCTCCGTCTCGAAGCCAAGTTCGACGACTTCACGGTGATCGCCGACCAGCCGATCCGCTACAAAGGCGACGGCTCGGCCCCGGGGCCGTTCGACTACTTCCTGGCCTCGTCGGCCCTGTGCGCGGCGTACTTCGTCAAGCTGTACTGCCAGACCCGCGATATTCCGACCGAGAATATCCGCCTGTCGCAGAACAACATCGTCGACCCCGAGAACCGCTACAACCAGATCTTCAAGATCCAGGTCGAGCTGCCCGAGGACATTTCCGAGAAGGACCGCCAGGGCATCCTGCGCTCCATCGACCGCTGCACCGTGAAGAAAGTGGTGCAGACCGGCCCCGAGTTCATCATCGAGGAGGTCGACAACCTCGACGCCGACGCCCAGGCATTGCTGATGCCGGTGTCGGACACCACCACCTACATCCCCGGCAAGGACCTGCCGCTGGAGCAGACCATCGCCAACATGTCTGCCCTGCTGGCGGAGCTGGGGATGAAGATCGAGATCGCCTCGTGGCGCAACATCGTGCCCAACGTCTGGTCGCTGCACGTGCGCGACGCGCAGTCGCCGATGTGCTTCACCAACGGCAAGGGCGCGACCAAGGAAGCGGCGCTGGCCTCGGCGCTGGGTGAGTTCATCGAGCGCTTGAACTGCAACTTCTTCTACAACGACCAGTTCTGGGGCGAGGACATCGCCAACGCCGCGTTCGTGCACTACCCCAACGAGCAGTGGTTCAAGCCTGGGCCCAAGGACGCGCTGCCGGCCGAGATCCTCGATGATTACTGCCTTGAGATCTTCAACCCCGACGGCGAGCTGCGCGGCTCGCACCTGTACGACACCAATTCGGGCAACAAGGAGCGCGGTATCTGCTCGCTGCCGTTCGTGCGCCAGTCGGACGGCGAGACGGTGTACTTCCCGTCCAACCTGATCGAAAACCTGTACCTGAGCAATGGCATGAGCGCCGGCAACACCCTGGCCGAGGCGCAGGTGCAGTGCTTGTCGGAGATCTTCGAGCGGGCAGTCAAGCGCGAGATCCTCGAAGGCGAGCTGTGCCTGCCGGACGTGCCGCAGGAGGTACTGGCCAAGTACCCGGGCATCGTCGCCGGCATCCAGGGGCTGGAGGAGCAGGGCTTCCCGGTGCTGGTCAAGGACGCGTCGCTGGGCGGTGAGTTCCCGGTGATGTGCGTGACCCTGATGAACCCGCGCACCGGCGGCGTGTTCGCTTCGTTCGGTGCCCACCCCAGCTTCGAGGTGGCGCTGGAACGCAGCCTCACCGAACTGCTTCAGGGCCGCAGCTTCGAGGGCCTGAACGACCTGCCGCAGCCGACCTTCGACAGCCTCGCGCTGACCGAGCCGAACAACTTCGTCGAGCACTTCATCGACTCCAGCGGCGTGGTGTCGTGGCGCTTCTTCAGCGCCAAGGCCGACTTCGAGTTCGTCGAGTGGGACTTCTCGGGCCACGGCGAGGACTCCAACCAGCAGGAGGCGCAGAAGCTGTTCGGCATCCTCGAGGACCTGGGCAAGGAGGTGTACATGGCCGTGTACGACGACCTCGGCGCCACCGCCTGCCGCATCCTGGTGCCGGGCTATTCGGAGATCTACCCGGTCGAGGACCTGATCTGGGACAACACCAACCGGGCGCTGGGTTTCCGTGCCGACATCCTCAACCTGCACAAGCTGGACAACCGTTCGCTGAAGCTGCTGCTCAAGCGTCTGGACAATGCCGAGGTGGACGACTACACCACCATCACCACACTGATCGGTGTCGAGTTCGACGACAACACGGTGTGGGGCCAGCTGACCATCCTCGAGCTGAAACTGCTGATTCACCTGGTGCTGCAGCGCTTCGAGGACGCCAAGGAACTGGTCGAGATGTTCCTGCAGTTCAACGACAACACCGTCGAGCGCGGGCTGTTCTACCAGGCGCTGAACGTGGTGCTGGAGGTGGTGCTGGACGATGAGCTGGAGATGGCCGACTACGAGGCCAACTTCCGTCGCATGTTCGGCAACGAGCGGATGGACGCGGTGCTGGGCTCGGTGGATGGCAGCGTGCGTTTCCATGGCTTGACCCCGACCAGCATGAAGCTCGAGGGGCTGGACCGCCACCTGCGCCTGGTCGAGAGCTACAAGAAGCTGCATGCCGCACGGGCGAGGGCGGCTGGGTTGTACAACTGATCACGTCTTGAATGTCAAGGGCCGCGTAAAGCGGCCCTTTCTTTTTCGGTCAGCGTCCTGCACGGTTCGCGTTTAATCCTTTGCGCTTTACCGACCTCCAGCTGCGACGATGCACCACAGTTGCGCACTGAACAGGGTTGGTCTTAGCTGTTGCGGGCCCGGCGAGCGGTTGTCGCCCGTCGGGGAAGGATTGTCAGGGATAGACCCAAGGAGGGTTGGATGAACAGGAAAATGCTGGCAGGCGCGATACTGCTGTGGATGTGCTCGATGACGGCGCAGGCCGATTGCGCGGTGCTGGGGCCGTGGGAGGACCCTTGTGCCGGCCCGGTGCTGGGCCCGACGACCTGCGTGTGCGAGCGCTGATCACCGCGAAGGTGCAGGGAAGAATCAATCATTGATCAGGAGTTTACCCATGAAGAAAGTCATGTTGGCTGTACTGCTGCTGTGGGGCTTTTCCGTGACGGCCCAGGCGTCGTGCCCGGTGTTCGGCCCGGGCGAAGATCCTTGCGCGGGACCTGTGTTCGGGCCTTCCACCTGCGAGTGCCCTTGATCCCATGGCCGTCTGAGACGACAGGCGCGAGCTTGCGCTGCGGATAACGGGCGAAACCAGGCCGGGCTGGCTGCGCAACGATCACTACGTATTCGAAGGGCTTGGAACATCTCGATGATGGTGCAGCCCGGCCAGTACCTCGGCGGCAGTGGTGACGTGACCGAAATGGTGTTTCCACAGCTCGATGCCCAGTTGCCCGGAGCGGTCCAGCGAGGAACCCATGGTCAGGTCGGTGACCAGTGTCGGGGTAAGGCCTGCATCGAACAGGGCGAAGCCTGCGGCCAGCACGCAGGTCTCGGTCTGCAGCCCGCAGACCAGCACCCGTTCGACGCCGAGGCTTTTGATGTGGTCGAGGGTCTCGGCGGTCTGGCTGTAACCATGCTTGACGAACACCTTGTCCGCCTCGACCAGGGCCACGTCCTCGCTGGCCGGGTGCCAACCGAGCTGGCGCTGGAAAGGCGTGACCTGCTCGTCGTGCAGCTCGACCGAGGCGATGGTGGGGATATGCGCCGACAGCACGCGGATGCCATCCACCAGTTTCTCGGAGGGGCTGAAGGTGGATTGCACATCGACGATGAGCAGGACTTGCTGCATGGTGGTTTTCCGGGCGAGGTTCGAAGGCTGGCGAGTATACTGCCGCACGCCGGTTTTTTGCGGCAAGGGGCTTTCTATGAACGTGTCGCGTTCACCGGACAAGCCGCTTCAGGGCCTCACCTGCAATTTCGCGGGTCAGTTTCTCTGCACCCAGGTGCCTTCCCAGGCGTAACGCCTGCCCGGCCCACAGGTTGCTGAAATCACTGTTGCCTTGCGGGTCGCTGATCGCGCGCAGCGGCATGAGCGCGCCGCCGGCCAACGGGAAGCGTGGGGCCAGGGCGCTCATCGGGCCTAGCTCGCGCATGAGGCGGTTGTTGATGCCGCGGGCCGGGCGGCCGGTGAACAGGTTGGTCAGCGCGGTATCGCTGGCGGAGGCGCTGTCCAGGGCGTGACGGTGGGCTGGGGACACCTTGGCCTCGGGGCAGAACAGGTAGGCGGTGCCGATCTGCACCGCCGAGGCGCCCAGGGCCAGGGCGGCAAGCAGGCCGCGGTGATCAGCCACGCCGCCTGCCGCGATCACCGGCAGGCTCACCGCGTCGACGATCTGCGGCACCAGGGCGAAGGTGCCGATCTGGCTGGTGATGTCGCTGCTGAGGAACATGCCGCGATGGCCGCCGGCTTCATAGCCCATGGCGATGATCGCGTCGCAGCCATGCTGTTCCAGCCAGATCGCTTCCTCCACCGTGGTGGCGCTGGACAGCACCTTGGCACCTGCCGCCTTGACCCGCTCCAGCAGCGCCGGCGCTGGCAGGCCGAAGTGGAAGCTGACCACTTCCGGGCGCAGTTCCTCCACCAGCTTGCAGCTTTGTTCGTCAAAGGGCGCGCGATTGGACACCGGCGTCGGCGCCTCGAAGTCCGCGCCGACTTCCTCGTAGAAGGGCTTTAGCGCCTGTTTCCAGCGAGCGTCTTGCTCGGGGTCTGGCGCCGGCGGTTGGTGGCAGAAGAAGTTCAGGTTGAGCGGACCCTGGCAGGCGCTGCGAAAGGCTTCGATCTCGCCACGCAGCTGCTCGCTGGAGAGCATGGCGCAGGGCAGGGCGCCCAGGCCTCCGGCATGACCGACGGCAATGGCCATGGCTGAGCCGGTGGCGCCGGCCATGGGCGCCTGGAGAATAGGCAGCTCGATGTTCAGCAGGTCGAGGATGCGGCGGTCTGGCCAGGTGCTCATGGGCGACTCCTTGAGTGCGGTGGGATCCAGAGTGGCTACAGGGCCTTGCTGACCTGGATGTCGCTGATCTTGTCGGCGTCGTCGCCATGGATCTTGCGCAGGGCTTCCTGCGCCTGCGCCATGGAGGCGTCGGTCATCAGGGCGAAATCCCAGCGGCGTTCGCCGTCGAGCTTGTACTTGATCACGTACTTGATGGTCTGGGTCATGCTGGTCTCATCCGAGTTTCGACGACGAGCGACGAATGATCTTGATCTTGTGGGTCAGGGTTGGCTTGCGCGTCACGGAGATCGGGCGGGTGGTCACGGTGTCGATGGTGATGTTCCAGAAACCGGTGCTGGGTACGGTGATCTTCGCCGGGAATTTCTCGAAGTGGCCGCCGTGGTAGGTATGCCGGCCGCCATTCTTGAAACTGCGGAAGTTGGCGTCGTTCATCAGGCGGATGTTGCAGCGCTGGGAACACTCGATGACGACGATGTCGTCCTCGTTCAGGTGTTCGCGCTGGTGTACGAATTTCATGGGGCGCTCCGCAAGGATTGTTTCTGCAAACGCGAAAGATATCACGATGTGAGGTTACACTTGCGCCCGGGCTGACCAAGCCAAGGAGATTTCCGCCAGACGTGGGAGCAAAAACGCCTGGACGTGGTCAGAGGATGACTTTGAAGTTGGAGAGTGTGTGCATGAAATGGGTAGTAGCGGCAGCGGTGCTGGCATTGGGAGGCTGTGTCAGCGTGACGGAACTCGAGCAGTCCCACGCCACCTTGGACGTGATCTCTGGCAAGACGCCACGTGAATACGCCGACTGCGTGAAGCGCAAGCTGGCTGAAACGCGCGATCCGTTGCAAGAGGAGGTGCGTGGTGAAAACCTGCGCCTGACCGTGCCGCAGAAGCTGACGGCTGGCGTGGGCCCGGCGGCGCTGCTCGATATCGACAAGCGCGGCAGCGGCAGCGCGATCAAGGTCTACGAGCGGTTGAACAACTTCCCGCTGCGCCTGGGCGATGTGCGCACGGCCGCCACCCAATGCATCTCTGGTTCTTGATCCAGCTCAGTTAATCGGCAATTAGCTGGCGTATTGCCATTTTCCTTCCCGGCGGCACGTTGTCGCAGGCCGGGGAATAGGCCTAGTATTTCTGGGCTTATATCGTTTGAGCCTAAGCTTATAACAAGGAAATGGAGCCTCCGTGATGAAACCCCTGAGCCATGTCGTGATCGGCAGCCTGCTGATCTTGGCCTGGCCCTCGGCGCACGCTGCCGACGGCCAGAAAATCTTCAACCAGGGCGGGCAGAATCCCGCCGCCATGGCCTGCCTTGGCTGCCATGGCGCGGACGGCAAAGGCATCGCCGCCGCCGGCTTTCCCCGCCTTGCCGGCCTGCCCGCCGGCTATCTGAGCAAGCAATTGCAGGACTTTCGCAGTGGCAGCCGCAAGCAGGCGGTGATGGAGCCGCTGGCCAAGGCCCTGGACGATACCGAAATCGAAGCGATCAGCGCCTATTTGGCCAAGCTGCCGGCCGATGCCGCACCTGACACGCGGCGTCAGCAGATCACCACCGATCCGGTGGCCCGCCTGGCCATCTACGGCGACTGGAGCCGCAAGATTCCCGGTTGCGTGCAGTGCCATGGCCCGGGTGGCAGCGGTGTCGGCGAGCACTTCCCGCCGTTGGCCGGGCAGCCGGCCAGCTACCTGGTGGCACAGCTCAACGCCTGGCGCGATGGTAGCCGCAGCAACGACCCCAACCAGCTGATGGTGGATGTCGCCAAAGCGATGACCGATGCCGAGGTCAAGGCAGTTGCCGACTACTTCGCACAGCCGGCAAGCCAGGAGGTCAAGCCATGAAGACCCTTATGCCAACCCTGTTGCTGCTGGCCATGGGCACTGCCCAGGCCGCCCCTATTGCCATGGAAGACCAGTCCCAGCTCAAGGTGCCGGGCGTGCAGGCCGCCCCGCAATTCGTACCGCCCGCGGAAAGCGCCATCCCGGACAACGCCTTCGGCAAGATGGTCCGCGAAGGGCATGCGCTGTTCGTCGATACCCGCAGGCTGATGCCCGAAGCCGTCGGCAATGGCCTGAACTGCAGCAACTGCCACCTCGACCAGGGCCGCCTGTTCCATTCCGCGCCGCTTTGGGGCGCCTATCCGATGTACCCCGCGTACCGCAAGAAAAACGACAAGGTCAACACCTTCGCCGAACGCATCCAGGGCTGTTTCAGCTTCAGCATGAACGGCAAGCCGCCGGCGGCCGACAGCCCGCAGATGACCGCGCTGAGTGTGTATGCCTACTGGTTGTCGACCCAGGCGCCGACGGGGGTGGAGATCGCCGGTCGCGGCTATCCGGAAGTGCCGAAGCCCAAGGATGGCTACGACTTCAAGCGCGGCAAGCAGGTGTATGACGAACAATGCGCGATCTGCCACGGCGGCAACGGCGAAGGGCAGAAGGTGGCCGGGGAGTACGTGATGCCGCCGCTGTGGGGCAAGGACTCGTACAACTGGGGCGCCGGCATGCACCGGATCAACACGGCGGCGTCGTTCATCAAGTACAACATGCCGTTGGGCAAGCCCGGCAGCCTCAGTGACCAGCAGGCCTGGGACGTGGCAGCCTGGATCAATCGCCATGAGCGGCCGCAGGATCCGCGCCTGGTCGAAGGCTCGATCGAGAAGACCCGGCTGAAGTTCCATGCCAATGACGGGGTCAACCTGTATGGGCAGAAAGTCGATGGCGTGTTGATCGGGCAGGGGATCGGCGGTTGAGCTGAAACCCTCGCGGGGCAAGCCCGTTCCCACGCCCGGCAAGGGATGATCGTGGGCGCGGGCCCGTCCCGCCATGACGCCGCCAGGCGCTTAAAATTCACGGCCTTCAGGAACTATCTACACTGGAATATCTCTATGATGGCATCGGCCAGCGCGGGGGGCATTGTAAGGTGACCGCCGCCTGATTAGACTGCGCCGAATTTCGTACGCAAAGCCCTTGTTAAGGACGTATATGATCAAGAAATGCTTGTTCCCGGCAGCCGGTTACGGCACCCGCTTCCTGCCCGCTACCAAAGCCATGCCCAAGGAAATGCTGCCGGTGGTCAACAAGCCACTGATCCAGTATGGCGTTGAAGAAGCGCTGGACGCTGGCCTCAGCGAGATCTCCATCGTCACCGGCCGTGGCAAGCGCGCCCTGGAAGACCACTTCGACATCAGCTACGAGCTGGAAAACCAGATCAAGGGCACCGACAAGGAGAAGTACCTGGTCGGCATCCGTCGCCTGCTCGACGAGTGCTCGTTCTCCTACACCCGCCAGACCGAAATGAAAGGCCTGGGCCACGCGATCCTGACCGGCCGCCCGCTGATTGGCGACGAGCCATTCGCCGTGGTGCTGGCCGACGACCTGTGCGTCAACCCGGAAGGTGACGGCGTATTGACCCAGATGGTCAAGCTGTTCAAGCAGTACCGCTGCTCGATCGTTGCCATCCAGGAAGTCGACCCGCAGGAAACCAACAAGTACGGTGTGATCGCCGGCGAAATGATCCGTGACGACATCTACCGCGTGACCAACATGGTCGAGAAGCCGAAGCCGGAAGACGCACCGTCGAACCTGGCGATCATCGGTCGCTACATCCTGACTCCGGACATCTTCGACATCATCGCCAACACCGAACCTGGCAAGGGCGGCGAGATCCAGATCACCGACGCCCTGCTGCAACAGGCCAAGGATGGCTGCGTGATCGCCTACAAGTTCAAGGGCAAGCGTTTCGACTGCGGTGGCGCCGAGGGTTACATCGACGCGACCAACTTCTGCTTCGAGAACTACTACAAGACTGGCAAGGCGTACTGAGTTCGCCCGGCAGGTCCAGAAGCCACCCCTCGGGGTAATACTTGTTAGTTAGCGTCACTGGGGCTGCTTTGCAGCCCATCGCCGGCAAGCCGGCTCCCACAGGGACCGCGCAATTCTTGAGTACTGCGCAGCAATTGTGGGAGCCGGCTTGCCGGCGATGGGCCGCAAAGCGGCCCCTAACGCTTAACTGACTGGCATTGCCCCTCGGGGTGGCTTTTTTGTCTGTGGCAGGTAACGGCGCTATGCTGGGCGCCTGCCTAGGAGACTGAATGCATGGCCTACGATTTTGATCTGTTCGTGATTGGCGCCGGTTCCGGCGGTGTGCGCGCGGCGCGATTCGCCGCGGGCTTCGGTGCCAAGGTGGCGGTGGCCGAGAGCCGTTACCTGGGGGGCACCTGCGTCAATGTCGGCTGCGTGCCGAAGAAACTGCTGGTGTACGGCGCCCATGTGGCCGACGAGCTGGAACAGGCCGCCGGCTTCGGTTGGACCCTCGAGGAGGGGCATTTCGACTGGGGTACGTTGATCGCCAACAAGAACCGCGAGATCGAGCGCCTCAACGGCATCTATCGCAACTTGCTGGTCAACAGTGGCGTCACCCTGCTGCAGGGACATGCCCGGATCACCGGCGCCAATGAAGTGGAGGTCGAGGGCCAGCGCTACACGGCGGCCACCATTCTGGTCGCCACCGGTGGCTGGCCACAGGTGCCCGACATCCCCGGCAAGGAGCTGGCGATCACCTCCAACGAAGCCTTCTACCTCAAGGCATTGCCACGTCGCGTGCTGGTAGTGGGTGGCGGCTATATCGCCGTTGAGTTCGCCGGTATCTTCCAGGGTCTGGGCGCTGCTACCACGCTGCTGTATCGCGGCGACCTGTTCCTGCGCGGTTTCGACGGCTCGGTGCGCACGCACCTGAAGGAAGAGCTGGAAAAGCGCGGCATGGATCTTCAGTTCAACGCCGATATCCAGCGCATCGACAAACTCGACGACGGCAGCCTCAAGGCTACCCTCAAGGATGGTCGCGAGCTGGTGGCCGATTGCATCTTCTACGCCACCGGGCGGCGGCCGATGCTGGACAACCTGGGCCTGGAAAACACCGGGGTGGAGCTGGATCCGCGTGGTTTCATCCGTGTCGATGAGCAGTTCCAGACCACCGAGCCATCGATCCTTGCCATCGGTGATGTGATCGGCCGGGTGCAGCTGACACCGGTGGCCCTGGCCGAAGGCATGGCCGTGGCCCGACGTCTGTTCAAGCCTGAGCAGTACCGCCCTGTCGATTACCAGAACATCCCGACAGCAGTGTTCAGCCAGCCGCCGATCGGTACTGTGGGCCTGACCGAGGAGCAGGCGCTGGCCGCCGGGCACAAGGTGCAGATCTTCGAGAGCCGCTTCCGGGCGATGAAGCTGACCCTCACCGACATCCAGGAGAAGACCTTGATGAAGCTGGTGGTCGATGCCGAGACCGACAAGGTGCTGGGCTGCCACATGGTCGGCCCGGATGCCGGTGAAATCATCCAGGGGCTGGGGATCGCCCTGAAGGCCGGCGCGACCAAGCAGCAGTTCGACGAGACCATCGGCGTGCACCCAACCGCCGCCGAAGAGTTCGTGACCATGCGTACCGTCACTCGCTGATACGCCTTATCGCGGGGCAAGCCCGCTCCCACGCCAGTTATCGCCGGGCGTGGGAGCGGGCTTGCCCCGCGATGCTTTTGACCCCGCGCAATCCTTTGCTCAGCCCAATCCCTTCTATTAATAATCGCGCCTTATAGCCAAAACCAATCGCGAGCATGAGCTTTGCCAATGAGCCTTTAACGGGACCAACGGTTAGGATTCTCTCCGTCAACTGATTTCAACCCATTGAAATTCAATCCATGAAGGAGCGTCTCTCATGCCTATCATCAACAGCCAGGTCAAACCGTTCAACGCCACCGCCTACCACAACGGCGAGTTCGTCCAGGTCAGCGAAGCCGACCTGAAAGGCAAGTGGTCCGTCGTATTCTTCTACCCGGCCGACTTCACCTTCGTCTGCCCGACCGAACTGGGCGACCTGGCCGACAACTACGCCGAGTTCCAGAAACTGGGCGTGGAAATCTACGGCGTGTCCACCGACACCCACTTCACCCACAAAGCCTGGCACGACACCTCGGACACCATCGGCAAGATCAAGTACCCGCTGATCGGTGACCCGACCCACGTCATCTCGCGCAACTTCGACGTGCTGATCGAGGAAGCCGGCCTGGCCGATCGCGGTACCTTCGTGATCAACCCGGAAGGCCAGATCAAGATCGTCGAACTGAACGACGGTGGTGTAGGCCGCGATGCTGCCGAGCTGCTGCGTAAAGTGAAGGCTGCCCAGTATGTCGCCGCGCACCCAGGCGAAGTCTGCCCGGCCAAGTGGAAAGAAGGCGAAGCTACTCTGGCACCGTCCCTGGACCTGGTCGGCAAGATCTAAAGCGAAGCCTTTGATCATGCGCCAATCGCGGGCGGTAGGCAGCCGCCAAAGCTGAAGCAGTTACCGCCCCGTAAAAACGCCCGGGCGATCTCGCCTGGGCGTTTTTGTATCCGAGTTTTGAAAAAGGAATCGCCCGTATGTTGGACGCCACGCTTAAATCGCAACTGAAAACCTACCTGGAGCGGGTCACCCAGCCGATCGAGATCGTTGCTTCCCTCGACGACGGCGCGAAGTCCCGCGAATTGCACGACCTGCTGGTGGAAATCGCCGGCCTGTCGAACCTGATTACCTTCGCCGCGGACGGCACCGACGCCCGTCGGCCTTCGTTCTCGCTGAACCGCCCGGGCGCCGACATCAGCCTGCGCTTTGCCGGCATCCCCATGGGCCACGAATTCACTTCCCTGGTGCTGGCGCTGCTGCAAGTCGGTGGCCACCCCTCCAAGGCCAGTGCCGAAGTGATCGAGCAGATCCAGGCGCTTGAAGGTGAGTTCACCTTCGAAACCTACTTCTCGCTGTCGTGCCAGAACTGCCCGGACGTAGTCCAGGCGCTGAACCTGATGGCGGTGCTCAACCCCAACGTGCGCCATGTGGCCATCGATGGTGCGCTGTTCCAGGATGAAGTGGAAAGCCGCAAGATCATGGCGGTGCCGAGCGTCTACCTGAACGGCGAAGTGTTCGGCCAGGGGCGTATGGGCCTGGAAGAGATCCTCGGCAAGATCGACACCAATGCCGGTGCCCGCCAGGCCGAGAAGATCAATGCCAAGGACGCCTTCGACGTGCTGGTGGTCGGCGGTGGCCCGGCCGGTGCTGCCGCGGCCATCTACGCTGCGCGCAAGGGCATCCGTACCGGTGTTGCTGCCGAGCGTTTCGGTGGGCAGGTGCTCGACACCCTGGCCATCGAGAACTTCATCTCGGTGCAGGAGACCGAAGGGCCGAAGCTGGCCACGGCCCTGGAAGAGCACGTCAAGCAGTACGATGTCGACATCATGAACCTGCAGCGCGGCGAAGCGTTGATCCCGGCCACCGACGGCGGCCTGCACGAAGTGCGCCTGGCCGGCGGCGCCTCGCTCAAGGCCAAGACGGTGATCCTGGCTACCGGTGCCCGCTGGCGTGAGATGAACGTGCCGGGCGAGCAGCAATACCGCGCTCGCGGCGTGGCCTACTGCCCGCACTGCGATGGCCCGCTGTTCAAGGGCAAGCGCGTGGCGGTGATCGGTGGCGGCAACTCCGGCGTGGAAGCGGCCATCGACCTGGCCGGTGTCGTTGCCCAGGTGACCCTGATCGAGTTCGACAGCCAGCTGCGTGCCGATGCCGTGCTGCAGCGCAAGCTGCACAGCCTGCCGAACGTCAAGGTGATCACCAGCGCGCTGACCACCGAAGTGCTCGGCGATGGCGAGAAGGTCACCGGCCTGCGTTACAAGGACCGCGCCACCGATGCGTTGCACGACCTGGCACTGGAAGGCATCTTCGTGCAGATCGGCTTGCTGCCGAACACCGACTGGCTCAAGGGCACCGTGGAGCTGTCGCCGCGCGGCGAGATCATCGTCGACGCCAAGGGCCAGACCAGCATCCCGGGTGTGTTCGCTGCCGGTGACGTGACCACGGTGCCGTACAAGCAGATCGTCATCGCAGTGGGCGAGGGCGCCAAGGCGTCGCTGGCCGCCTTCGATCACCTGATCCGCACTTCGGCCCCGGCCTGACCGCCTGCGGGTGCAACGCAAAAACGCCGCCATCCCTCGGGGATGGCGGCGTTTTAGTGGGTGTCGCCTGTCTCAGGCCGGTTTGCCCAAGACCGCGTCGGTGGCCTTGCCACGCCCGCCCAGCCACACCAGCAGCAACCCGGCCGCCGCCAGCAGGCCGCCGGCCATCGGCACCGCCGCGTAGCCCAGATCCAGGCTGATCACCGCGCCGCCCAGGGCCGCGCCCACGGCATTGCCCAGGTTGAACGCGCCGACGTTGATCGACGACGCCAGCCCCGGCGCTTCGGCTGCGGCGATCATCACCCGCATCTGCAGCGGCGGAACCACGGCGAAGGTGAACATCCCCCAGACCAACAGCGCCAGCGCAGCGCCGACAGGGCTGCCCAGCACCAGCGGCATCAGCAACATGATAGCTGCCAGTGCACCGAGGAATATCTTGGCGGCGCCGTCCAGCGACCAGTCAGCCAGCTTGCCGCCCAGGCTGTTGCCCAGGGTAAAGCCGACGCCGATCAGCACCAGGCCGAGGGTGACGAAGCTGGCGGAGGCGCCGGTCAGTTCGGCGAGCACCGGGGCGACATAGGTGTACAGGGTGAACATGGCGCCTGCGCCGAGCACGGTGGTGGCCATGGCCAGCAGCACGTTGGGACGGGCGATCACTGCCAGCTCCTTGCGGACATGGGGCACGTTGCCGCGCTCGCCCTTGGGCAGCGCATACCACAGTGCGGCGATGGCCAGCAGGCCGAGCACCGCGGTGCCGGCAAAGGCCATGCGCCAGCCGACCTGTTGGCCGAGCCAGGTGGCGGCCGGCACGCCGCCGATGTTGGCGATGGTCAGGCCCATGAACATGGTGGCCACGGCGCTGGCCTGCTTGTCCCGGGGCACCACGCTGGCGGCCACCACCGCGCCCAGGCCGAAGAAGGCGCCATGGTTGAGGCTGGTGATCAGGCGCGAGACAAGCAGGGTGTAGTAGTCCGGCGACAGTGCCGACAGCAGGTTGCCGAGGGTGAAGATGCCCATCAGCATCATCAGCGCGGCACGCTTGCCGAAGCGGCTGAACAGCAAGGTCATGATCGGCGCGCCGACCATGACGCCGATGGCATAGGCGGTGATCAGCATGCCCGCGCTGGGAATGCTGGCGCCGACGCCATCGGCGATCACCGGCAGCAGGCCCATGGGGGTGAACTCGGTGGTGCCGATGCCGAAGGCGCCGATGGCCAGGGCGAACAGCACCCGTTTGGGGGAAAGCGTGCTCATTGGGAGCTCCGAAAAAGCGTTTGAAATCAGGGAGGTGGGCCTATATGCCCGAAGGATATCAGTCCCAGGCCGGCGCCAGGCCGTCTGGGCTGACTTCACGGCCGTCACGCTCCAGGGTGGCGATGCGCGCCATGTCGTCGGCGTCCAGGCGCAGGCTCTGGGCGAGCAGGTTGCTGGCCAGGTTCTCGCGCTTGGTTGATGAAGGGATCACCGCGTAGCCCAGTTGCAATGCCCAGGCCAAGGCCACCTGGGCCACGGTGGCCTTGTGCTTGGCGGCGATTTGCGCCAGCAGCGGATCCTTCAGGACCTTGCCATAGGCCAGGGTCATGTAGGAGGTTGTGGCGATGCCTTGTTCCGCGAGGAAGCCGGTGAGCTTGCGGTTTTGCAGATACGGGCTGAGCTCGATCTGGTTGGTGGCGATCTCCCCCTGGCCGACCACGGCGATGGCCTGGCGGGTCAGCTCGATATTGAAGTTGGAGATGCCGATCTGGCGGGTCAGGCCCTGGCGCTTGGCCTCGGCCAGGGCCTGCATGTATTCGGGCAGTTCGACGCCGTTGCCGGGCGCCGGCCAGTGGATCAGCAGCAGGTCGACATGCTCGGTGCGCAGTTTGGTCAGGCTCTCGCGCAGGCTGGGGATCAGTTTGTCGGCGGCGTAGTTGTCGACCCAGATCTTGGTGGTGATGAACAGCTCGTCGCGCGGCACGCCGCTTGCGGCGATAGCCTGGCCGACCTCGGCCTCGTTCTTGTAGATCTGCGCGGTGTCGATGGCGCGGTAGCCCAGCTCCAGCGCCGCACTGACCGAGTCGATGACGGCCTGGCCGGTGAGGCGGAATGTGCCAAGGCCAAAGGATGGAATGCTCATGAATGTGCTCCTGTCGAGTGAATGAGTGCAGTGTGCAGGGTTCGGCGGAATTGATTAAGGCCTCGACAAACCAAGGTCCTTTGAGCTGGAGTCATGAATGGAGGGTTGGGTTGTGATCGGTGCGTGACAATAATGGCGCTCACCCGCGGAGGGATACGCTGGATAAGACCGGCCGGGCCGATAATCGCAGTCAGGCCAGCGTTACCGGAGGATGTTGTGATTGAGCAAGTGCGGCTAGGCGTGGCCATGGCTGGATCGACGAAGCTGTGGCCTGCCGTATTTCCAGGAGCAGCCTGATTTGTCAGTCAATGCCCTTTACCAGCAACGGTTCGAGACCGTACTGGCCTATATCGAGGACAACCTCGAAGGTGACCTCTCGGTGGAAACCTTGAGCGCCGTGGCTCATTTTTCGGCGTTTCATTTTCACCGCCAGTTCAGTGCCTATGTGGGCGTCCCGGTTGCCCGTTATGTGCAGCTGATGCGCCTGCGCCGTGCCGCGCATCGGTTGGTCGGGCAGCCCGAACACTCGGTGCTGGACGCGGCGCTGGCGGCGGGCTTCGAAAGTCCGGAAGCGTTCAGCCGGGCGTTTCGACGGGCCTTCGGGCGTGCGCCCAGCGCGTTTCGCCGGCGGCCGGACTGGCAGGTATGGAATACGGTGTTTGCCATTCCTCATTTTTCCAGGAGCATCACCATGCAGGTACGAATCGTCGATTTCGCCGCCGTGCGCCTTGCCGCGCTCGAACATCGGGGGCCGCCGAGCCAGGTCAGCGAAACCGTGCGCCGGTTCATCGACTGGCGCATGAGCAGCGGGCAGTCGCCCGTGGCCAGCAGCCGCAGCTTCGGCATTCCCTACAACAATCCGGACACTACCGCGCCGGAAGACTTCCGCTTTGCCATCTGCGGGGAAATCCATGAGGCCGTGGCGCCGAACGCTCAAGGCGTCTGTGAGTCGAGCCTGCCCGCGGGGCGCTGCGCAGTGGTGCGCCATGTCGGCTCTCCGGACCACATCGGCGAGACGATCTACCCGATCTACCGCGACTGGCTACCCGGCAGTGGCGAGGAGCTGCGCGATCATCCGCTGTTCTTCCACTACCTGAGCATCTATCCGCAGACGCCGCTGGAACAATGGCAGACGGATATCTACGTGCCATTACGCTGAGCGCCAAGGCCGCGCGCAGATGAGCCCGCTTCCGCAGTCCTTGCAGGGGGGGCTTATCTGCGCGGCGGCGCCTTGGTCAGTCGCGGATCTTCGCCGGGTCGGTTTGCAACTGCCACAGCCCGGCATGGGCCGCCAGTTGCGCGTCGAGGTCGTACTGGCTGCCGTTGCGCCGGGCCTTCTCATCGGTCTTGAACAGATCGTCGAGCAGGTTCAGCAGGTTGCGCGAGCGGCTCACCGACTCGGGCGTGCTGACATCGGACTCAAGCTTGCCGCCCTCGTAGGTCAGCACGCGCTTGGTGCTGGTGGCCTCCTGGGTGGCCTTGGCTTCCTTGAGCACATTGTCGACGAACGACAGTTCGGTGGTGCTGCTCGCCGTTTCGCTGAGTGTGTGGTAACGGTAGTTCTTTTCGTCGAACGGATCCGCTTCGGTGAGCTTGGCAGCAGACGACAGGCTCGAATGCCAGGCGGCATCCAGCTTGGCCTCCTGGCGTTGCTGACGGGCGATGGTGGTGCCTTGGCCACTGGTCGAGGTCGATTGCGACACCTGGTAGGCGAAGCGGTCTTCCTCATCCAGGCGTCGCGCGTTCGGGCGGCTGGACGGTTGCACGATCGAGGCCTTGAAGTCGGCCAGGCCGCTGAGCAACGCGCGGCTGTAGGAGTTCACCGCGTCGTTATGGCCCGCCGGGCGCGGGCTGTTGTCGTCGATGCTGTTCAGTTGGCTGAAGGCATCCTTGAGCAGCGAGGTCAGTTGAGCATCGCCCTTGCCGCGCTTCTGCGCCTCGTCGAACTGGGTCAGGTAGTTGTCCAGGGCGGCCTGGCGCTGGGCCTTGCCGCCGAGCAGCGCGCCGCCCTGGGAGTCGAGGTCCAGCTGTACCTGGCCACTCGGGCCATCGAGTTTCAGGCTGCGGGTGGAGCCGTCCAGGCGCAGGTCGAAGGTCTGTTGCCCACCACTGGGCAAGTCCAGCTTGGCATTCATTTGCAGGCCGCTGAACAGGCTCGGATCGAGCTTGACCAGCGAGCCGAGCTGCAGGCTCGGCGGTTGCCGGGTCAAGCCATTGATCGCCGACTGGAAACCGTCGGCCAGGGCAGCCAGGCCCTTGAGCTCGCCGGCGTTGAGCTCGCCGCCCTGGACTTCGGCGTCGACCGCCAGGCCCCGCTCACCGTTGAACAAAGCCAGTTTCACCGTGGCGCCGGAGGCGGTGGTGAGGCTGAGGGTGACGGTATTGCTGGCGAACTCGCGCAGGCGTGTCTGCTGCAGGCTCAGCGGGGTGGTGTCGGTCTCGTTGACCTGCAAGGCCGACTGGGAGACGCGCTGGCCACCGCTGGCCGCCAGCTGCTCCACCAGGGCGCTGCCCAGGCCCTGGAAGCGGGCGGCGGTGGAGGACGACTTGACCGCGCTGAACATGTACATGCTCAGCTTGTCCAGCCCGTCCTGTTCCCAGGTGTAGCTGGGCTGCGCGCTGTCCAGCGTGCCTCGCGAGGTGTAGGTCTCACTGTCGGGAATGCGGGTGTCCTGGCCCAGGATGACCTGGGTGCCTGGGGCGCTGGCGACGCTCGTGGGCTGGCGAACGATCAGGTTCGGCGCGGGAGCGGGTGGAGTTTGGATCGGCGTGAATCGCAGTGCCGAGGTGATTGGGCTCATCTTCGCTTTCCTTGCGGAGTGAAAAGGATATGCCCTGATATCGGCATGCCATCAGCAAACCTGAGTGAATGTTCGGATTTTCCCTCGGCCTATCCGGACTGGTCGTCTTGCCGGCGCAGAAATGAATCGGCCCGCCATAAGGCGGGCCGGGAGTGCTGCAAGCGACGATCAGCGGCGGCGGAACAGCGGCAGCGGTTCGTCGGTGGCGCCCTGGTAGGTCACCGAGAAGTCCTTCAGGCTCTGCAGGGCGTCTTCCGGGTCCTTGTCGGCGCGGATGGCGAACGCGTCGAAACCGCAGCGGGCCATGTAGAACAGCTGGTCACGCAGTACGTCGCCAATGGCGCGCAGCTCGCCCTTGAACTTGTAGCGGTCACGCAGCAGGCGCGCGTTGGAATAGCTGCGCCCGTCGGTGAAGGCCGGGAAGTTCAGGGCGATCACCTGGAAGTGCTCGACGTGCTCGCCGATTTCCTCGGCTTCTTCGTCGCTGTCCAGCCAGATGCCCAGGCCGCCGTCGCGGGCCTTGAGCAGGCTCGGATGGTCGCGCCACAGCTGCAGCGGCACGATGTAGTCGTCGCAGTTGGTCAGTTCGTCGATCGAGACGTCCTTGGGCAGCAGGTGCCAGGTTTCGTCGACGATCTGGTTGTTCTTAATGATTCGCTGCATAGACGCGTTCCTTGAAGGGGTCGATGCCGATCCGCTGGTAGGTGTCGATGAAGCGCTCGTCTTCAGTGCGCCGCTCGACGTACACATTGATCAGCTTCTCGATCACGTCGGCCATGTCGTCCTGGGCGAAGGAAGGGCCGAGGATCTTGCCCAGGCTGGCGTCGCGCGCGGCATTGCCGCCCAGCGAGACCTGGTAGAACTCCTCGCCCTTCTTGTCCACGCCAAGGATGCCGATGTGGCCGACGTGGTGGTGGCCGCAGGCGTTCATGCAGCCGGAAATGTTCAGGTCGAGCTCGCCGATGTCGAACAGGTAGTCCAGGTCGTCGAAGCGGCGCTGGATGGACTCGGCGATCGGGATCGACTTGGCGTTGGCCAGCGAGCAGAAGTCACCGCCCGGGCAGCAGATGATGTCGGTCAGCAGGCCGATGTTCGGGGTGGCGAAGCCTTGCTCGCGCAGCTCCAGCCACAGCGCGTGCAGCTGACGCTGCTCGACGTCGGCGAGGATGATGTTCTGCTCGTGGGAGGTGCGCAGGTAGCCGAAGCTGTAGCGCTCGGCCAGGTCGGCGACCGCGTCGAGCTGCTTGTCGGTCAGGTCGCCCGGGGCAACGCCGGTGGGCTTGAGCGACAGGGTCACGGCAACATAGCCCGGCTTCTTGTGCGCGCGGGTGTTGCGCGAGCGCCAGCGGGCGAAGCCCGGGTGCTCGGCGTCCAGCGCGCTGAAGTCGGTGTTGTTCAGGGCCAGGTACTCGGGATCGACGAAGTGGCGGGCGACGCGCTGTACTTCGGCCTCGGTCAAGGTGGTGTTGCCGCCACGCAGGTGGACCATCTCGGCCTCGACCTTCTCGGCGAACACTTCCGGGGTGAGGGCCTTGACCAGGATCTTGATCCGCGCCTTGTACTTGTTGTCACGACGACCGTAACGGTTGTACACGCGCAGGATGGCGTCCAGGTAGCTGAGCAGGTCCTGCCAGGGCAGGAACTCGTTGATGAACGCGCCGATCACCGGAGTGCGGCCCAGGCCGCCACCGACCAATACGCGGAAGCCCAGTTCGCCTGCGGCGTTGCGCACCGGCTCCAGGCCGATGTCGTGCACTTCGATGGCGGCGCGGTCGTCGCTCGAACCGTTGACGGCGATCTTGAACTTGCGTGGCAGGTAGGCGAATTCCGGGTGGAAGGTGGTCCACTGGCGGACGATCTCGCACCACGGGCGCGGGTCGACCAGCTCGTCGGCGGCGACACCGGCGAACTGGTCGGTGGTGACGTTGCGCAGGCAGTTGCCGCTGGTCTGGATCGCGTGCATCTGCACGGTGGCCAGCTCAGCGAGAATTTCAGGGATGTCTTCCAGCGCCGGCCAGTTGTACTGCACGTTCTGGCGCGTGCTGATGTGCGCATAGCCCTTGTCGTAGTCGCGGGCGATCTTCGCCAGCATGCGGGTCTGACGTGCGTTCAGCTGGCCATACGGCACGGCGACTCGCAACATCGGCGCGAAACGTTGGATATACAGGCCGTTCTGCAGGCGCAGAGGGCGGAATTCTTCTTCGCTCAGCTCACCGGCCAGGTAGCGGCGGGTCTGATCACGGAACTGCTTGACGCGGTCCTCGATGATCCGCTGATCGTACTCGTCGTATACGTACATATAAGTCCTGTCTCAGGCTGCATGCAGCTAATCGCGCGCACGGCCGCGCACTCCGGGGCGGAGCGGAGGAACGATAGCAGAGTGGGTTTATGCGCTAAAGTGATGTTTTTGCATATGAAAAGAACCAATTGGACTAAGTGAGACTGACTGGCATTTGTCCGCTGCGGTACATCGCAGGGCTATAATCCGGGGTTTGCTTCGCAGGGGAGTAACAGCATGCTCAAGGCCTTGTGCCAGAGCCTGTGCCTGAGCCTGCCACTGGCAGCGAGCGCGCAGGCCGCTTCGGTGGTATTTCTCAACCCGGGCTACTCCGATGAAACGTTCTGGGTTGACTATTCACGTTTCATGCAGGCCGCCGCCAGCGACCTGGGCATGACCTTGCGCGTGCAGTACAGCGAGCGTCGCGCCGACCTTGCCCTTACCCAGGCTCGCGAGGTACTGCAAGGGCCGCAGCGCCCGGATTACCTGGTGCTGGTCAACGAGCTGTACGTCGCGCCGGAGATCATCCGCTTGTCGCGGGGCACCGGGGTCAAACTGTTCCTGGTCAACAACGGCCTCACCGACAGCCAGGCACACAGTGTCCAGGCGCAGCCGGACAAATATCCTGAAGTACTCGGCACGTTGGTCAGCAACGACGAGGAGGCGGGCTACCAGATGCTCAAGGCGCTGGTGGCGCAACTGCCTGCCGAAGCCGGGCCGGTCGACCTGCTGGCCTTTGCCGGGGTCAAGACCACGCCGGCTTCGCAGCTGCGCGTGCAGGGCATGCGCCGGGCACTGGCCGAGTTCCCCCGGGTGCGCCTGCGCCAGGTGGTATACGGCGGCTGGAGCCGCGAGCGCGCCTTCGAACAGGCGCAGATGCTGCTCGAGCGCTACCCCGACACCCGCCTGGTGTGGGCGGCCAACGACCAGATGGCGTTCGGTGCCATGCAGGCCTTCGAAGCGTTGGGCAAGGTACCGGGGCGCGACACCCTGTTCAGTGCGGTCAATAGCTCGCCCGAGGCACTGCGCGCGCGAATCGAAGGGCGTTTGAGCGTGCTCATGGGCGGGCACTTCACCCTGGGTGGCTGGGCCATGGTCATGTTGCACGACGACGCACAAGGGCTTGCAGTGGATCGCGACGGCCAGCGTGAGCACAGCGCGCCCGCCCTGCAACTGATCGACCCGGCCAAGGCGCGGCGCTGGCTCAAGCTGCTGGAGCAGGATGACCACGGCATCGACTTCCACCGTTTCAGTGCCGAAGGGCGGCCGGCGGATTTCCGCTACCCGTTTCTGACTTCACCCGTCGAGTATTGAAAGACCCTGCTTGAGCGAAGGGCATTGCTGGACTTAACTGCTGCTTGTGAAGTGCATTCCCATAACCACTACAAGAGGCAATGCAATGGGAAACTCTACCAAGGTCCGCAAAGCTGACAGCAGTGTCGATGCCTGGGCGATCCTGTGTCTGATCGTACTGGTGGTGGTCACCGCGGTGTACTGGGTCAGCCATCAATAGCGGATAACTGCTCAAGACCGTGAGATACACCTGAACCGCCCGCGGAAGGGATATCCGCGGGCGGATTGCGTTTAGCCAAGCAGTATTGCCCGGCGCGACTAGCGCGCCGTCAGGTGCATCGCCAGCTGCACCAGGCCGATCAGCGCGAAGATGAAGATCAGCGTGAACACCGTCCCCATCACGATGAAATGGCTGGCCTTGCCATAGGTGAAGTCGCGGGCGCGGTTCTTGCCGCTTTGCACGCCAAACGCCGCGGCAAGGATGCTTTGCAGCATTTGCCAGAATGTCGGTGGCTTGCCATGTTGGCTGTCGTCCATGAGTGGCTCCTGGGTTCAGAGGCAATCACCGACAGTGTAGGCGACTCAGGCCGATGCGATTGCCGGGCTTGCCTGTTCCTGCTCATCCTGGGCCACCACCCGCTCGCACAGCTCGATGATCTGCTCGCGCATCCAGCGGTTTGCCGGGTCCTGATCGGTGCTTTCGTGCCAGTACAGGTGAGTCTCCAGCGCCGGTACCTCCACCGGCAGGGGCTGGTGGCGCAACTGGTGGCGGCGGGCGAAACGCTCGGGCACGGTCATGACCATGTCGGTCTGCTGCAGTACCTGGGAGGCCATCAGGTAGTGCTGCGAACGCAGGGCGACACGGCGTTGCACGCCCATCTTGCCCAGGGCCAGGTCCACGTAGCCCAGGCCGTTACGGCGGCTGGAGATATGGATGTGGGTCATGGCCAGGTAGTTGTCCAGGCTCAGCTTGCTGTCGGCGTGTGGGTGGCCGGGGCGCATGGCGCAGACATAACGGTCCTGCATGAGCTTGACGTGACGCACCTGAGGGTCGGTGTTCAGTGGCGCGTCGACGGCGAAGTCCAGGCGCCCGGCGGCCAGTTCCTTGGTGGTCTCGCGGCGCTTGCACAGGAAACTCTCGATCACCAGCGCCGGGGCGAGCCGCCGCAGGCGCTGGAACAGCGGTGGCAGGATCACCGCCTCGGTGAGGTCGGTCATGCTGATGCGGAAGGTCTTGCTTGCCTGCAGCGGGGTGAAGATGCGGCTTTCCTGTACCGAGGTGCGCAGCAGCGACAGCGCGTTGCGCACCGGGCCGATGATGTTCTGCGCCATGGGCGTGGGCACCATGCCCTGGGCGGTGCGCACGAACAGCGGGTCGTTGAACGTCTCGCGCAGGCGTGACAGGGCGTTGGACACCGCCGGCTGGGTGATGCCGACGATCTGCCCGGCGCGTGTCAGGTTGGCTTCGGTGTAGATCGCGTCGAAAACGATGAACAGGTTGAGGTCGACCTTGCTGAGGTTCATGGGCGCCGCTCTTTGTTGGAGTTATGGATCGATCATATATTGGTTATGAATGTTTATACACGAAGAAAATAGACTAGGTGGATGAAGGGTGGCTGTTTTAGGCTCAGGTCCATGTTCTTCATTGACGGAAGGTAGCCCCGATGGATTTCGCCTATTCGCCCAAAGTCCAGGCACTGCGCGAGCGCGTCAGCGCATTCATGGATGCATACGTCTACCCGGCCGAGCCGGTGTTCGAGCGCCAGGTCGCCGAGGGCGACCGCTGGCAGCCTACCGCGATCATGGAGGAGCTCAAGGCCAAGGCCCGCGAGGAAGGGCTGTGGAACCTGTTCCTGCCCGAATCCGAATATGGCGCAGGGCTGAGCAACCTTGAGTACGCGCCGTTGGCCGAGATCATGGGCCGCTCGCTGCTGGGGCCCGAGCCGTTCAACTGCTCGGCGCCGGACACCGGCAACATGGAAGTGCTGGTGCGCTACGGCAGCGAGGCGCAGAAGCGCCAGTGGCTCGAGCCGCTGCTGCGCGGCGAGATCCGCTCGGCGTTCGCCATGACCGAGCCGGACGTGGCCTCTTCGGATGCCACCAACATGGCCGCCACCGCCGTGCGCGACGGTGACGAGTGGGTGATCAACGGCCGCAAGTGGTGGACCTCCGGCGCCTGCGACCCGCGCTGCAAGGTGATGATCTTCATGGGCCTGTCCAACCCCGACGGCCAGCGTCATCAACAGCACTCGATGATCCTGGTGCCCACCGACGCAGCCGGCGTGAAGATCGTCCGCCCACTGCCGGTGTTCGGCTACGACGACGCGCCCCACGGCCATGCCGAAGTGTTGTTCGAGAACGTGCGAGTGCCTTACGAGAACGTGCTCCTCGGCGAGGGCCGTGGCTTCGAGATCGCCCAGGGCCGCCTCGGGCCTGGGCGCATCCACCATTGCATGCGTTCGATCGGCATGGCCGAACGCGCCCTGGAGCTGATGTGCAAGCGCTCGGTCGAGCGCACTGCCTTCGGCCGGCCGCTGGCACGGCTGGGTGGCAACGTCGACAAGATAGCCGACTCGCGGATGGAGATCGACATGGCCCGGCTGCTGACCCTGAAGGCCGCGTACATGATGGACACCGTCGGCAACAAGGTGGCGCGCAGCGAGATCGCCCAGATCAAGGTGGTGGCGCCGAACGTGGCGTTGAAGGTGATCGACCGGGCCATCCAGATCCATGGCGGGGCAGGGGTGAGCGGTGATTTCCCGCTGGCCTACATGTACGCGATGCAGCGCACCCTGCGCCTGGCCGACGGGCCGGATGAGGTGCACCGGGCGGCGATTGGCAAGTATGAGATTGGCAAGTATGTGCCGAAGGAAATGCTCCGTAGCGAGCGCTAGGGTTTGCCGCCTGAGTCGTGGTGGCTGGCATTGACGACAGAAGACCCGCCTAGGCGGGTCTTCTGATCGGCATTCGGCCTGGCAGGATCAAACCCCCGCCGCCAGCTTTGCACCCATCTGCCGACGGCGATACGCACTGTCGCGGCTGGCCAGCCACCAGTACAGCGGCGAGGTGATCGCCAGCCCCACCAGCCACGACAGGTCGGCGCCGTTGATGTGCTCGGACACCGGCCCGACGTACAGCGGCGTGTTCATGAACGGGATCTGCACCACGATACCCACCGCATAGGCGATCAGCGCCTGGGGGTTGTAGCGGCCGTAGATGCCGCCGTCGACCTTGAAGATCGAGTCGATGTCGTAGTCGCCCTTGTGGATGACATAGAAGTCGATCAGGTTGATCGCCGTCCACGGCACCAGCACCACCAACAACACCAGCACCATATCGACGAAGTGGCCGATGAAGTCCGCCGAGGCGAACACCGCCACCACGCAGCAGGCCGCCAGGACGAGCAGCGACAGCACGGCGCGGCTCTTGGCAGTGGGGATCCAGCGGTAGGCGAAGGTCTGCACCAGGGTGATGATCGACAGCACCGCGCCGTACAGGTTGAGGGCGTTGTGGCTGATCACGCTGAGCAGGAACAGCACCAGCATCAGCGGGCCGAGAGTGCCGGTGGCAAGCTTGACCGCGTCCATGGTGTCCATCCCGGCAGGGATCGCCAGCACCGCCACCGCGCCGAAGATGAACGACAGGCTCGAGCCCAGGGCCGAGCCCAGGTAGGTGGTCCAGAAGGTCGCGGAAACCTTCACGTCGGCCGGCAGGTAGCGCGAGTAGTCCGACACGTAGGGCGCGAAGGCGATCTGCCACAGCGCCGCCAGGGACACGGTGGCCAGCCAGCCGGCCAGGTTGAAGCCGCCACGGGTGAGGAAGTCGTCGCTCTGCACATGGCTGAAGATGTAGCCGAAGCCGACCACGATGCCAACACCCAGTACCCAGGTACCGATGCGGTTGAGCACGTGGATGAAGCGGTAGCCGATGATGCCGATGATGCCGGAGCCCAATGCGCCGATGACGATGCCCACGGACACCGGCACCGTCTCGACCACGCCATGCAGCGACTTGCCGGCCAGGACGATATTGGAGGCGAAGAAGCCGATGTACATCACCCCGGCGATCACCACCACCAGCAGGGCGCCGAGCGAACCGAACTGGGCGCGGCTCTGGATCATCTGCGGGATGCCCATCTGCGGGCCCTGCGCTGAATGCAGGGCCATGAGCACGCCGCCGAGCAGATGGCCGACCAGGATGGCGACGACGCCCCACACCAGGTTGAGGTGGAACAACTGCACGCCCAGCGCGCCGGTGACGATGGGCAGCGGCGCGATGTTGCCGCCGAACCACAGTGTGAACAGATCCCTTACCTTTCCATGGCGGTCTTGCGGCGGCACGTAGCCGATCGTGTGTTTCTCGATGAGGGGTGCCGAATTGGCTGCACTGGTCATGACTGACTCCAAGGCAAGGTGGGCATCGGGTGCTGCCCGGGTGCGTGCCGGCAAGGGGCGACGCGTTCTTGTTGGCGCGATGATGCGGCGCGGGCGGGGATCGAGAAATTAGTAAATTTGTGCTCATGGGCCTTAAAAAACCTAAGGCTGGCAAAAGCTTGGGCGGCGGAGGCACAAGCCCGCCGCCATGATGCGCAGGCGTGAACACGCCTGTGGTGCAGCGGCTATGCTGTCTAGTGCGCGGGTTGAGTGGGGGAGCGCCTCATGGCGACGCTGGAGCGGGCCATCGCGATGGCCATCAAGGCACACGAAGGGCAGTTCGACAAAGGCGGGGCGGCTTACATCCTTCACCCGCTGCGGGTGATGGGGCGGGTGATCACCCCCGAGCAGCGCATCGTCGCGGTGTTGCACGATGTGCTGGAAGACACGCCGCTGACCCTGGCCGACCTCGCCCGTGAAGGCTTCCCGCTGAAAATCCTCGCCGCGCTGCTGGCGCTGAGCCGGCGCGAGGGCGAAAGCTACGAGGCGTTCGTCATTCGCCTGGGTGTGGACCCTTTGGCGCGCCAGGTGAAGCTGGCGGACCTGGCCGACAACAGCGACCTTTCGCGCATCCCCTGCCCAGGCCCGGCAGATGTGGCCCGGCTCTGCCGTTACCAGCAGGCCAGCGCCTACCTGCAGACGCTGGCCTGAAGGCCTTCAGCCGCAGGCCTTGAGGTTGACCGGGCCGACGAAGGCGTTGCCGCGCCCCATCACGCATGCCACTTGCTGGTTGCGCTGCAGTTCCCAGGCCTGCGGCGGGTAGGTCTTGTTCCAGGCCTCGAACAACTGGCGGTCCTGTTTGGACAGGCGCAGGTCGTACTGTTTGCTCATGTAGAAGTAGGTGCGCGCGATCATTCCGCGGATCGACGGGCGTGGCATGACCTTCTTGGCCTTGAAGTCGACCTGGGTCAGGCAACTGCCGTACTGGCCATGCTGCTCGGGCAACCAGCCGAAGCTGAAGTTGCTGCGGTCGCCGTTGACCTCGCCGATGCTCGGCACCAGGTTGTGCAGGTCGGCCTCGGCCCGCTGGTAGACCTTGTCGTTGCGCGAGCAGTTCTTGCGCCCACCATCCTGCCAGCACTGGCGCTGATGGCCGATCTGCCAGGCCGGGACAATGTGCTCCCACTCGATGCGCGAGGCACGGTTGAGGTTCTTGCGCGGCGCATAGCCGCAGGACGCCAGGTCGACCTTGTTGCCCTGGTACTTGCAGCCGCAATAGAACTCGGTGGACTGCGGCGCGTACAGCTTCCAGGCGACCTTCTTGGCTTCCTGGAAGGTGCGCGGGGCGTCGGCGTGGGCGAGGGGTGTAAGCAGCAGCAGGCAGGCAGCGAAAAGCGAAACTCTCATGTGCAATCAGTCTTCCTTCGGCACGGTCCAGAACACCTGCACGCCGCCATCGTCGCGGTGGGCGAGGGTGACGTTGTCGTTCTCGGCGATTTCCTCGAGCAGCGTGGCCCAGTCGTCGGGCGATTCTTGCTCCAGGCGGAAGATCAGGGCGGCGCGGCTGCGCTGGGCGGTGGGGCTGTTGATGATCTTCTGGATGCGCTGACCCAGTAGTTCATAACTGCTTGGCGACGCTGGGGCGGTTTTGGCCACGGGGCTGTTCCTTGTTTTGCTGTATGTGCATACAGTATTTCACTGTAAGTCATTTCGCAACAGCAGGTAGGATGAAAGCCGTATAAGACCGTGGTAGAGGGATTGGTTCCATCGAAGGTATTGCGGGGCCAGCCCGCTCCCACAAAGTCGCCGCAGACCTGTGGGAGCGGGCTGGCCCCGCGATGGGCCGGTATGTTCAACACACCAGCCCGAGGTGCATGCCGATCAGTATTCCCAGAAGATCCGCTGCAGCTCTTTGCTGTCCTGGGTCTTGGTCATCGCCACCATTGCCAGGATCCGCGCCTTCTGCGGGTTCAGGTCATGGGCCACGACCCAGTCGTTCTTGTCGTCAGGCTGTTCGGCATTGCGCAGCACGAAGCCGCCCTGGTTGACGTGGGACGAACGGATGATCTGCACGCCTTCCTTGCGCAGCTCCTGCAGCGCCGGCACCACGCGCGACGACACCGAGCCATTACCGGTACCGGCGTGGATGATCGCCTTCGCGCCACCCTGGGCCAGCGCCTTGTAGGCGGTGTCGGTCACGTTGCCGTAGCCGTAGGCGATATCCACGGCCGGCAGCTTGCTGATGGTCTTGATGTCGAACTCGGAGTTGACCGTGTGGCGCTTGGCCGGCAGGCGGAAGAAGTACGACTTGCCTTCGACCACCATGCCCAGCGGGCCCCACTGGCTCTTGAAGGCTTCGGTCTTGATATTGACCGCCTTGCTCACGTCACGGCCGGACTGGATCTCGTCGTTCATGGTCACCAGCACGCCCTTGCCACGGGCGTCCTTGCTGCTGGCCACGGCCACGGCGTTGTACAGGTTGAGCATGCCGTCGGCGGACATCGCGGTGCCCGGACGCATCGAGCCGACCACGATGATCGGCTTGTCGGTCTTCTCCACCAGGTTGAGGAAGTAGGCGGTTTCTTCCAGGGTGTCGGTGCCGTGGGTGATGACGATGCCATCGACGTCCTTGCTGTCGGCCAGTTCGGCGACGCGCTTGCCCAGCTTGAGCAGGTCGTCGTTGCCGATGCTTTCCGAGGCGACCTGCATCACCTGCTCGCCGCGCACGTTGGCCAGGTCCTTCAGCTCTGGCACGCCGGCGATCAGCTTGTCGATGCCTACCTTGGCGGCCTGGTAGGTGGCGCTGTTGGCGGCGCTGGCGCCAGCGCCGGCGATGGTGCCGCCGGTGGCGAGGATGACCACGTTGGCGAGTTTCTGTTGTTGCGCGGCTTCCTTGGCGGAAACGCCGGTCGGCAGTACCAACAGCAGCGCCAGGGCGCTCGGTGCGAAGGTCTTGATAGCGGATTTCATCATTACTGCTTCTCTCTTCCTGGGTGAGATGTGCGTTATGTCGCACTGGGTAAAGGCAGATTTCGTACCAGCAACTACCGTTCGTCGAATTTCATCTGGAAACCCCTGTTGCGACTGGGGGTACTCGAAGCGACCATGGGGTCAAGCCGATCCGTGGTGTTCGGCTGGCCGAACAAGCGAAGGAAATGTGTTCGGTTTTTCGGACAAATTGCGGATAATCCGACCGGCGTAGCCGTGGCTGCCTACGCAATGGATTTGACAAAAGCGGGGCCTGTTTACATAGTTAGTCACCGCAAACGTTTGCGATCCGATAAAAACCACAAGATTCGGAGTCATTTCCATGAAGCTGCCGTTTTCCGGCCGTCCGCTGGCCCTTGCCGTTCTGTCGTCGCTGATCTTTTCCCTGCCTACCGCCCACGCCGACGAGGCGCCCAAGGTCGCCCTGGTGATGAAATCCCTGGCCAACGAGTTCTTCCGCACCATGGAAGATGGCGCCAAGGATTATCAGAAGACCCACGCCAGCGAATTCCAGCTGGTCGCCAACGGCATCAAGAACGAGACCGACACCGGCGAGCAGATCCGTATCGTCGAGCAGATGGTCAACGTGGGCGCGAAGGCGCTGGTCATTGCCCCGGCCGACTCCAAGGCGCTGGTATCGGCGGTGAAGAAGGCGATGGACAAAGGCGTGATCGTGATCAACATCGATAATCGCCTCGATCCCGAAACCCTCAAGAGCAAGGGCATCAGCGTGCCGTTCGTAGGCCCGGACAACCGCAAGGGCGCGCGGCTGGTCGGCGACTACCTGGCCCAGCAAAAGCTCAAGGCCGGTGACCAGGTCGGCATCATCGAAGGCGTGCCGACCACCACCAATGCCCAGCAGCGCACCGCCGGTTTCAAGGACGCCATGGAAGCCGCGCAGATGAAGATCGTCTCGGTGCAATCCGGCAACTGGGAGATCGACAAGGGCAACGCCGTTGCCGCCTCGATGCTCAACGAGTATCCCGATTTGAAGGCGCTGCTGGCCGGCAACGACAGCATGGCCCTGGGTGCTGTCTCGGCCGTGCGCGCCGCCGGCAAGACCGGCCAGGTGCAGGTGGTCGGCTACGACAACATCAAGGCCATCGAGCCGATGCTCAAGGATGGCCGTGTGCTCGCCACCCTCGACCAGGCGGCCAGCCAGCAGGCGGTGTATGGCATCCAGGCGGCGCTGAAGATGCTCAAGGGCGAGCAGCCCGGCGTGGATGCCGACAATGTCATCCAGACCCCGGTCAAGCTGATTACCAAGTGACAAAGTGATCTCTGTAGGAGCGGCTTCAGCCGCGATGCAGGCACTGCGGTGCCTGGCACCCGCTTCGCGGGTGATCGCGGCTGAAGCCGCTCCTACAGGGGGGTATGTCTATTTAGGAGAATGGCCATGTCAGTACCGGCCAATGAAACCGTGCTAGCCGTTAGCGGCCTGGGCAAGACCTACGCCCAGCCCGTGCTCGGCGATGTCACCCTCGAGCTGCGCGGCGGCGAGGTGCTGGCCCTGACCGGCGAGAACGGCGCGGGCAAGTCGACCCTGTCCAAGCTGATCAGCGGTTTGGAGATCCCCACCACCGGGCAGATGCTCTACCGCGGCCAGCCCTACGCCCCCGGCAGCCGCGCCGAGGCCGAACGCCTCGGCGTGCGCATGGTGATGCAGGAACTCAACCTGCTGCCGACGCTGACCGTGGCCGAGAACCTGTTCCTTGACAACCTGCCCAGCCGCCTCGGCTGGATCAGCCAGAAGCGCCTGCGCCAGCTGGCCACCGCAGCCATGGCTCAGGTCGGCCTGGATGCCATCGACCCGGACACCCCTGTCGGCGAGCTGGGCATCGGCCACCAGCAGATGGTCGAGATCGCCCGCAACCTGATCGGCGACTGCCATGTGCTGATCTTCGACGAACCCACGGCCATGCTCACCGCCCGCGAGGTGGATCTGCTGTTCACCCAGATCGAACGCCTGCGCCAGCGCGGCGTGGCCATCGTGTATATCTCCCACCGCCTCGAAGAGCTGCAGCAAGTGGCCCAGCGTATCGCCGTGCTGCGCGATGGCAAGCTGGTGTGCGCCGAGCCGATCCAGCGCTACAACAGTGAGCAACTGGTCAACCTGATGGTCGGCCGCGAGCTGGGCGAGCATATCGACCTGGGCCAGCGCACGATCGGTGCGCCGCTGCTCAAGGTCGACGGGCTCAGCCGCGGCGACAAGGTACGCGAGGTGTCGTTCGAGGTCAGGGCAGGGGAGATCTTCGGTATCTCCGGCCTGATCGGTGCCGGGCGTACCGAGCTGCTGCGCCTGATCTACGGCGCCGACCGCGCCGACAGCGGCCAGGTCGCCCTCGGCCAGCCGCCAGTGCCGGTGACCATCGACTCGCCCAAGGCCGCGGTCAAGGCTGGCATTGCACTGATTACCGAGGACCGCAAGGGCGAAGGCCTGCTGCTGAGCCAGTCGATCAGTGCCAATATTGCCCTGGGCAACCTCGGCGCGGTGTCCCGTGCCGGCGTGCTCGACGCGGACGCCGAGCGTGAGCTGGCCGAGCGCCAGATCGGCGCCATGCGTATCCGCAGCGCCAGCCCCGCCCAGGCCGTGGGCGAGCTGTCCGGCGGCAACCAACAGAAGGTGGTGATTGGCCGCTGGCTGGAGCGCGATTGCCAGGTACTGCTGTTCGATGAGCCGACCCGCGGCATCGATGTCGGCGCCAAGTTCGACATCTACGGCCTGCTTGCCGAGCTCGCCCGCCAGGGCAAGGCCCTGGTGGTGGTGTCCAGCGACCTGCGCGAACTGATGCTGATCTGCGACCGCATCGCCGTGCTCTCGGCGGGCCGCCTGATCGACACGTTCGACCGTGACCACTGGACCCAGGACCAACTCCTCGCCGCCGCCTTCGCCGGCTACCAGAAACGTGACGCCCTGCTGCACGACGCAGCTCCCAGGATGGATGCATGAAAACCACAACAAACACCTCGGACGCCGCGCCAGTGCGCCGCAGCGGCACCTATTTCGGCCTGGGCACCTACCTGGGGCTGGCCGGGGCCTTGCTGGCGATGATCGTGCTGTTCTCGTTGCTGAGCAGCCATTTCCTGTCCTACGCCACCTTCAGCACCCTGGCCAACCAGATCCCCGACCTGATGGTGCTGGCGGTGGGCATGACCTTCGTGCTGATCATCGGCGGCATCGATCTGTCGGTCGGCTCGGTACTGGCCCTGGCGGCTTCGACCGTCAGCGTGGCGATCCTCGGCTGGGGCTGGAGCGTGCTGCCCGCCGCCTTGCTCGGCATGGCCGTGGCGGCCTTGGCCGGCACCGTCACCGGCAGCATCACCGTGGCCTGGCGCATCCCTTCGTTCATCGTCTCGCTGGGCGTGCTGGAGATGGCCCGTGGCCTGGCCTACCAGTTCACCGATTCGCGCACCGCGTACATCGGCGATGCCTTCGCCTGGTTCTCCAACCCGATCGCCTTCGGTATTTCCCCGGCTTTCATCATCGCCTTGCTGGTGATCGTGCTGGCCCAACTGGTGCTGACCCGTACCGTGTTCGGTCGCTACCTGATCGGTATCGGCACCAACGAAGAGGCTGTGCGCCTGGCCGGCATCGACCCACGCCCCTTCAAGATCCTGGTGTTCGCCCTGATGGGCGTGCTCGCGGGCCTCGCCGCGCTGTTCCAGATCTCGCGCCTGGAGGCCGCCGACCCCAATGCCGGCTCGGGCATGGAGCTGCAGGTGATCGCCGCCGTGGTGATCGGCGGCACCAGCCTGATGGGCGGGCGCGGCTCGGTCATCAGCACCTTCTTCGGTGTGCTGATCATCTCGGTGCTGGCCGCCGGGCTGGCCCAGATCGGCGCCTCGGAACCGACCAAACGCATCATCACCGGGGCGGTCATCGTCATCGCCGTGGTACTCGACACTTACCGCAGCCGGCGTGCGAGCCGGCGGAACTGAAACCATGGCAACCATCAAAGATGTCGCGGCACTGGCGGGTATTTCCTACACCACCGTGTCTCATGTACTGAACAAGACCCGTCCGGTCAGCGAGCACGTGCGGCTGAAGGTCGAGGCGGCGATCGCCGAACTCGACTACGTGCCCAGCGCCGTGGCCCGTTCGCTGAAGGCGCGCAGCACCGCCACCATCGGCCTGCTGGTGCCCAACAGCGTCAACCCCTACTTCGCCGAGTTGGCCCGGGGTATCGAGGATGCCTGCGAGCGCAACGGCTATTGCGTGATCCTGTGCAACTCCGATGACAACCCGCAGAAACAGCGCAGCTACCTGCGCGTGCTGCTGGAAAAGCGCATCGACGGCCTGATCGTTGCCTCGGTGGGCGAGGACCAGGACCTGCTCGACAGCCTCAGCGGCGTGCGCACGCCGATGGTCATCGTCGACCGGGCCCTGGAAGGCGTCGAGGCCGACCTGGTGCGGATCGACCACGAGCAGGGCGCCTACCTGGCCACCCGCCACCTGCTCGAACTCGGGCACCGCGAGATCGCCACCATCGGCGGGCCGGTGGACACTGGGGTCAGCCAGCTGCGCCTGGCCGGGTTCCGCCGGGCAATGGCCGAGGGCGGCGTGCGCGTTGCCCCGGGCCATGTGCTGCACAGCGATTTCACCAGCCTCGGCGGGCATGCCGCCGCGGCGCGCCTGCTCGATGGCGAGCGGCCCACGGCGATCTTCGCCGGCAACGACATGATCGGTTTCGGCGTGCTGCGTGCCGCCGCCGAACGCAATATCGACGTGCCGGGTGAGCTGTCGGTGATCGGCTTCGACGACATCGAACTGAGCCGCTATGTGTACCCGGCGCTGACCACGGTCGGCCAGTCGATCCGCGAGCTGGGTGAGAGCGCCGCCGGGCTGTTGCTGTCGCGCATCGTCACGCCACGCCGCGACGGCGCCGCCGAACAGCGCATCGTCGCCCCGCGCATCGTGCTGCGCGAATCCACCGGGCCACGCCCGGACCTGTTCAACGATTACCGTTAAGGAATACCCATGGATGCCAAGGTGGTAGTGGTCGGCAGCCTCAACATGGACCTGGTGGCCCGCGCCCAGCGCCTGCCCCGGGGAGGCGAGACCCTGACCGGCGACAGTTTCTTCACCGCGCCTGGCGGCAAGGGCGCCAACCAGGCCGTGGCTGTGGCCCGGCTGGGCGCCAGCGTGGCGATGGTCGGCAACGTCGGCGACGACGCCTATGGTCAGCAACTGCGCCAGGCGCTGCTCACCGAGGGCATCGATTGCCGGGGGGTGAGCGTGTGCCCGGGCGTGTCCAGCGGCGTGGCGCTGATCGTGGTGGATGCCGCCAGCCAGAACGCCATCGTCGTGATCCCCGGCGGCAATGGCCTGCTCAGCCCCGAGTCGGTAAGCCGTTTCGATGCACTGCTGCAGCGCGCCGAAGTGATCATCTGTCAGTTGGAGGTGCCCACGGCCACCGTGGCCTGGACCCTGGCCCGCGGCCGCGAGCTGGGCCGCACGGTGATCCTCAACCCAGCGCCGGCCAGCGGGCCACTGCCAGCGGAGTGGTACGCCTACATCGATTACCTGATCCCCAACGAGAGCGAAGCCGAGGCCCTGGCCGGGGTGCGGGTCAATGATCAGGAAAGTGCCCGCCGCGCGGCCGAGCGGCTACGCCAGTTGGGGGCAGGGAAGGTGATCGTCACCCTTGGCGGCGATGGTGCCTTGCTGGTCGACGCCACCGGCAGCCGGCACTTCCCGGCCCCACGGGTGCAGCCGGTGGATACCACGGCGGCCGGCGATACCTTTGTTGGCGGTTTTGCCGCCGGCCTGGCGCGGGGATTGTCGGAAGATGAGGCGATCGGCTTTGGCCAGTGCGCCGCCGCATTGTCGGTAACCCGGGTCGGCGCGCAGCCGTCCATTCCCCTGTTGAAGGAGTTGGCGCCATGAAGAAGACGCCACTGCTGAACATCGCCCTGTCGCGGACCATTGCCGGGCTCGGCCATGGCGACATCCTGGTGATCGGCGACGCCGGCCTGCCAGTGCCGCCGGGGGTGGAGCTGATCGACCTGGCGCTGACGCCGGGTATCCCGGATTTTGCCAGCGTGTTGCGCGTGGTACTGAGCGAGATGCAGGTGGAGCGGCATGTGCTGGCTGATGAAGTGTTCCAGGCCCTGCCTCCGGGGTTGGCCGAGGTCGAGCGTTTGCATGCGGGCGGTGAGCTGGGCCAGCGCCAGGTGCTGGGCCATGCCGACTTCAAGACCCTGTGTCGCCAGGCCCGGGCCGTGGTGCGCACGGGGGAGTGCAAGCCCTACAGCAATATTGCCCTGGTGGCTGGCGTGACTTTCTAGACCGAATGCGAGGGCTTGCGCCCTCGATCGCCGGCAAGCCGGCTCCCACAGGTTGGGCGCAACCTCGGGCTGTCCCTGTGAATCCATCCCCCTAGCAACAAGGAGTGCTGAATGTCCCTCAAGAACCTGCTCCAAGGAGCCGTCCTCATGTCCGCGCTGGCCGCGACTTCCCTCATGGCCGCGCCCCGCGACCTGATCATCGATACCGACCCCGGCGCCGACGACGTCGTGGCCCTGCTGCTGGCCATGGCCTCGCCCGAGGAGCTGAAGATCCGTGCCATCACCACCGTGGCCGGCAACGTGCGCCTGGAGAAGACCTCGCGCAACGCCCGCCTGGCCCGTGAGTGGGCTGGCCGCGAAGAGATCCCGGTATACGCCGGGGCAGGGCGGCCGATGGTGCGTACGCCGATCTACGCCGCCAACGTTCACGGCGAGGAAGGCCTGACCGGCGTCCAGGTGCACGAGCCGAAAAAGCCGCTGGCCCAGGGCAACGCGGTGCAGTACCTGATCGACACCCTGAGCGCCGCCGAGCCTCACAGCATCACTGTCGCCATGCTCGGTCCGCAGACCAACCTGGCCCTGGCGCTGATCCAGAAGCCGGAGATCGTCAACGGCATCAAGGAAGTGGTGTTGATGGGCGGTGCCCATTTCAACGGCGGCAACATCACGCCGGCGGCGGAATTCAACCTGTTCGCCGACCCGCACGCCGCCGAGGTGGTGCTGGCCAGTGGCGTGAAGCTCACCTACCTGCCGCTGGACGTCACCCACAAGGTGCTCACCAGCGACGCGCGCCTCAAGCAGCTCGCCGCGGTCAACAACAATGCCAGCAAGCTGGTGGTGGACATCCTTAACGCCTACATCAAGTTCGACATGGACAACTACGGCATGCCAGGCGGCCCGGTGCACGACGCCAGCGTCATCGCCTACCTGCTCAAGCCTGAGCTGTTCAAGGGCCGTCAGGTGCACATGGTGGTCGACAGTCGCGAAGGCCCGACCTTCGGCCAGACCGTCGCCGACTGGTACGGCGTGCTCAAGCAGCCGGCCAATGTGATGTGGATCGAGGAGGGCGATGCCCAGGGCTTCTTCGACCTGCTCAGCGCCCGCCTGGCCCGATTGAAATAGTGTCGTGGTGCGCGTAGCGTTCGAACACCTGGTCGATGAAGCTGCGCGCGGCCTCGCTGCCACGATCGCGTACCAGCAGGTCGATGGCGATCAGCAATAGCTCTTCGGGGGTTCCCGGGCTGTAGGCGCTCTGGCCCTCGTCCCACTTGACCTTGATATCGGCGTCGATGCTGTGGCTGCTCATGGGGCGGTTCTCGCTTGGGCCTGGGTGATAGGTCGAATACCGCGTCCTGGCGTTCGAAGGGGAGGTGTTTCATGCTCCACTTCTTGTAGTAAATCATGCCTTTGCGCAACGGGATCTGCGACTTAGGCATAAGCCTTGCGTTTGGCCGAACCTGCGGTTCGGTGCAAAATTCGGTGACGATTGCGTTTCGCATCCCCTGGCCGAGTCAGGCAGAATCTTGCGGTTTTGCAACAAACCGTTGGTGGAACTGTCGCATAAGGCAGTTCCCGGATCGATTTAGGAGGATTCATGTTCCGTACCCGCGCTTCCCTGGCGACCCTGCTGGTGGCTACCGTCCTGGCAGGTTGCAGCACCGGTGGCTCTTCGGGCGCCAGCGCCCCTGCCGCCCCGGCCGGCAATGACGGCCGCTGCGAAGCCAGTGGCGCCGATTTCACCGTCGGCAAGCCGGCCAGCGCCGAGCTGCTCGAGCAGGCGCGCAAGGCCAGCGGCTCGCAGATGGCACGCATCCTCAAGCCGCACGATGTGATCACCCTGGAATACCGCTCCGAGCGGTTGAACCTGAATGTCGATGACAAGGGTGTGGTGACCCGCGTCAACTGCGGCTGATTGCCCGCACGCGGTCACCTGGCGCGGGCTGGCCCGCGCCTTCCTGTGTTCACGCCACGGTCGCCGGTTCGCGCCGTCCTTCGCTGGCGAACATCCTCTCTCCCAATGCGCGGGCGGTTCGCAGATGCCGTGCCGGATCCTGTCCTTCGCTGTCGTCCAGCAACGTCGAACTCAACACCCGAGCGCCGCAATAATCGAAGATGCCGTGCTCGATCTGCACGCGCATGGCCTCGCCGTAGCCGTGCCGCTCGAAAGTGCCGGCATCGGCCCCGGCAACGCCAATCAGGTGCGCAGTCAAACCGTGCAGGCGCTTTGTGGTACTACCGTCCGCAGCCTGGTAGAAGGCCCAGCCATTGCTGAACACACGCTCGACCCAGCCCTTGAGCAGGGCCGGGAGCGACCACCAGTAGATGGGATAGACCAGCACCACGGTGTCGGCGCGTTCGATGCGCGCCTGCTCGGCCAGCACATCGGCCGGCGGCGGCCCCAGGCGGCGGTGCACGGCGTGGTCGGCCAGGGTGAAACGGGGGTCGAATCCTTCACGGGCCAGGTCGGCGAACTCGCTGGTGTGGCCCGCCGTGCGCAGCCCTTCGGCGAGCTGCTCAGCAAGGGTATGAGTGAGGGAGGCGGGGTCGTGGTGACCGATGACGATCAGGGCATGCATGGCAGAATCTCCAGAATCAGGATGCGAGGGTCTCGAGAGCGTTATATACTCTCAGTAAGTTACGCTTAGTAAGTTACTTTTGGTAGGTAGTCGATGTCAAGCGAGGAAAAGAGCGCGCCGCGCAAACGCCTGTCCCGCGAGGAGCGTCGCCGGCAGCTGCTGGATGTGGCCTGGCAGCTGGTGCGCGAAGAAGGCACCGATGCCCTGAGCCTGGGGCGTCTGGCCGAGCAGGCCGGGGTGACCAAGCCGGTGGTGTATGACCATTTCGAAACCCGCAACGGATTGCTGTTGGCGCTGTACCAGGAGTACGACGCACGCCAGACGGCGATGCTCGACACGGCCCTGGCCGGTTGTCCGGCGGACCTGCCGGGGCGGGCCTGGGTAATCGCCGAGGCCTATGTGGATTGCGTGGCGACCCAAGGGCGCGAGATCCCCGGTGTCAGTGCGGCATTGGCCGGCTCGCCGGAGCTCGAGGCGCTCAAGCGCGGCTATGAAGGGCCCTTCATGGACAAATGCCGGGAAGCCTTGGCGCCGTTCGCGCCGGGCGGCGATATCGGCGTGGCCGGCCTGTGGGTGCTGGTGGGGGCGGCGGATGCGCTGTCCCTGGCGGCGGCGGCCGGCGAGTTGGCCGCCGAGGCCGCCAAGCGCGAGTTGCAGGCGACCATCGTGGCGATGGTCCTGCGTCAGTAGCTGGCGGTGCGAGGCGGACCAGCGATCAAGCCGGCAGGCTCTGGTACGTCTGCTCCTCGCCGGGGCTGCGGGCGAACTGGCGCTTGTACTCGCGGCTGAACTGCGAGGTGCTCTGGTAGCCCACCCGATGCGCCACCTGGGCCACGCCCAGGCCTTCGCCGATCAGCATCTGTTGCGCCTTGAGCAGGCGCAGGCGCTTGAGGTACTGCATCGGCGCCAGGTCGGTGCAGCGCTTGAAGTGCTCATGGAAGGTCGACACGCTCATGTTCGCCCGGCCGGCCAGTTCATCCACCCCCAGCGGCTCGGCGTAGTGCTCGCGCAGGTAGGCCAGGGCCGAGGCGATCCGGGCAAAATGCCCCTGTTGTTCGACCAGTGCCCGCAGCACCCCGGCCTGAGGGCCGCGCAGCGCGGTGTAGAGCACCTCGCGCACCCGCGCCGGCCCCAGCACCCTGGCGTCCAGCGGGTTCTGCAGGCACCGCAGCAGGCGCTCGACACTCTCGCGCATGGCCGTGTCCAGCGCCGCCGAGGTCATCGACTGCGGGGTCTGTACCTGAACCGCGGCATCCGGCCCCAGGTTCATGCTTTGCACCAGCTCGCCGAGCATGGCGCGGTCGATGTCCACCGCCACGCCCAGCAGCGGCGCCTGGGGTGTGGCGAAGGTTTCGCAGAGAAAGGGCACCGACAGCGCCTGCACTAGGTAATGCCCGGCGCCGTACTCCAGGGTGCGCGGGCCCAGGCGCGCAAGCTTGCTGCCCTGGGCGACGATGATCAGGCTGGGTTCGTAGATCTGCGGGCTGCTGGCCACGTAGTGGTCCCAGGTCAGGACCTGGACCTGGGGCAGGGCAGTGGGCACGAACCCCGGACGCGTGGCGAGGGTGCGGATCAGTGAGCAGAGCGTGGCATTGGCATCCACGTGGCAAGTCAGGTGCATGGCGAAACCGGGCAGAGAATCGGACACTGTCATCTTCGCAGATTCGATGGCTTGCGCCAGAGGGTAGCAGGCAGGTCCGGAGAATCAGGCATGCATGCCGGAGAATCGGCCGTGGCCGGGGCGGGACAGGCTGCGCACAATGCGCCGCCTGAACCGTTTCACCTGAGAGAGGTCCGCATGTACACCGCCATCGGCTACGCCGCCCAGTCCCCCACCAGCGCCCTGGCGCCCATGACCTTCCAGCGTCGCAGCCCACGGGCCGACGATGTCGCCATCGAGATCCTCTACTGTGGCGTGTGTCACTCCGATATCCATCAGGCCCGCAACGAGTGGGGCATCGCCGTCTACCCGCTGATGCCGGGCCACGAGATCGTCGGTCGGGTCACCGCGGTTGGTGCGCAGGTCAGCCGCTACCAGGTGGGCGATCTGGTCGGGGTCGGCTGCATGGTCGATGCCTGCCGTCACTGCGAAGCCTGCCGCCAGGGCGTGGAGCAATACTGCCTGGAAGGCCCGACCATGACCTACGCCACCCCCGACCGGGTCGATGGCAGCAATACCATGGGTGGCTACTCCAGCAGCATCGTGGTCAGCGAGGATTTCGTCCTGCGCATTCCCCAAGGCCTCGACCTGGCCAGCGCGGCGCCGATCCTCTGCGCCGGCATCACCACCTACTCGCCGCTCAAGCACCATGGTGTTGGCCCGGGGCACAAGGTCGGCGTGCTGGGCATGGGCGGGCTGGGCCACATGGGCATCAAGCTCGCCAAGGCGCTGGGGGCGCATGTCACGCTGTTCACTCGTTCCGCGGCCAAGGCCGAGGAGGCGCGGCGCCAGGGGGCTGATGAAGTGATCGTGTCCACCGACGCCGAACAGATGCGCGCCGCGGCCGGCCGTTTCGACTTCCTGCTCGACACCATCCCGGTCCAGCACGACCTCAACCCCTACCTCGAGACGTTGAGGTTCGACGGTGTGCATATCCTGGTCGGCTTGATCGAGCCGGTCGACCCGCCACTGCATGCGGCCAACCTGGTGATGAAGCGCCGGGTCCTGGCAGGCTCGCTGATCGGCGGTATCGCCGAAACCCAGGAGGTGCTCGACTTCTGCGCCGAGCACGGGATCAGCTGCGATATCGAGATGCTCGACATCCGCAACATCAACCAGGCCTACGAGCGGATGATCGCGGGCGATGTGAAATACCGTTTCGTCATCGACATGGCCACGTTGAAGGCCTGAGCCGACAGGGCGCCGCTGACGCGGCGCATCGCTGGCAAGCCAGCTCCCACCTCGCCCGCGCAGTTCTTGAGTCTTGCGCTATCCCTGTGGGAGCTGGCTTGCCAGCGATGAGGTCGTTGAAGGCAGTCTGCCCACACACCGGCACGGCACACTATCTGAGGGGGGCCGCATAGGCCTGGCGCAGGTCGACGCCCCAACCATCGAGCACGGCCTTGACGTTGTCGGCCGTCATCACCTGGCGGTCGTTCTCCAGCGGCACGCCAGTGCCTGCGAGCATTGCCTCGCCCACCACTCGCCCGCTTGTGCCGGCTTCGAACGACAGTTCGGTGGCGATTTCGCTGTCCCGGTCGCGCATCCCCACGGCACTGCTTACTCCAGCCGCGACCAGGGTGATCGGCAGCCACTCGTAGTACCGCAGGCTTTGTGCGTCGGCGCTGATGCGGGTAATGGCCGGTCGGACCACCAGCGTGTTCGGGCCAGGGGTATCCACTACCTTCATCACCTTGCCTATTTCCTTGCGCAGTACCGCGTCGTAGTAGTGGCTGATCGAGGCGAGGGCAGCCTGGGGAATACGCGGGCTCGGTTCGGGAGTCGGGTAGAAGCGGCTGGGCGCCAGGTAGACCTCGATATAGCGCCCCCGTGGCCACTTCGGGTCGGCCCAGCTCAGTACGGTACCGCCAGACGGCGCCTGGTGCGGGGTGAGCAGGCCGTAATCCTTGAGAAACCCGGCCGGTGCCGGCTTGTTGCTGCTGCATGCCGAGAGGCTCAGGGTGCTGGTCAGCATGACCGTCAGCAGATGCCGCCGGCTCATGGGCGGCGCTCCTCTTGCGCGGCGGCCTGCCAGGCTTGAGTCGGGGGCGCGTCCTGCGAGGCCTGGATCTGCAACTTGCCATGCGCCATCAACCAGTGGACCAGTTCACGGATGGGCACGGTATGGCTGTATTCGACCCATTCGCCACAGCCTGGATCGTAGTGCTCGAAGTAGCGCCGCAGGGTGATGTAGCCCAGGTCGTCCGCCAGGCCCAGGCTCTCCTGCTGCACGATCAGGGAGCCCGTCTGGCCGCGGCTGGTGTGGCGCTGGCTGAGGATCAGGGGGGCGCAACCTTCTTGAACATCAGTGTTGTTGCGGCTGTCGGCTATCTTCATGGGGAGCCCTCGACGAATGGAAGGCCCGCAGGGTGCAGGGTAATGTTTGCCAGGTGATGTCCGAATCGTGTCACTCGTGACGAAATGTTGCCCGATTGAAATAAATGACCCGGGCGGCGCAATGGTTTTAGATACGCCTTTTTTCCGGACCTGTACCACCGTGAGCAGACTGCTGATCGTCGATGACGATGTGGAAATCCTCGCCCTGCTGAAGCAGTTCTTCGTCCAGCAGGGTTACGAGGTGGACCTGGCCGCCGAAGGCCAGGCAATGTGGGCGGCCATCGAGCGCCAGCGCCCGGAGGCGATCATCCTTGACCTGATGCTGCCGGGCGAGGGCGGCCTGAGCCTGTGCCAGAAGCTGCGTGCGCAGGTCGGGGTGCCGATCATCATGCTCACCGCCATGGCCGAGCTGAGCGACCGCATCATCGGCCTGGAGCTGGGCGCCGACGACTACCTGACCAAACCTTTCGACCCGCGCGAACTGCTGGCCCGCCTGCGCGCCGTGCAGCGCCGTGCCGGCGAGCAGGCTCCGCGCGGCGAGGCGGCCAGGCCGGTGATCGGCTTCGCTGGTTGGCACCTGGATGTCACTTGCCGCGAGCTGCGCTCGCCCAAGCAGGTGATGATCCCGCTGTCTGGCGCAGAGTTCGACCTGCTTGTGGTGTTCCTTGAACACCCGCAGCGCATCCTCACCCGTGAACAACTGATCGATCTGACCCGTGGCCATGGTCACGACGCCTACGACCGCAGCATCGATGTGCAGGTCAGCCGGCTGCGGCGCAAGATAGAGCCCGACAGCAAGCGCCCGGACCTCATCCGCACCGTGCGCAATGGCGGCTACCTGTTCAGCGCCAAGGTGACCCGCTCGTGATCCGTCGTCTGCTGGGCCGCGACACCCTGCGCAAGCGGATTGCCCTGACCATCTTCGTCGCGTTGCTGGCCTCGCTGGCGTTCAACGCCTTGTTCGTCCAGCTTGCCGGCAGCTGGGCGCGTCCGCCCATCGAGCGCACCGGCCTGCTCGATCAGATCGCCGTGACCGCCCATATGATCGAGACCGCGCCGCCAGCGTTGCGGGGGCAACTGGCCGAGGCTGCGAGCACGCCGACGTTGCGGGTAAGGTGGAGCACACGACGCGCAGACTTCGGCTTGCCGGGGCCGGGCGTGCCGCTCAATTCCGGGCAGGTGCCGGCGATGGCGCAACTGCTGGGCCCTTCACGCCCGATCGAGGTATACAACCCGGGCGACTGGCCTGATGGCAGCGCCGATGCGCACTATGTGGCGCTGGTCGGGCTGGATGATGACAGTTGGCTGCTGTTCGTGCCGCCGGAGCGCAGTTGGGGCATGAGCGCTCCGGCACGGCTGGTGGTGGTCATCGGGCTGGGGCTGGTGGCGACCCTGCTGGTGGCCTGGCTTGCCACCCGTCAGCTGGCCGCGCCGCTGCAACGCTTCGCGAACGCGGCGCGGCGCTTCGGCGGCGATCTGCAGGCGCCGCCCATCGCCATCGAAGGCCCCGAGGAAATCCGCCAGGCGATCATCGCCTTCAACACCATGCAGGCGCAGATCCAGCACTTCATTCGCGAGCGTACCCATATGCTGGCGGCCATCTCCCACGACCTGCGCGCCCCGTTGACACGCATGCGCCTGCGCAGCGAGTTCATGGAAGACCTGGACCACAAGCACAAGTTGATCCGCGATGTGGAGGAGATGCAGAGCATGATCAACGAGGCCCTGGCGTTCTTTCGCGAAGGCACGCAGCTTGAGCAGCGCACGGCCTACGACCTGTCGGAGCTTTTGCAGACCCTGGTCGACGACTACCGCGACCAGCAGCTTGCCGTCGCCTTCAAGGGCCCGGCGCACCTGGTGCATGACGGCCGTCCACTGGCGACCAAACGGGTGATCGTCAACCTGTTGGAAAACGCCATGAAGTATGCCCGCGAGCCGCAGATCATCCTGAGTCACGCCGGGCACCTGATCGTCATCGAAGTAGGCGACCGCGGGCCGGGCATCCCCGAAGAGGCCTTGCAGCGGGTGTTCGACCCGTTCTACCGGCTGGAAGGCTCGCGCAACCGCGACACCGGCGGCGTGGGCCTGGGGCTTTCGGCGGCCCGTGCCAGCGTGCGCGAGCAAGGCGGTGAGCTGACCCTGCGCAATCGCAGCGGCGGCGGGCTGGTGGCCCGGGTCGAACTGCCCGATGGGCGCTGAGCGGGTCAGTACACCCAGACTTCGACGCGACGATTGCGCAGGCGCCCCTGTTGCAGATCGTTACCGGCTACCGGCAGTTCGTCGCCCATCCCCGTCACGTCCCTGGCCTGGACCCCGGTCCGGGCCAATTCGCGACGTACCGCCATGGCCCTCAGCCGCGACAGCAGGGCGGCGCGTCCTGGTGTCTCCTTGGGGTCGCCGAAACCCACCAGCACCACCTTGCCCTGCAGCTTGCCAGCCTGGCGCAGGTAGTCGCTGACCCGTTGCACATCGCGCAGGGCCTTGTTGTCGAGGCTGGCGCTGCCTTCCTGGAAGCGGAAGTTGACGCTCAGGCGTTGCGCTTCGCTGGCCAGTGCCCGGTAGCGCGGCGGCATGTCGGCCTGGGCCGGTACCGGCTGTGGCTTGATCTGCTGGGAGACGAACCCCTGGTCGGCGACGATCGCCTGTCCGGCGGGGCTTTGGGCGAACTCTGCCAGGGCCCTGGCCGGGGGCGTGGCGTGGGCGGGCAGGTAAAAGAACAGGCGCCGCGACAGCGGGTAGTCTTCGCTGGCCACCAAGGCGCGGCTGGGGAGCAGGGCAGGCGCGTCACCCTCGGCCACCGCCAGCACCTTGGCCTGGTGGACCGTGCCCAGGCCGCTGAAGCCGATGGCCTGGCGGTCGGCCATGACCTGGGCGGCCAGCGCATCGGCGGATTCGAAGCGACGCGCCTGGGTGGCCAGCGCCTGGTTGTGCGGGGCAAGCACCAGGGCCTTGAAGGTCTCGAAGGTGCCGGAGTGGTCGTCGCGGGCATACAGGTGGATCGCCCCGCCGGGCACGCCCAGCTGCTCCCAGCGCTGCAACCGCCCGGAAAACACCTGCGCCAATTGCCCGGTGGTCAGTTGCGCGAGGGGGTTGTCCGGGTGGGTGATCACCGCCACGCCATCCAGGGCGATGACCTGCTCCGAGCCCGCGCCGCGCAGGTTGCCCAGGGCCTGCAACTGTTGCACCTCGCTGTCACTGATCGGTCGCGAGGCTGCGGCCAGGTCCGCTTCGCCGCGGGCCAGTGCGGCGAAGCCCGTGCTGGTGCCGTGGGCGGCGATGTCGACACGCAGGGGCAGGCCGTTGCGATCGACAGCGTGAAGCGTGGTCTCGTTGGCGGAGGCACCAGGCTGGCGCTCGATGGCGCTCGCGCCTTGCGCTTGCAACAGGCCCCGCACCAAGGCTGGGCCAAGCGTGGCGCCGATGGTGTTGGAGCCCTGGATGCGCAGTTGCGCCGGCGCGGCGCAGGCCAGGCCGGCAAGCAGGCACAGCAATAGGGGGAGCAGGCGAGGCATGCCGAAGACCTGTGGCACAGAGTTGCACCGCAGATTACGACAGTTGTTTGACCGAAAAATGACAGATCTGGCTCCCGCAGCAGCCAAGCGCGCTGCTGCGGGATCTGTACCCGCGACCAGGCTCAGCGTGCTTCAGGCACGATGATGCTCGCCGGCGCCTCGGCCGCCCGACGGCGCGCCACGCAGTAGTACAGCACGCTGGGCACCACCAGGCCGATCAGCCACGACACGTCCACACCGCCCAGGTGCGCGACCATGGGTCCGGTGTACAGCTTGGTGTCGATGAACGGCATCTGCACTAGCACGCCGAAGGTGTACACGCCGATGCCTGGCCAGTTCCAGCGCCCATAGCGGCCATCCGGGTCGGCCAGTGCCGGAATGTCATAGCGCTCCTTGGTGATGAAGTAGTAGTCCACCAGGTTCACCGCGCTCCAGGGCACGAAGAAGGTCAGCAGGAACAGGATGAACGACTTGAACGCGCTGAGGAACGAATGTTGCCCGAGCAGTGCCACCAGGGTCGCCGCGCCGACGATGCCGAGCACGAACACCAGGCGCTGCACGCGGCTGATCTGCAGGTGGCCACGGAACCCGCTGATGATCGTGGCGATGCACATGAAGCTGCCGTAGCTGTTGAGGGTCGAGATGGTCACCTTGCCGAAGGCGATGCTGAAGTACAGCAGCGCCGCCGTGGTGCCGGCACCACCCAGGCCGACGATATAGGCCACCTCGCGGCCGGAGAACTGGCCACCGGCGATGGCCGCGGCGAACACGCCGAGGATCATCGAGGCCTGGGCGCCGAGCACCGAGCCCAGGCCGGCGGCGAGGAAGGTCTTGAGCGGCGAAGTGTGGCTGGGCAGGTAGCGCGAATAGTCGGCCACGTAAGGGCCGAAGGCGATCTGCCAGGAGGCGGCCAGCGACACCGCGAGCAGGAAGCTGGCCCAGCTGAAGTGGCGGTTGTCGAGCAACTGGCCGATATCGGCCAGCATCAGGATGCGGCTGAACAGGTAGACGAAGGCGATGATCCCCAGCACGCTGGCCACCCGGCCGATCCAGTGGATCACCCGGTAGCCGGCCAGGGTTGCCAGCACGATCACCCCGGCGAAGATGAGGATGCCGGCGCTGTCGCTGATGCTCAGCAACTGGCCGATGGCCTGGCCGGACAGCACCGTGCCGGTGGCGGTAAAGCCCAGGTACATCAGGCACACCAGGGCCATGGGGATGGCCGCGCCGTACACGCCGAACTGCACGCGGCTGGAAATCATCTGTGGCAGCCCCAGGCGCGGACCCTGGGCGGCATGCAGGGCCATCACCGCGCCGCCGACCAGTTGCCCGAGCAAAAGGCCGATCAACGACCAGAACACGTCGCCGCCCAGCACCACGGCCAGGGCGCCGGTGACGATCGCGGTAATCTGCAGGTTGGCTCCCAGCCACAGGGTGAATTGGCTGTAGACGCGTCCATGGCGCTCAGACTCGGGGATGTAGTCGATCGAGCGGCGCTCGATCACGGGTTTGCTGGACATCGGGGAGGCTCCGCTTCGTTGTTTTTGTGAAAGGCGGCGGCTATCGGCGGGACGCAGGGCGGATGGCCGAAGCCCGATATGAGCATGTATATACAAGTCTGGTCAAGTGAAGCTTGCCAAGGTACGCCTAGGCTTTTGCCGGCCATCACAGCCGACTGTTACACAAGGCTGGTACGCAACTGTGCTGGTCCGCGGCGGCGTGATGCCCGTATGCTGTAACCAAATATGTCTACAACAAGCCTGAAGAAGGAATGCCTGCAATGCCACTCAAGGACCTGCTGATCGCCCTGGTGGTGATCATCGCCTGGGGCGTCAACTTCGTGGTCATCAAGGTGGGGCTCGACGGCCTGCCGCCGATGCTGCTCGGGGCGCTGCGTTTCCTGCTGGTGGCCTTCCCGGCGGTGTTCCTGATCAAGCGCCCGAACCTGCCGTGGCGCTGGCTGATCGCCTATGGCGCGACCATTTCCCTGGGCCAGTTCGCCTTCCTCTTCCAGGCCATGGCCAGTGGCATGCCGCCTGGGCTGGCCTCGCTGGTGCTGCAGTCCCAGGCGTTCTTCACCCTGGGCTTCGCCGCGATGTTTCTCGGCGAGCGGCTGCGCCTGGCCAGCGTGCTCGGCCTGCTGGTGGCCGCCAGCGGCCTGGCCGTGATCGGCAGCGAAGACAGCGGCCACGTGCCGCTGGTCGCGCTGCTGCTGACCCTGTGCGGCGGCGCCATGTGGGGCATGGGCAACATCATCACCCGGCGTTTCGGCCAGGTGGACCTGGTCGCCCTGGTGATCTGGGGCGGGCTGATTCCGCCACTGCCGTTCCTGGTGCTGTCGTGGTGGCTGGAAGGCCCCGAGCGCATTGGCCATGCCCTGGCTAACATCGGCTGGAGTTCGGTGCTGGCCCTGGCGTACCTGGCGTTCGTCGCCACCATGGTCGGCTACAGCCTGTGGAGCAAACTGTTGTCGCGCCACCCGGCAGGCAAGGTGGCGCCGTTCTCGCTGTTGGTGCCGGTGGTGGGCCTGAGCTCCGCGGCGCTGCTGCTGGGCGAGCGCTTGAGCGAGGCACAAGGCTGGGGGGCGCTGCTGGTGATGCTGGGCCTGTTGATCAACGTGTTCGGGCCGCGCCTGGGAATGCGCCTGCGCACCGCCAGCCCCGGGCGCACCTGAGCGGCGCTCATACCAGCAAGGCCGACCAGGCCGACACCAGCAGCAACCCCGCCAGACCCTGGTTGAACAGGCGCAAGGCCCGCGACGAGCGCAACCAGCGTGCGCTGCCGATGCCCATCAAAGCCCAGGCGGTCATGCTGGGCAGGGCGACCAGCAGGAACACCAGGGCCAGCCAGCCCATCGGCAGTGCCGGGGTGGCGAACAGGCCGACCATCGCCACCGCCGTCACCCATACCTTGGGGTTGACCACCTGCAGGGTCGCCGCGCTCAATGGGCCAAGGCCGCCGTCGCTACCCGCCAGCAAGGGGGCGCCGGCACTGCGCAGCATCTTCCAGGCCAGCCAGCTCAGCCACAGGGCGCCGGCCCAGCTCATGGCCATCTGCGCCAGGGGGTAGCGCAGCAGCAACGCGCCCAGCCCCATTCCCACCAGCCACACCACCGCCGCCGCCGCGCAGCAGGCCGCCACGATCGGTGCCAGGCTGGCGCGTAGCCCGCGCCGGGCACCGTGGGCGAGGATCAACAGGTTGGTCGGCCCGGGGCTGATGCTGGCGGCCAGGGCAAACAGGATGAAGGGCAACAGCGAATGCGACATGGTCAGGGCTCCGTGTGATCGAAGCACCATGGTCGCGGCCTGCGCGGCTTCAGTCTGGAAGGTTTGAGCAGCGCTTGCGGTAGTCCGCCGGGGTCAGCCGGTAGGCGCGGCGGAACCAGCGGCCCAGGTGGCTCTGGTCGGCAAAGCCCAGGGCAGTGGCGACGCTGGCTGGCGTTTCGCCCAAGGCTAGCAGCCGCCGCGCGCGGGCCAGGCGCAGCTGGATCAGGTAGGCATGCGGCGCCAGGCCGAAGGCTGCCTTGAACGCGCGGGTCAGGCGGAAGCGGTCGATGCCGCAGACCTTTGCCAGCTCGACCAGTCCGATGTCCTGGTCGAGGTGCGCGTGCAGATAATCGCGGGCGACGTGGGCGCACAGCGGCAGGCGTGGATCGGGGTCCAGGCGTTTGCGCCAGTGCAGGTGGCCGGTGAGGCCGCTCAGCAGATCGTCCAGGGCGGTCTGGCGGACAATGCGCAGGTCGTTGTAGTGCACCGTCTCGAAGGCCCGGGCGGTGGCGCCGGCAAGGCGCGGATCCTGGTGCAGCAGGGTGCCGAAGCTGGGCAGGGCGCCTGAGGGCGCGTGCTCGAACAGGGCGCGCAGCTCGGTTTCCAGCCAGTTGGCGTCCAGGTACAGGGTCGAATAGGTGAAGCCTTCCACGGTCGGTGCATGGCCGTCGTGCAGGTCGCCAGGCTCGAGCACGAACACCTGGCCGGGCGTGCTGCAATGGCGCTCGCGGCGGCAGTTGAACTGCTGCACGCCCTGTTCGGTCACCCCGACCAGGAAGCTGTCGTGCCAGTGCGGGTCGTAGGCGTGGCCGGTGAAATGGGCGCGGACCGACTCGATGCCGGTGTCGGCGTCCTGTCTGAGGTCGATCCAGTTGCTCATGGGGCGGGCCGTGTGGGTGGTCGATGGATGACCTTAACGCACAAACGACCCGGGTGTTTAGAACGATTGTGCAGCCTTCAGCGCTGCGCCAGTGCCAGGTTGAGGCCTAGCCCGGCGAATGAGGCGGCGAAGCCGCGGCGCAACCAGGCTTGCACTCTCGGCGAGTCGATCACGGCGCGGCGGAACAGGTGGGCGAGCAGGCCATAGATCACGAAGACGATGAAGGTCATGGCCATGAACACCGCGCTGAGGCTGAGCATTTGCACGGTCGCGGAGCCGGCCTGCGGGGTGATGAACTGTGGCAGGAAGGCGAGGAAGAACAGCGTCAGCTTGGGGTTGAGGATATTCAGCAGGCAGGCTTTGATCACCAGTTGGCTGGCGGCGGCGGGGGTGGCGTGCGCGTCCACGGCGAAGGCCGCACGGTCGCGCCAGGTGGCGTAGGCCAGGTACAGCAGGTAGGCGACGCCGGCGAACTTGAGGCCTTGGAAGGCCAGGGCACTGGTGTGCAGCAAGGCGGAGAGGCCCAGTACCGACGCCAGCAGGTGCGGGACGATGCCCAGGGTGCAACCGGTGGCGGTCCACAGGCAGGCCCGTCGCCCGGCCACCAGGGCGCTCGACACGGTGAGGATGACCCCGCTGCCGGGGATCAGCACGATGATCAGCGCGGTGACGAGAAATTCCAGGCTCGGCATGAATGACAGCTCCTTGCGGTCGGGGGTGGATGCACTATACGCCCGGCGACAACGGCTGCAACATGTCGTCCGGGCGCAGCGCGGCGAAACGCTCGCGCAGCCAAAGGTGCAACTGGGCCACGGCGGGGGTGAGCTGCTTGCGGTGCGGGCACACCAGGGTCACCGGGGTCAGCTCGCCGGGGTACTCGGGCAGCAGCAGTTCCAGCTCGCCGGCGGCGACATCGGCGCTGACATCCAGCCACGACTTGTAGACGATGCCTTCGCCTTCCAGCGCCCAGCGCCGCACCACGTCGGCATCGTCACTGAACAGCGGCCCGCGCACCTGCACGGTGCGGTTGCCCAGGCGCCATTTGTCGTACACCCGGCTTTGCTGCAGGTACAGCAGGCAGTCGTGTTGCTGCAGGTCCTCGGGGGTCAGCGGGCGACCATGGCGCGCCAGGTAGTCCGCAGAGGCCGCCAGCACCCGGCGGTTCCACGGCGCCAGGGGCAGGGCGATGTAGTTGGCGTCCTCGTTCTGGCCGTAGCGGATGGCGACATCCACCGGGTCGCGGTACAGGTCGGCCAACTGGTCGGAGAGGAAGAAGCGCAGGCCCAGCCCCGGGTGCTCGCGGCGAAATGCACTGAGCCAGGGCCGCAGCAGGTTGCGGCCCATGTCCGAGGGCGCCGCCACCTGCAACACACCGCGCAGGCAGCTGTGGCTGCCATGCAGGTCCTCGCGGCCCTGGCGCAGGGCATCGATCACGCGCTGGGCGGTGGGCAGGTACAGCTCGCCTTCGGCGGTCAGGCGCAGGCTGCGGGTGGTGCGGGCGAATAGGCGCACATCGAGCTCGCGCTCCAGGCGCTTGATCGCCGCGGCCACCTGGCCGGGCAGCAGGTCGGCCTCGTGGGCTGCGGCGGTGAAGCTGCCCAGGGCGCTGGCACGGGCGAACAGTTCGAGATCATTGATGCGCAGCATTTTCACTCCAAGGATGAAAGTGTTGCTGCATTGTGCTGGTTTTTCTTTGCGGTCGGGAAGATAAGATGCCATTCATTCACGACCCCTTGAGGAATTGCCGTAGATGGACACCGTTGCCCTCGCCAAACGCCGTTACACCACCAAGGCCTACGACGCCAACCGCAAAATCCCCCAGGCCACCATCGACGCGCTGCTCGAGCAGTTGCGCCACAGCCCGTCCTCGGTCAATTCGCAGCCCTGGCACTTCGTCGTGGCCGACAGCGCCGAAGGCAAGGCGCGCCTGGCCAAGGCTACCGATGCGCGATTCGCCTACAACAGCCCGAAAATCCGTGACGCCTCGCATGTGATCGTGTTCGCCGCCCGTACCAACATGACCGAAGCCCACTTGCAGGCCGTGCTGGGGCAGGAAGCCGCCGATGGCCGCTTCCGCAACGAACAGGCCCGCGAAGTCCAGGACCAGACCCGCCGCGGTTATGTCGACCTGCACCGCCATGACTTCAAGGACCTGCAGCACTGGATGGAGAAGCAGGTCTACCTGGCCCTGGGCACCGCGCTGCTGGGCGCTGCCGCCCACGGCCTGGACGCCACGCCGATCGAAGGCTTCGACGCCAAAGCTTTGGATGCCGAACTTGGCCTGCGCGAGCAGGGCTACACCAGCGTGGTGCTGCTCAGCCTGGGCTATCGCAGCGAGGAGGACTTCAACGCCGGGCTGAGCAAGTCGCGCTTGGCGGCGGGGCAGGTATTTACCTTCCTGTGAGTATCGGCAGTGGCGCTTGACTTGGGTCAGCCCTGGATCAGCGGCCCCAGGCGCTCGGCCAGGGCCTGGACCATCGCGCTCACCTTGGGCAGGTGCCCGCGGTTGCGGCGCCAGGCCAGGTTGATCGGCAATCCTTCCATGGCGTACGCCGGCAGTACCTGCTGCAGCGTCCCGTCATCGAGCTGACGCTGCACCAGCCAGGTTGGCAACTGGGCGATGCCGTGCCCGGCGCTGACAGCCAGCGCCTGGCCTTCGGCATCGCCGATGGCCAGGCGCCCGGGCATGCCGCGCAGCTGCGTCAGGCCCGGGCGGGCGCCGGCAAAGTGCAGGGCCGGCGTGCTGCCGTCTGCGCAGGCATAAAGCACGCAGCCCTGGGCCTGCAGTTGCTGCAGGTCGCGGGGTGTGCCGTGGCGGGCCAGGTAGGCGGGGGCGGCGCAAAACACCAGGCGCTGGCTGCCCAGGTAACGGTGCTCGATGCCTGGCTGCCAGGTCTGCGGTCCGCCGATGCGCACGACGATGTCGATGGCGTCCTCGATCAGGTCGACGAACCGATCGGAGAGGGTGATGTGCGGTTGCAGCCGTGGATGCCGCGCGGCGAAGTCCAGTACGGCGGGGAGGCCGTGCAGACGGCCGAAGGTGGCTGGCAGGTCGATGCGCAGCTTGCCGCAGGGCGTCTGGTGTTCATCGTTGAGGGCCAGCTCGGCTTCCTCGATGTCCGCCAGCACGCGCGTGCAGGCGCGGTAGTAGTCGGCGCCGCTGTCGGTCAGGGCCAGGCGCCGGGTGGTGCGTTCGAACAGGCGCACCTGCAGGCGTTTCTCCAGGCGCGCGACGCCCTTGCTCACGGCGGAACTGGTGAGGCTCATGCGTTCGGCGGCGGCGATGAAGCTGCCAGCGTTGGCCACGCTGACGAAGAAGTCGATGTCCTTGAGGCGTTCCGAGGCAGACATGGCGAGGCCTTTTATTAATGAATCTGATTCACTTGATAAAGGAATAACTACCAGTAATCGGAACATACTTCCAGATTAAGCTGGCCTGCCATTCACCAAGGATCGCAGCCGATGCCCACTTCCAGCCTGACCCACGCCACCCTCACGCGCCCAGGGCCGCGTACGGGGTTGTCCATCGGCCTGTTCGCCATCGGCGGCTTTGCGGTATTGACCACCGAATTTCTGATCCTCGGCCTCCTGCCGGCGCTGGCCCGTGACCTTGGCCTGTCGGTGGCGGGCGCGGGCCAGTTGGTCACGCTGTTCGCCGTGACCGTGATGCTGTTCGGGCCGCCGCTTACCGCCTGGCTGTCGGCAATGCCGCGCAAGGGACTGTTCATCGCCATCCTGCTGGTGTTCGCTGCGTCCAACGCGCTGTCGGCGCTGGCGCCAAACATCTGGGTGCTGGCATTGGCACGCTTCATCGCCGCGTTGGCCTTGCCGGTGTATTGGGGCACCGCCAGCGAAAGCGCCGGGCAATTGGCCGGGGCGGGGCGGGAGGGCTGGGCGGTGTCACGGGTGTACCTGGGCATCACTGCGGCATTTGTCTTCGGCATTCCATTGGGCACGCTGGCCGCCGGGCTGGTCGGCTGGCGTGGCAGTTTCGCGTTGCTCGCCGGACTGTGCCTGCTGGTGGCGCTGTTGATGTGGGCGTGGCTGCCGAGCGTGCCGGCGGCACCCGCCCGTGCGCCGGGGGAGCGGCAGACGGTGATCCTCAAGGACCGCCGCTTCATCGCCCATGTGCTGCTCTCGGCGCTGGTGTTCACCGCCATGTTCACTGCCTACACCTACCTGGCCGAGACCCTCGAACAGCTGGCCGCCGTGCCGGCCGGCGAAGTGGGCTGGTGGCTGATGGGCTTCGGCGTGGTCGGCATGCTCGGCAACGGCCTGGCCGGGCGCATCGTCGATCGCAGCCCGTTGCGGGCGACCCTGCTGCTGTTGGCGATGCTGGCGTTGGGCATGGGCGCGGTCACCCCGTTGCTCGGCACTGCATGGCTGCTGGGAGGCGCGCTGGTGCTATGGGGCATCGCCTACACGGCGCTGTTCCCGGTCTGTCAGGTGCGGGTGATGCAGGCCGGCGCCAAGGCCCAGGCCCTGGCCGGGACCTTGAATGTGTCGGCGGCCAATGCCGGTATCGCCGCCGGTGCGGCGTTGGGCGGCGCGGTGATCCAGGTCCTGGGCCTGAGCGCCCTGGGCTACGTGGCGTGTGGGTTCGCCGTGCTGGCGATGATCGCGACCCTGGCCATGCTGGCGAGCGAGTGAGGCCTACACCGCCCGGGTGTTGAGCAGACGCACGCCCAGGCCGATGAACAGCGCGCCGCTGGCGCGCTTGAACCAGGCCGCCAGGGGCGAAGCCTTCAGGCGCAGGCCGAAGCGCCAGGCCGTGAAGCAGTAGAAGGAGTGCACCAGGCAGACGATCAGCGAGCCGCTCAGGTACATGGCCGCGAACTGGCCGAAGATTGGCCGCCCAGGCTCGAGGAACTGCGGCAGGAAGGCGCAGAAAAATACCAGAGTCTTGGGGTTGCTCGCCGAGACCAGGAAGGCTTCCACGGCGATCCGCCATTGCGTCTGGGGCGGCGTCGCGACCACCTGCGCCGTCGACGCGGTGGGGGCGCCTTTACCCAGCAACTGGCGCAGGCCGAGGTAGATCAGGTAAGCGGCGCCGGCCAGCTTCAGCACCAGGAACGCCGTGGGCAACGAGATCAGCAGGGCACCCACGCCCATGGCCACGGCGGTTATCGTCAGCAGTTGCGCGGTGAGGTTGCCGAACAGGGTCATGCTCATGCCGGAAGGGCCATAGCGCAAGGCATTGCGCACGGTGAGCAGGACATTCGGGCCGGGCAGCAGCGAGGTGAGCAGGTAGGCGAAGGAGAACGTCAACCAGAGGTGCAGGGCCATGGAGCGCGTCCTTTGCGCTGGTAAAGACACACAATGCCAGTAATCGGCGCGGACCGCCATTGGGCTTCGCTGAGGGAGCGGCTTGCCCGCTCCCAGAGAAGGTGCCCAGGCCGGTTCAGCGCGCCAGGCGCCCGCTGACGAAGTGGGCGACATCGTTGAAACCGGGCGTCGAGGCATGGCCGGGCGTCACCAGCGAATCGATGAAGGCCTCGTCCTCCGCCGTGACCTTGACCTCCAGCGCACCGGCATAGGTGTCCCACTGCGCCTCGGTGCGCGGCCCGACGATGGCCGAGCTGACCAGGCGGTTGTTCAGCACCCAGGCGATGGCGAACTCGACGATGCCCACGCCCTTGGCCTCGGTATAGGCATGGATCTTCTGGGCGATGGTCAGCGATTCCTGGCGCCATTCCACTTCCATGATGCGCTTGTCCTGGCGGCCGGCGCGGCTGCCTTCGTCGGGAGTGGAGCCTGGCGCGTACTTGCCGCTGAGCACGCCACGGGCCAGCGGACTGAACGGCACCACGCCCAGGCCATGGTAGGCGGCGGCGGTGAGTTGTTCGGGCTCGGCCTGGCGGTTGACGATGTTGTACAGCGGCTGGCTGACCACCGGCTTGGCCACGCCGAGCCTTTGCGCCACGTTGCAGATCTCGGCGATGCGCCAGCCGCGGAAGTTGGACACGCCCCAGTAGCGGATCTTGCCTTGCGCCAGCAGGTCGCCGATGGCGCGCACGGTTTCTTCCAGCGGTACCGAATGGTCCTCGCGGTGCAGGTAGTAGATGTCCAGGTAGTCGGTGCCCATGCGCGTGAGGGTGGCCTCGATGGCATTGAACAGGTGCTTGCGCGACAGGCCGCTGCGGTTCGGCAGGCCATCGACCGGGCCATAGCCGGCCTTGGAGGCGATGATCCACTCGTGACGGTTGCGCGCCACCGCCTCGCCGACGATTTCCTCGGAGCGGCCGCCATTGTAGACATCGGCGGTGTCGACGAAGTTGATGCCCTGGTCCCAGGCCTTGTCGATGATGCGCAGCGAGTCTTCGGTGCTGGTCTGCTCGCCGAACATCATGCTGCCGAGGGTGAGGGCCGAGACTTGCAGGCCAGAATGGCCGAGAGGGCGGTAGATCATTACAGATAATCCTTTTCTGATGCCACGAGAGGGGTTTCCCTCTTTTACACAGTTCCGCCCTGCATTGAAAGCGCAGGCCAGGCACCGTTTCAAGGCGCTGGCGCGAGGCTCATCCATCCGCCCAGGCATCGATCAGCTCACGCGCCTCGCGGCTCGACAGCGGCCGCTTCAGGCGCTGCGACAGCACCGCCATGGCCCGTGAATAGCCCTTGGCAATCACTGCCTCGACCTGGTCGTCCAGGCATTGCAGGGCAACGAAGTCGCCTTGCTCCGGCGTGCCGACGTACTCGATCCGGTTCCAACTCGCGGCATGCCCGAGCACCTCGTAGGTGCGCCCGTGCTGGTAGGTCCAGAAAAACGGCACGTCGTCGTAGCGGCGCCGTTCGCCGAGCATGTTGGCGGCGGCGATCACGCCATGCTGCTGGGCCAGGCGCCAGTGCTCGATGCGCACCGGGCGGCCAGCAAGGGGGAAGGTGGCGATATCGCCCGCCGCCCACAGGCCGTCGGCGGCCTGCAGGTGCGCGTCCACCGTGAGCGAATGGTCTTCGGCCAGGGGCAGGCCCTGGACGAAGCGGGTGGCCGGGGTGACGCCGGTACCCAGCAGCACCAGCGCGGTCTCCAGGCGCTCGCCATTGGCCAGCAGCACGGCCTCGACGCGCTCGCGGCCCTCGAAGCCGACCACCTCGGTCGGCCCGTGGAACTGCACACCCTTGCGCTCATGCAGCTCGCGCAGGGTCTGGCCGATGCGCTCGCCCAACTGCCGGGCCAGCGGGATGGCGTGGCGCGTGACCACATGCACCTGCAGGCCGTACTTGCGCAGGGCGCTGGCGGCCTCCAGGCCGATGAAACCGTCGCCGACGATCACCACCGGCTGGCCCGGCTCGGCCAGGTCGAGCAACTGCGCGGCATCGGTGCGCGAGCGCAGTACGCAGATGCCGCGCAGTTGCACGCCGGGGAGCTGGGGGCGGTTGGGCTTGCCGCCGGTGGCCAGCAGGGCGGCGTCGTACTTCAACTGCTGGCCGTCGGCCAGGCTGATCACGCGCTTGCCGGCATCCAGCGCGCGTACCTTGCCGTGCATGCGCCGCAGCTGGCCTCGGCGCAGGTCGACTGGGGCGAGCAATGAGGCTACTTCGTCCACCGGCATCTGCCCGGCGATGACGAACTTGCTCAGCGCGGTGCGATCGTAGGCGTTCGGCTGTTCCTGGTCGATCCACAGCAGGCGCCCGGCAAAGCCATGGTCGAGCAAGGTGGCGATGGCGGCCGCCCCGGCGGCGCCGGCACCCACCACGACGAAGGTGCGCGCGTCGCTGTGGCGCGGCGCTTCGGCCTCGGGCAGTGGCTGGTCGTCCACCCATAGCTGGCCGTTCCTGACCTGCACGGCATGCCGGCGCAGACCGGCCAGCGCCGGGGGCTCGCACACCGCGCCCTCATCCACGGCGAAGGCAGCCTTGTGCCAGGGGCAGATCAGCAACCCACCACAGACCGCGCCTTGCTCCAGTGGCGCGCCCTCATGCGGGCAGTTGGCCTGGTAGGCACGCACACGCTCGCCCTGGCGTACCAGGACGAGGTCTTCGGTGCCGGCCTGGACGCGCAGGGGACGGTGTTCTTCGAGCTGGTCGAGGCTGGCCACGGCATGGAAGGTCATGGGGATCTCCTCAGCAGGTAGTGTTCATTTGACGCCTGCCATGGGCCCAGGCTGCGCTCAGCCGACGATCGGAAGGGTGATTACAATATTTCACAAAAACTTCAAATGAGACTAAATTGACTCAAAATCAATGTACAAGTACCATTCGCGCCAATTTTAGCTAACGGCTCGGGTGAGTTCATGAGCAATTTGCGTGCAATAGGGATGGTCAGCTGGCTGGCAGTGGCGGTAGCGCTGGCCGGTTGCGGAGTGCCTGAAGAACAGCAGGCCGTGACTGAAACGGCATTTCCGGTGGAGACCGTGACGCTGGCCAGCGAACAGTTGGCCCTTACCTCGACCTTGCCGGGCCGGGTCGAACCGATGCGGGTGGCCGAGGTGCGTGCCCGGGTGGCCGGCATTGTCCTGCACAAACGTTTCGAGGAAGGCGCCGACGTCAAGGCCGGCGATGTGCTGTTCCAGATTGACCCGGCACCGTTCAAGGCTGCCCTGGCGCGTGTCGAGGCCGACCTTGCGCGGGCCCAGGCGGTGCAGCAGGAGGCCCGGGCACGGGTCAAGCGCTATGAGCCGCTGGTCAAGATCGAGGCGGTCAGCCAGCAGGACTTCGACACCGCCAGCGCCGAGCTGCGCAGCGCCCAGGCGGCCGTGCGCTCGGCCCAGGCCGACGTGCAGACCGCGCGCCTGAACCTGGGCTATGCCACGGTCACCGCGCCGATCTCCGGCCGCATCGGCCGCGCCCTGGCCACCGAAGGTGCCCTGGTCGGGCAGGGCGACGCCACCTTGATGGCGCGCATCCAGCAGCTCGATCCGATCTACGTCGACTTCACCCAGTCCGCCGCCGAAGCCCTGCGTCTGCGTCAGGCCCTCAAGGACGGCGCGCTCGGTGGTGGCGACGACAAGGCGCTGACCGCCCAGGTGGAAGGCACCGACTACCAGCGCCAGGGCGCGCTGATGTTCACCGACGTGGCGGTCGACCGTGGCACCGGCCAGGTCACCTTGCGCGGTCGCTTCGACAATGCCGACGGCATCCTGCTGCCGGGCATGTACGTGCGCGTGCGCACCCCGCAGGGTATCGACCAGCAGGCCATCCTGGTGCCGCAGCGCGCGGTGCAGCGCGGCAGCGATGGCGAGGCGCGGGTGCTGGTGGTCGGCAACGGCAACCTGGCCGAGGCGCGCAGCGTGCGCACCGGCGCGATGCACGGCTCGCGCTGGCAGATCACCGAGGGCCTGCGCGCTGGTGACCAGGTCATCGTCGGCGGCCCGGCCGGCCTTGCGCCTGGCATGTCGGTGCAGCCGGCCCAGGCGCAACAGGCCGCGGCACACTAAGGCGAGGGTAGCGAGATGTCCAAGTTCTTCATCAATCGGCCGAACTTCGCCTGGGTCGTGGCGCTGTTCATTTCCCTGGCCGGCCTGCTGGTGATCCCGGCGCTGCCGGTGGCCCAGTACCCCAGCGTGGCACCGCCACAGATCTCCATCACCGCCTCCTACCCGGGCGCCTCGGCCAAGGTGCTGGTGGAGTCGGTGACCAGCATCATCGAGGAGTCGTTGAACGGCGCCAAGGGCCTGCTTTACTACGAGTCCACCAACAACTCCAACGGCGTGGCCGAAGTGCTGGTGACGTTCGAGCCCGGCACCCAGCCGGACATGGCCCAGGTCGATGTGCAGAACCGCCTGAAGAAGGCCGAGGCGCGCATGCCCCAGGCGGTGCTGACCCAGGGGCTCAAGGTCGAGCAGGCCAGTTCCGGCTTCCTGCTGATCTACGCCTTGACCAGCACGGCCGGTGATCAGGGTGATACCACGGCCTTGGCCGATTATGCCGCACGCAACATCAATAACGAGCTGTTGCGCGTGCCGGGTGTGGGCAAGCTGCAGTTCTTCTCTTCGGAGGCGGCCATGCGGGTCTGGGTTGATCCGCAGAAACTGGTGGGCTATGGCCTGTCCATCGACGATATCAACAACGCCATCCGTGGCCAGAACGTCCAGGTGCCTGCCGGCAGCTTCGGCAGCACGCCGGGGGCCAGCGAGCAGGAACTGACCGCGACGCTGGCTGTGCAAGGCACCCTGGAAACACCGGAGGCGTTCGCCGCCATCGTCCTGCGCGCCAACCCGGACGGCTCCAGCGTACGCCTGGGCGATGTGGCACGCATGGCCATCGGTAGCGAGAACTACAACCTGTCCTCGCGCCTGGATGGCAAACCGGCCGTGGCCGGCGCGGTGCAGCTGGCACCTGGCGCCAATGCCATCCAGACCGCGACGCTGGTCAAGGAGCGCCTGGCCGAGCTGTCGCAGTTCTTCCCGGAAGGCGTTGAATACTCGGTGCCGTACGACACCTCGCGCTTCGTCGATGTGGCCATCGAGAAGGTCATCCACACCTTGATCGAAGCCATGGTGCTGGTGTTCCTGGTGATGTTCCTGTTCCTGCAGAACGTGCGCTACACCCTGATCCCGTCGATCGTGGTGCCGGTGTGCCTGCTGGGTACGCTGATGGTCATGAAGCTGCTCGGTTTCTCGGTGAACATGATGACCATGTTCGGCATGGTGCTGGCCATCGGTATCCTGGTGGATGACGCCATCGTGGTGGTGGAGAACGTCGAGCGGTTGATGGCCGAGGAAGGCTTGTCGCCGGTGGAGGCCACCATCAAGGCGATGGGGCAGGTATCCGGGGCGATCATCGGCATCACTTTGGTGCTGGCCGCGGTGTTCCTGCCGTTGGCGTTCATGTCCGGATCGGTCGGGGTGATCTATCAGCAGTTTTCCGTATCGCTGGCGGTGTCGATCCTGTTCTCCGGCTTCCTCGCCCTGACCTTCACCCCGGCGCTGTGCGCCACCCTGCTCAAGCCGGTGCCCCATGGCCACCATGAAAAGGGTGGTTTTTTCGGTGCCTTCAACCGCGCCTTTGCCCGCGTCACCGAGCGCTACTCGGTGATGAACAGCGCCCTGGTGGCCCGTGCCGGGCGCTGGATGCTCGCCTACGTCGGGATCCTGGTGGTGCTCGGCTACTCCTACCTGCGCCTGCCGGAGGCCTTCGTGCCAGCAGAAGACCTGGGCTACAGCATCGTCGACGTGCAACTGCCGCCCGGCGCCAGCCGGGTACGCACCGACCACACCGCTGAGGCACTGGAAAAGTACCTGATGTCGCGCGACGCGTTGGCCAGCTCGTTCATCGTCAGCGGCTTCAGTTTCTCGGGCCAGGGCGACAACGCCGCGCTGGCGTTCCCCACCTACAAGGACTGGTCCGTGCGCGGCAAGGAGCAGTCGGCGGAGGCGGAAACCGCAGCCATCAACGCCCAGTTCGCGGCCAATGGCGATGGTGCCATCACCGCGGTCATGCCTCCGCCGATCGACGGCCTGGGCAACTCCGGCGGTTTCGCCCTGCGCCTGATGGACCGTGGCGGCCTGGGGCGCGATGCGCTGCTGGCGGCCCGTGACCAGCTGTTGGCCCGCGCCAACGGCAACCCGGTGATCCTCTACGCGATGATGGAGGGCCTGGCCGAGGCGCCGCAGCTACGCGTGCAGATCGACCGCGAGAAAGCCCGCACCCTGGGCGTGAGCTTCGAGGCCATCAACAGCACCCTGGCCACCGCCTTCGGTTCGGCGGTGATCAACGACTTCAGCAACGCCGGGCGCCAGCAGCGCGTGGTGGTGCAGGCCGAGCAGGGCGAGCGCATGACCCCGGAAAGCGTGCTACGCCTGTATGCACCCAATGTCAGCGGCGAGCAGGTGCCGTTCAGCGCTTTTGTCTCCACTCGCTGGGAGGAGGGGCCGGTACAACTGGTGCGCTACAACGGTTACCCGTCGATCCGCATCGCCGGTGACGCCGCGCCCGGCTACAGCACTGGCCAGGCGATGGCCGAGATGGAGCGTCTGGTCAGCGAGTTGCCACCTGGCATTGGTTATGCCTGGACCGGCCTTTCGTACCAGGAAAAGGTGTCCAGCGGCCAGGCTGCCGGCCTGTTCGCCCTGGCCATCCTGGTGGTGTTCCTGCTGCTGGTGGCGCTGTACGAGAGCTGGGCAATCCCGTTGACGGTGATGCTGATCGTGCCGATCGGCGCCTTGGGCGCGGTCTGGGCGGTACTGCTCACCGGCATGCCCAATGACGTGTACTTCAAGGTCGGCCTGATCACCATCATTGGCCTGGCGGCGAAGAACGCCATCCTGATCGTCGAGTTCGCCAAGGAGCTGTGGGAGAAGGGTTACAGCTTGAGCGACGCCGCCATCGAGGCCGCGCGCCTGCGTTTGCGCCCGATCGTGATGACCTCCATGGCCTTCATCCTCGGCGTGGTGCCCCTGGCCATCGCCACCGGCGCCGGTGCGGCCAGCCAGCGCGCCATCGGTACCGGGGTGATTGGCGGCATGCTCAGCGCCACCTTGCTGGGCGTAGTGTTCGTGCCGATCTGTTTCGTCTGGGTGCTGAAGCTGCTCAAGCGCAAGCCGGCCCCTGTGCAACACGCTGTCGAGGTGGCGAAGTGATGGTCATGGATAAATGTGCACTCCCGTTCGTGCTGGCCTTGACCCTGGTCGGCTGTTCCCTGGCGCCGACCTACCAGCGCCCGGAGGCGCCGGTGGCGGCTGCCTGGGGCGATGTCGCCGGCCATCATGGCAAGTCGGTGGAGCAGCTGGACTGGCAGGCGTTCATCGTCGATCCGGCCTTGCGCCAACTGGTCGCCACGGCACTCGACAACAACCGCTCTCTGCGTCAGACCCTGCTCGACATCGAGCAGGCCCGAGCGCAATACCGTATCCAGCGGGCCGATCGGGTACCAGGCCTGAACGCCGGTGCCTCCGGTAACCGCCAGCACCTGCCGGCGGACCTGTCGAACAGCGGCAGGGAAGGGGTCAGCAGCAGTTACCAGGTGGGGCTGTCGCTGCCAGAGTACGAAGTGGACCTGTTCGGTCGGGTCAAGAGCCTGAGCGATGCGGCGCTGGAGCAGTACCTGTCCACCGAGGAAGTCGGCCGTGCCGCGCGCATCGCGCTGATCGCTGATGTCAGCCAGGCCTACCTGACCCTGGACGGTGCCGAACGGCGCCTGACGCTGACTCGCCAGACCCTGGCCAGCCGCGAGGACTCGCTGGCCCTGGTCGGCCAGCGACGAGGCGCTGGCACGGCCACGGCGCTGGACCACCAGGAAGCGTTGGGGCTGGTCGAGCAGTCACGGGCTGAGCTGGAAGGCATCGTGCGCGAGCAGCGCCAGGCCTACAACGCCCTGGTACTGCTGCTGGGCAGCGCCGAGGCGGCCAAGTCGATTCCCGCCGAGCGGGCGCAGGCGCCGATGGTCCTGCAGGACATCGCCCCAGGCGCGCCGTCGGCGCTGATCGAGCGCCGCCCGGACATCCTCGCCGCCGAGCACCGGCTGCGGGCGCGCAATGCCGATATCGGCGCGGCGCGGGCGGCGTTCTTCCCGCGGATCAGCCTGACCGGCAGTTTCGGCACCTCCAGCGCGCAGATGTCCGGGTTGTTCGACGGTGGCTCGCGTAGCTGGACGTTCATGCCGCAACTGTCGCTGCCGCTGTTCGACGCCGGGCGCAACAAGGCCGGCCTGAACCTGGCCGAGGCGCGCAAGGATTCGGCGGTGGCCGCTTACGAAGGCACGATCCAGAGCGCCTTCCGCGAAGTGGCCGACGCCCTGGCCGCCACCGATACCTTGCGTCGCGAGGAAGCTGCGCGGCGTGCCCTGGCCGACACCAGCCGGGCGACCGTAACGCTGGCCAAGGCGCGCTATGAGGGCGGGGTGGACAACCACTTGCGCTACCTGGACGCGCAGCGCAGCGGCTATGTCAACGAAGCGGCGTTCATCGAGGCCAGCACCCAGCGCCAGCTGGCACTGGTCGATCTGTTCCGTGCCTTGGGCGGTGGCTGGCCGGCCCAAGGTTGAAATGCCTCCTTTGGTTGGGAAATCCAACCGCTTGGCCCCAGGTGTCCCTGCCTTGGGGCCTTTTTTTGCCCAGTGATAGGGGCCGAACAGGCGAGCGTTAATCGCGCAACAGATCCGGACTGTTGAAGTTACTCAATCGCGCATCGTCCTCGGCACACGCCAACCCCTGTAAACTCGCCTGCAGCAAAGCCTTCTGCAAACTCCGTTCGCCCACCTGCCAGGCTTGCTCCAGCAATGGCAACACGCGCCGGGGCAACACACTGAACATCGGCTGCCAATACCCACCCTGGCGCACCATGGCCGCACTGTCGTGCGCCACGGCCAGGCGCAGCAGGTCCTCGACCAGCGCCCGGTCGATGCGCGGCGCATCGCAGGCCAGCACTACCACCCATTCGTGCCGGGCTGCCCTGAGCCCGCTGATCACGCCGGCCAGCGGGCCGGGAAAGTCCGCTTCGGCGTCGGTGACGAGCTGGTCGGCGTAGATCGCGTAGGCTGTCTGGTTGCGGTTGCAGGAGATCACCAGGTCATCGCTCAGTGCCCGCACGGCGCGTTGCACATGCGCCACCAACGGCTCGCCGCGCCAGGGCACCAGCCCCTTGTCGCGCCCGCCCATGCGCTGGCCACGGCCGCCGGCAAGAATAAGGATGGAGCAGGGGGGGAGAACGTCGGGCATGAAAAAGGGTTCCGGGCAGTCAATGCCGGGAACCCTCCCATTTACCGCAGGGCTTGTCCAGTCAGCCCTGGTGGGTGGCCACCTGCGCCGCCTTGGTCTTGCCGCGCCCGGCCAGGCGCATCACCACGACGAAGAACACCGGCACGAACACCACGGCGAAGGTGGCGCTGAGCATGCCGCCGATCACTCCGGTGCCGATGGCTTGCTGGCTGGCCGAGCTGGCGCCGCTGGCGATGGCCAGCGGCACCACGCCGAGGATGAACGCCAGCGAAGTCATCACGATCGGGCGCAGACGCAGACGCGCGGCCTGGATCGCCGCGTCCGCCGCATCGACGCCCTGGTCCACCAGGTCCTTGGCGAACTCGATGATCAGGATGGCGTTCTTCGCCGACAGGCCGATCAGAGTGATCAGGCCGACCTTGAAGAACACGTCGTTGGGCAGGCCGCGCAGGGTCACCGCGAGCACCGCGCCGAGCACGCCTAGTGGCACCACCAGCAGCACCGCGGTGGGGATCGACCAGCTTTCGTACAGCGCGGCCAGGCACAGGAACACTACCAGCAGCGACAGCGCCATCAGCAGTGGCGCCTGGCTGCCGGACAGGCGTTCCTGCAGCGACAGGCCGGTCCACTCCAGGCCTGCACCTGCCGGCAGCTGCGCCACCAGGCGCTCGATCTCGGCCATGGCCTCGCCCGAGCTATAGCCGGCCGCCGGCTCGCCGGAAATCGACACCGCCGGGTAGCCGTTGTAACGGGTCAGCTGCACCGGGCCGGACTGCCAGCGGGCGCTGACGAAGGCGCCCAGGGGCACCATCTTGCCGCTGCTGTTGCGCACGTGGATTTTCAACAGATCTTCGACCTGGCTGCGCCGGTCGCCTTCGGCCTGCACCACCACCCGCTGCATGCGGCCCTGGTTGGGGAAGTCGTTGACGTAGTTCGACCCCACCGCGGTGTCGAGCACCGCGCCGATATCGGCAAACGACACGCCCAGGGCGTTGGCCTGGCGGCGGTCCACTTCCAGCTCGACCTGAGGGCTCTCCGCCAGCGATGCTTCGCGCACGTTGACCAGCACCTTGCTCTTGCGCGCCGCGTCCAGCAGTTGGTCACGAGCTTCCATCAGCCCGGTGTGGCCCATGCCGCCGCGGTCCTGCAGGCGGAACTCGAAACCGGTCGACTCGCCCAGGCCGTCCACCGGCGGCGGCAGCACCGCGTAGGCGATGGCGTCCTTGAGCTGGGTGAAGGCCATGGTGGCGCGTTCGGCGATCGACTGCGCGCTGTCGTCGCCACCGCGTTCGGACCAGTCCTTGAGCGTGGTGAAGGCCAGCGCCGCGTTCTGCCCGCTGCCGGAGAAACTGAAGCCGAGGATCAGCGTGGTGTTGGCCACGCCGGGTTCTTCGGCGTTGTGCGCCTCGATCTGCTGCCCGACCTCGATGGTGCGCGCCTGGCTGGCGCCTGGCGGCAGCTGGATGTCGGTGATGGTGTAGCCCTGGTCCTCGGTGGGCAGGAAGGCGGTGGGCAGTTGGCTGAAACCGTACACCAGCACGCCGACCAGCGCGGCGTACACCAGCAGGTAGCGACCGCTGCGGGCCAGGGCGTGGGTCACCCAGCGCTGGTAGCCGTTGCTCATGCCCTCGAAGCGGCGGTTGAACCAGCCGAAGAAGCCCTTGCGCTCATGGTGCTCGCCTTTCTCCAGCGGCTTGAGCAGGGTGGCGCACAGGGCCGGGGTCAGGCTCAGGGCGAGGAACGCCGAGAACAGGATCGACACCGCCATCGACACCGAGAACTGCTGGTAGATCACCCCCACCGAGCCTTGCATGAAGGCCATCGGCAGGAACACCGCCACCAGCACCAGGGTGATGCCGACGATGGCGCCGCTGATCTGGCCCATGGCCTTGCGCGTGGCTTCCTTGGGCGGCAGGCCTTCCTCGGCCATGATCCGCTCGACGTTTTCCACCACGACGATGGCGTCGTCCACCAGGATGCCGATGGCCAGCACCATGCCGAACAGGGTCAGTACGTTGACCGAGAAACCCAGCACGTTCATCACCGCGAAGGTGCCCATCAGCGCCACCGGCACCACCAGGGTCGGAATCAGCGTGTAACGGAAGTTCTGCAGGAACAGGAACATCACCGCGAACACCAGCACCATGGCCTCGAGCAGGGTGTTGATCACCTGCTTGATCGAGACCTTGACGAAGGGCGAGGTGTCGTAGGGGATGTCGTACTTCACCCCGGCCGGGAAGTAGCGCGCCAGCTCGTCGAGCTTCTGCTTGACCAGGGTCGCGGTTTCCATGGCGTTGGCGCCGGGCGACAGCTTGACGCTGAAGGCGCTGGTGGCCTTGCCGTTGAGGCGGGTGCCGTACTGGTACTCCTGGGCCCCGATCTCGACCCGCGCCACGTCACCGACAGTGACCGTGGAGCCGTCGGTGTTGGCGCGCAGGACGATGGCGGCGAACTCCTCGGGGGTGCTCAACTGGCCCTTGACCACCACGTTGGCGGTGATCTCCTGGGTCGGTCGGCTTGGCAGGTCGCCGATGCTGCCGGGGGCGACCTGGGCGTTCTGCGCGGCGATGGCCTCGGCCACGTCGTTGGGCGTGAGGTTGAAGCCAACCAGCTTGGCCGGGTCGATCCAGATGCGCATGGCCCGTTCTGAACCATACAGCTGCGCCTTGCCGACGCCCTTGAGGCGACGGATCTCGTTCATCACGTTGCGTGCGAGGATGTCCGACAGGGCGATCTCGTCGAGGCTGCCGTCCTCGGAGGTGAGGGTGGCCAGCAACAGGAAGCCGGTAGACACCTTCTCCACCTGCAGGCCTTGCTGGGTGACCGGGCGCGGCAGGCGCGACTCGATCACCTTGAGGCGGTTCTGCACGTCGACCTGGGCCATGTCCGGGTTGGTGCCGGGCTGGAAGCTGGCGGTGATGGTGGCGCTGCCCAGGCTGCTCTGGGATTCGAAATAGAGCAGGTTGTCGGCACCGTTGAGCTCCTGCTCGATGATGCTGACCACGCTCTCGTCCATGGTCGCCGCCGAGGCGCCGGGGTAGACGGCGTAGATTTCCACCTGCGGCGGTGCCACGTCGGGATACTGGGCCACCGGCAACTGCGGGATGGCCAGGGCGCCGACCAGGAGGATGAACAGGGCCACCACCCAGGCGAACACCGGGCGGTCGATGAAGAACTGCGGCATGGATCAGGCCCTCATTGGCCGTTGTGTTGGGCGACTGCGGTGGCGCCTGGTTGTTCGTCGACTTGCACCTGGTCGCCGGCCTTGACGTGTTGCAGGCCCTCGACCACCACGCGGTCACCCGGGGCCAGGCCCTCGCTGACGATCCAGCGGTCGCCCTGGGCGCTGCCCAGGGTCACCTGGCGTTCGCTGATACGGTCCTGCGGGTCGACCAGCAGCACCTTGGGCACACCGGCGCTATCGCGCAGGATGGCGCGTTGCGGCACGCTGATGCCCTGAGGCTGCACGGCCTGGTCCAGGCGCACGCGCACATAGCTGCCGGGCAGCAGGTCGAGGTCCGGGTTGGGGAACTCGCTGCGCAGGGTGATCTGGTTGGTGCTCGGGTCGACGCTGATATCGGAGAACAGCAGCTTGCCGGCCAGCGGGTAGGCGCTGCCATCGTCCTGGATCAGCGTGGCCTTGACCTGGTCGCGGCCCACCTGCTGCAGCTCGCCGGCACGCAGCGAGCGGCGCAGGGCGTTGAGTTCGCGGGTCGACTGGGTGACGTCGGCGTGGATCGGGTTCAACTGCTGGATGGTGGCCAGCGGCGTGGTCTCGCTCTGGCCGACCAGCGCGCCCTCGGTTACCAGGGCGCGGCCGATGCGCCCGGAGATCGGCGCGGTGACGGTGGCATAGCCCAGGTTCAGGCGCGCGCGTTCCAGCGCCGCCTTGGCTTCGCCGACCGCGGCGTCGGCCTGGAGGAAGGCGGCGCGGGCGTTGTCGTACTCCTGGCGGCTGACGGCCTTGTCCTCGACCAGTTCGCGGTAGCGCTGCTCCTGCAGGCGCGCCTGGTACAGCGTCGCCTCGGCCTTGGCCAGGGTGGCGCGGGCGCTGTCGAAGTCGGCCTTGAACGGCGCCGGGTCGATCAGGAACAGCACATCGCCTTGTTTCACGTCGCTGCCTTCGCGGTACACCCGCTTGAGCACCACGCCGGCCACCCGGGCGCGCACCTCGGCGGTGCGGGGGGCAAGGATGCGGCCGCTGAGTTCGGTGCTGATGGCCAGCGGCTGCACGGCAAGGGTTTCGACCCGGACCTGGGAGGGCGGGGCCTTTTCTTCCTGCTCGGCGGCGTCGTTGCAAGCGGCCAGGGAAAGGGTCATCAGCGCCAGCAGCGCCAGAGGGCGCAGGCGCAAAGCACGGAGCGTGGACATACGGATCTTCCAGGTTTGATCCAGCGTATGCTAAAGCAGCCGTTCGGGTGGCGGCTGTTAAGCTGTGTTGGGCGTGTGTGAAAAAGTGTTAACAATCGGCGGTGGCCCGCCCGGGATTCTATATCCTGCCTTACTTCAATCTTTCGTCAAATCCCCTTATGCCGAACATTCTCCTGGTCGAAGACGACAGCGCGTTGTCCGAACTGATCGCCAGCTACCTGCAACGCAACGATTTCCATGTCCGGGTAATTGCCCGCGGCGACCATGTGCTGGACGAATTCCGCCGGCAGAAACCGGACCTGGTGATCCTCGACCTGATGCTGCCGGGCCTGGACGGCCTGCAGGTATGCCGCCTGCTGCGCCAGGAGACGCAGAGCCTGCCGATCCTCATGCTGACCGCCCGCGACGACAGCCACGACCAGGTGCTGGGGCTGGAGATGGGCGCCGACGACTACGTCACCAAGCCGTGCGAGCCCCGCGTGCTGCTGGCCAGGGTGCGCACGTTGCTGCGCCGCAGCAGCGTCAACGAGCCGCGCCTGGATTGCGACCTGATCCAGATCGGCGGCCTGTGCATCGACCTGGCCGAGCGCACGGTCAACTGGCGCGGTGAAGAAGTGGAACTGTCCAGCGGCGAGTACAACCTGCTGGTGGTGCTGGCGCGCAACGCCGGCGAGGTGATGAGCCGTGACCGCATCCTCCAGCAATTGCGCGGCATCGAGTTCAACGGCACCGACCGTTCGGTGGACGTGGCCATCTCCAAGCTGCGCCGACGTTTCGACGACAGCGCAGGTGAAGCGCGCAAGATCAAGACCGTATGGGGCAAGGGCTACCTGTTCAGTCGCGTCGAGTGGGAGTACTGATACGCCATGCTGAAGATCCTGGTGCGGTTGTACCTGGTGATCATCGTCGCCTATGCCGGGGCGATCGCGCTGATTCCCGACACCATCGTCGGTTTGTTTCACGATCGCTTCATGGCCTACAACCTCGACCAGGCCAAGGGCGTGCAGACCCTGATCGTGCGCCAGTTCCAGCAGGCCCCGCGGGAGCAGTGGCCGACGGTGGAAAAGGAACTGGCCGCGGCGTTCAAGCCGTTGGAGGTGCGCTTGCTGCGCATGGACGACGCCGAGCTGAGCAGCGAGGAAAAGGCCCGGCTCGAGCATGGCCTGTATGTGGTGCGCATGGCCGACTGGGGCTATTACGAAACGGCGCTGGCGCCGTTGGACCAGGACTGGCTGGTACGCCTGCACTCGCCGGACGACCCGCTGGACATCAACGTGCTGTCCTGGGGCGTGACCGTGCTGATCGGCGCGGCCATGCTCGGCTGCCTGTTGCTGTGGGTATGGCCGCACTGGCGCGACCTCGAGCGCCTGAAGGACACCGCCCGGCGCCTGGGGCGCGGCGAGATGTCCGAGCGCACGCATATCTCGCCGCGCTCGAACATCGGCGAGCTGGCCGGGGTGTTCGACACCATGGCCAGCGACCTGGAGCGCCACGTCAATCAGCAGCGTGAACTGCTCAACGCGGTGTCCCACGAGCTGCGCACGCCATTGACCCGCCTGGACTTCGGCCTGGTGCTGCTGTTCGACGAGGTGCCGCCGGCCAGCCGCAAACGCCTGCTGGGGCTGGTGGGCCATGTGCGCGAGCTGGACGAGCTGGTGCTTGAGCTACTGTCCTACAGCCGCCTGGAAAGCGCCGACCAGGCCCGCGAGCGGGTCGAGGTGTCGTTGCTCGAGCTGGTGGACAGCGTGCTCGGTGGTTTCGCCGAAGAACTCGACGATCGCGGCATCCAGTGGGAGGTGCAATGCGACACCGACCTGCCACGCTTCGTCCTCGATCCGCGACTGACTGCTCGCGCGGTACAGAACCTGGTGCGCAACGCCATGCGCTACTGCGACGAAAGCCTGCTGCTGCGTTTGCGCCTGGAAGAGGATGGCGCCTGCCTGGTGACGGTCGAGGACGACGGCATCGGCATTCCAGTCGAGGAGCGTGAGCGGATCTTCCAGCCGTTCTACCGGCTGGACCGCAGCCGCGATCGCAACACGGGTGGTTTCGGCTTGGGCTTGGCGATCAGCCGGCGGGCCATCGAAGGGCAGGGCGGCACGCTCACAGTGGCGCAATCGGCGTTGGGTGGGGCGCAGTTCAGGATTCGCTTGCCAGCCGGTTGATGCAGCGCCTGGGCCGGCCTCATCGCGGGGCAAGCCCGCTCCCACGCTGATGATGGACACTGGTGTGGGAGCGGGCTTGTCCCGCGATGGTCATTGTCCTGACAAGCTTGCCGACCAGGTCACGAAACGGTCCTTGCCCGTGTGCTTGGCTTCGTACAGGGCCTGGTCAGCCCGGATCAGCGCCGTGCTCAGGGTATCGCCGCTATCGATCCGGGCCAGGCCGATACTGATGGTCACCGGGTGTGCCCCGAGGTCCTCGCGCACCCGCTGGCACAACCTCGCAACTTGCTGCTCGGCGCATGTTTCATCCAGCCCCTGGAAGAAGATCGCGAATTCCTCGCCGCCCAGCCGGGCGATCTCGTGGCCGATCATCGCCGCCTTTATGTGCGCCGCCACGCGCTTGAGCACCTCGTCGCCGATGTCATGGCCGAAGCGGTCGTTGACCTGCTTGAAATTATCGATGTCGATCATCGCCAGATACTGTTCGCCGGCCTGTTGCAGCTGCTTTTCGGCCTTGGCCATGAACGAGCGACGGTTGGGGATGTCGGTCAGCGCATCGATATAGGCCTGCTCCAGCAGTACCTTGGTCAGGTAGAAGTTGTGCAGCTTGGCCTGGCGGATGCGCAGGTAGCTGTAGATCACCAGGCCGCTTAGGCATACCGCGTAGCTAATCAGCATCGCGCCTTCGAGCTCCAGGGCTTCGATACGCGTGTGGAGGAAAGGATTGAGCATGATCCAGGTGATGCCCATGGCGCAGAAGAACGACCAGCGTCGCACCGGTAGCACCGACACGGTGTACAGCACGGTAGAGACTCCGAGCACCAGCCATACCGGGCGCAGGGCGATGGGGATGCCCTCGATCACCAGGCGCATGGCCAGGGTGATCACCGCCACGAACAGCAGGTTGAGTACGTCGAAATGCTGGCTCCTGCGGGTGAAGCCCAGGACCACGGTGAGGCTGCACAGCAGGGCGATGAACATCCCGGACAGCCAGGTGAAGCCCTGGCCGCCGAGGTAGCTGACGATCAGGTCGAAGACCAGCCAGATGGCGATGCCGATGCAGAAGATCAGCAGGCAGAAACGGCGCATGGCCTCGAATTCGTGCTGGCGGAACTCGGCGCGCAGGGCGGCGGGGGCGACCTGCTGGCGGATGTGGGCTTCGAGGGTCTTGTACATGCTGGAGGATGCCCTCGGTTATTGTGCTGTTCTTGTCGGCCCCGCGATGAGATTCGTTCAGGCGGCTGGTTTCAATCCCTGGAAAGCGTCCCTCTGGCCCAGGGCCGATAGCGCAGGGCGAACACGGCTTCGGCGTGACAACCTCCGCTCAGCGCCGGCTGCGCAGGTTCGGCGTGGAACGGTTGGCCAGGCTTGCTGACCTGACGAAATGCCTCGCGCACGATGCCCACCCGGCAGGGCAGGGCCTGTTCATAGCCTTGGCGTACCAGCGGCGTCAGGCGCCCCGTGCCGGCGCCGTCCTGCCACCAGACGTTCAGGCCAAGGCTGGCCAACTGCTCCAGCCACGCGCCATTGACTCGCGGCGACAGCTGCCCGGCGCTGAACGCGCTGATATGCAGGGGCTTGTCCAGTTGCCGGTTGAAAGCCTGCAATTGCGTGTGCAGCGCATCGCGCCTGGCCGGGTCGCGAAAGTGCAGGTCGTCCAGTTCCATGGGCAGGTACCAGCCGGCCACCGGCAGCGCCCAGTTGGCCTTGAGCTGCTGATACTGGGTGAGCGAGCGTCCCAGCTGCGCCTTGAAGTAACTGTTCAGGCCTTCGCCGTCGAGCTGTTCGAGGCGCTGGTAGTAGGCCGGATCCATGTACAGGCCCAGCACCAGCTCAAGGCCTTGGGCCCGCGCTTCGCGCAGGCTCCCGGCCAGCCAGCCCTCGGAGCCTCCAAAGTCGCTGTCGCCGTAGGCACTCCACTGCACGATCAGGGTCTTGCCGCCCTGGGCCACGGTGGCTCGCCACAGGTTTTGCCACTGCGCCGGGGTGACGTTCGCGTCACGGTTGAGCGGCTGGTAGAACAGGCGCTGGTCGGCCTGGGCGGGTAGCCACAGGATCAGCAGGCAGAGAGCCAGGAAGCTACGCATCAGAAGTTCATCTCCACACCCAGCAGTACGCCGTTGCTGCGCTCGTAGAGGTTGCCGCCCAGTGCCTGCTGGTACTCGGCGCGTACTTTCAGCGAACCGCGATAGGCGTTGTAGCGGTCATCGTCGAACCACCACTGCCAGCGCACCCCGACCCCGGCGCGGGCGTCCTGGCGCCAGTCGTTGCTCGGGTCCTGGCTGGAAAATTCGAGAAAGCCGTAGGGCATGATCGTCTGCGGCGACTGGCTGGGCAGTTTCCACGCATGGCCCTGCTGGAAGCGCGACAGCCAGGCATGGTCGCCGGCACGGGTCCACCAGGCGGCGTCGAGGTAGAGGAAGCGCTCGTCCCAGTCGTCCTCGTCGATACGCCAGTCGTTGCGGTACTTGCCCTGATCCAGGAACGAAGCCGTGGCGCGCAGCAGCAGGTCGTTGCTCGATTCGGCGTTGTGACGCAGGTCGCCCCAGTTGCCACCGACCTTGGCCGGGCTGAGCAGTTCGCCCAGGCTCAGGCCGCTGTAGTGCGTGCTGTCGATCTGGCGCTGGTGGTACAGCTCGGCGTACAGGTTGAGGTTGGCCTGACCGAGCGGCTTGTAGCGCAGGCCAACACCGGTGCCCATGCTCTGCGCATAGTCGGTGCGGCTCTGGCCACCGAACAGCACGCGGCCGTAGACCGACAGGGTGCTGCCATTGCGGCTGGGCTCCTCGCCCAGGGCGTGGTCCCACATCGCCAGCTGCACGTTCTGCGAGCGGGCCCGGCGCGAGGTGCCGCTGCGTTCGCCGCTGTCGAGGAACTTGTCGTTGGTCGAAGTGCCGGCGGGCGACCAGGTGCTGGCCAGGGTGATGCTGTCGCGGCGCGACAGGGCTTCATGGGCGCGGCGCTGGCGGTACTTGCGCGCCTCAAGGCTGCCGTACTCGTCGTCGCCGTCGACCAGGTTGCGCTCCACGTCCAGTACCCGGCGCAGCTCGCGGCGGGCCGAGGCACTGTCCTCGACCTCGTCGTAGCGCAGGGCCAGGGTTTCGCCCAGGCGGTAGTCCTCGGGGAAGTCGCGGCTGGCGCGCTCCAGGTAGGGTATGGACTGGCGGCGTTGCTGCTTGTCCGCCGAGCCCGCCAGGCGCATGCCGTAGTCGGCGCGGTAACGCGGCTGGTCCGGCGCCAGGCGCACGGCCTCGGCCAGCCAGGCGCTGCTCTGGGCGCTGTCGCCGGCCTGCTGGGCGGTGCCGGCGGCAGCGTAGTAGTGATCGGCGCGCGGGGCATGACGCAGCGCTTCGCGCTGAAAAGCCAGGGCCTGCTGCGAGTCGCCCTGGCGCTGGGCAATGGCGGCGCCCAGCGCCCAGTCGTCGGCACTCTGGTGCGCTGCCGCATCCCAGTGGCGGCGGGCGGCGTTGGCGTCACCGGCGTTCAGCGCACCACGGGCGGCGGTCAGGCGCGCATTGTCGGTCCAGGCGCTGGCCGGCAGGCTGTTCCAGATCGACAGCGCTGCCTCTGAGTCGCCGGAGGCTTCCAGGGCGTAGGCCAGGGGCAGGCGACTGCCGCTATCGCCCAGGCGTTCGGCGGCCTGGTAATAGACCACAGCTTCGCCGGGCTGATCAGGCATGGCGCAGCGCCCCAGGGCGCGATACTGCCCGGCTTCGACCGGGGTGGCCGGGATGGCCTTGCGCACGGCGTCGCACTGGCCGGCTTCGGCCAGGCGGCCCAGTAGCTGGCCACGGGTGACGGCATCGACCCGTGGCACCAGGGCGAGCATGCGTGGACCGTCCAGCGGGCCGTCGTTGCGCGCATAGAGATTGCCCAGGCGTTGCAGCAGCGAGGGCGTCAGCCTGCCCTGGCGATGCGCGTAGGCGTTGTCGAGCAACTGCCTGGCGCGCTCGCTCTGGCCGCTCTCGAGCAGCATGAAGCTGGCTTGTTCCAGGGCGGCCAGATCGCCAGTCTGTCGGTAGCGTTGCTCCCACTGCGCCGCGGTGCGCGGTTGCGCAGGCTGCGCGGGGTCGCCATACAGGCGTTGCCTGAGGATGGCATAGCTGCGCGGATTGTCGCGGGCCTGGCATTGGCCGAGCTGCTCGCGGGCCAGCTTCAGGTCCTTGTGGGACAGCCAGTCGACGGTCTCCAGGCACGGGCGTTGCAGTTCATTGCTCAGCTGGCGCACCAGCGGCGCATCATCGCCTTCACGGGCCAGCTCCCACAGCTGCTGGCGCTGCTCGGGGTGCTGCAGTTGCTCGGCGGGCAGGCTCTGCAGCCAGCGCTCGGCCTGCTGGTTATGGCCCATGGCGATGGCGCGGTTGGCCATGGCCAGGCGGGCGCGGGTCGCCGCTTCCTGGGAAGGTGCGCTGGCCAGGAGTGAGTTCAGGCCCTTTTCATCGACCTGCTGGATATACGCATTGGCCAGGCGCTGCCAGTCCTGCGGGGGCAGTTGGCCCTGGTCGGCCAGCGGCTGCAACTGGTCGATGGTCTCTCCCCAGTTGCGCAACTGCTCGGCGAAGTTGGCCCGGGTCATGCGCAGCACCATGCCATCGTCGCGCACCGGCAGATGGTTGAGCCACTCCAGGGCCTTGGCCGCGCCGCCGAACTTGGCCAGGCTGACGCTGTAGGCCTGCCACAGGCGCACGCGCTGCTGGCCCTGGCTGTCGGCGAGCCAGGCCTCCACCTGGCTCGCGGCCGGCGGGTCCTGTTCGATCCAGGTCAGGCGCAGTTCCAGCAGGGCATCGGCGTGTTCAGGATTGTCGTCGAGGTCTTCGGCAATGGCCTGGGCTTCCTTGTACCGACGTTGATGGGCCAGGGCTTCGGCCAGCAGGGCGCGGGCCTCGTTGTTGTTCGGCACGCGCCCCAGCACATGGCGGGTCAGGCGCTCGACCTCGGCCCAATTGTCTTTCTGCGCCTCCCGATAGCCACGCTCCATGAAGGGGTAGCTGGTGAAGCGCTGGAAGTCGGTCATCGGCTTGGTCGGTGCGGCCAGGGCGGAAGAACACAGCAACAGGCTGGCGATGGTCAGGGAAAGACGGGGCGTCATGCCACCTCCCGGCTCAGGTCGTAGGCGGCCTGCTGTTCGCTGGCCTGCTCGGCGAGGGCTTGCTGCAGCACCTCCTCGGTGATGATGCCGCGGGCGATCAGGTGCTCGCCCAGGCTCTGCTGCTCAGGGTTGAAGTCGATCAGGGCCTGGTTGAACAGGGTCACCGGCACCATGCCGCGCACTTGCAGCAGCGAACCGAGCATCACCTGGTGGGTACCGACCCTCTCCAGCAGCGCGGCATCGTCCTGGTGGCGTTCGAGTACCTCGAGCATTTCCCGGGTCTCGGGTTTCTGCCAAGGGCTCGGGTAGTGATAGCGCAGGCCCAGGGTAACGCGCCCCTGCGGCGCCAGGCGGGCACGCACCGGGCGTTTGAGCTGGCGGCTGATGACCCCCAGCGAGACCTGGCTGACCGGGCTTTCGCTGGCCAGCACCAGGGTGTCGCCGTCTTCATCCACCGGCAGCACGCCGTAGTGCGTGGCGAGCTTGCGCGGCAGCTTGGCGATCAGCGCCGGGGCGATCTTGAACGGATTGAGCGGTGCCCAGGGCAGGTCCAGTTGCTCGGCCAGGGTCTCGACCAGCTGTTCGCTGGTGAGCCAGCCGCGCAGCAGCAGCTCGCGGCCCAGGCGCCGGCGTACCGGGCTGGTGATGGCCTGCTCCAGCTGTTCTTCGCTGATCAGGCCTTTCTCCACCAGGCGATGGCCCAGCGGGGTGCGTGCCGGCGCGGCGAGGGCAGGGAACTCGTGGGTGGTCTTGTCCCAGGCCACCCGCCGCGAATCGCCCATCTCCATCACCTGGCGCAGGGCGCGCAGGTTGGCGAAGAAGTTGACGAAGTTGCTCCACATCATTCGTGGTGCCGAGAGCAAGCCTTCGAAGACGCCGTAGTAGCGGGTGACGAACCAGAACCGCTGGAACAGGCGATTGAACAGCAGCAGGCCGTTGAGCCACAGCAAGATGCTGAGCAGCGTGCTGTCGCTGAGGATCGACATGAACCGCCACGACTCCGGCGCGATCACCGTGACCAGCCACATGGCCAGCAGCACCAGCAGCAACAGGTTGACCAGGAAGCTCAGCAGGTAGGCGAACAGCCCGCGGCGGTCGCGCCAGAGGAAGTAGTTGAGCGCGCCCTTGCGGCTCCAGCCGAGGTTGCTGGTGCCCTGGAACACGATGCCGACGATCCACCGCGATTTCTGGCGGATGGCGTGCTGCCAGTCACGGGGGAAATGCTCGCGCACGCAGATCACCTGGGCGAACTCGCGGCTCATGCCGGGGCGCCACTCCTGCTTGAGGGCCAGCGCCGGGTCGGTGATGGAATAGCGGGCGAAGATGCACTTCATGCCCTTTTGCTTGAGGCGAAAACCGATGTCGTAGTCTTCGGTGAGGCTCTGCACATCGAAGGCGATGCCGTCGCCGTCCTCCAGCAGCGCGCTGATCGCCCGGCGGCTGAAGCAGGTGCCGACCCCGGCGCTGGGCACCTGGCCGGTGAGCGCCTCGCGCACGATGACGTCCTTGCCGTGGTTCTCGGCGAACTCGTCGACATAGTGGCCGGCGGTGAAGCCCTTCCATTCCGGGGCGTAGGGGTACACCGGGATCTGGATCATGTCCTTGTTCGGCAGCAGGTAGTTGAACAGGCGCAGTTCCATGGGCGAGATGACATCCTCGGCGTCATGCAGGATGAACCCGGCGAACTCGATGCGCGCGTCCTGCTGGAAACGCAGGATGGCGTCGATGATGTTGTTCAGGCAGTCGGCCTTGCTGGTGGGGCCGGGGCGGGCGCAGACCACCTTGTGCACGTTGGGGTAGTGCAGGCACACGGCGTCGACGTCGGCCTGGGTCTGCGGGTCGTTGGGGTAGGTGCCGACGAAGATCTGGTAGTTCTCGTAGTCGATGGTCGAGGCGGCCAGGCGCGCCATCTCGCCGACCACGCCGACCTCGTTCCAGGCCGGCACCATGATCGCCAGGGGCTTCTCCGGCACTTCGAACAGGCGCTTTTCGTCGGCCTTGTCGAACTTGTCGTAGATGCGGAAACGCCGGATCAGCTTGCGGCCCCAGTAGCACAGGTCGATGAACAGATCGTCCAGGCCCAGCAGGAACATCAGTGTCGCCAGGATGATGGCAAGGATCTTCAGGCCGAACAGGACATAGGTGAGGAAATCGATGAAGGCCAGGCTCATGCGTTGTCCCGTGCGGCGGATTGCTCGGCGAACCAGCGGCTCAGGCGTTCGGCGATGCGCTCGCTGGCATGGCCGTCACCGAAGGGGGTGTAGACCTGGGCCATACGCTCGTAGGCCGACGGGTCATCGAGCAACTGGCTGGTCTCCTGGACGATGCGCTCGGTGAGCGTGCCGACCAGCTTGACCGTGCCGCCCTTGAGCACGGCGGGTCGCTCGGTGACCTTGCGCAGCACCAGCACCGGCTTGCCCAACGCGGGGGCCTCTTCCTGCACGCCGCCCGAGTCGGTGAGGATGATATGGGCGCGGTTCATCAGCCAGACAAAGTGCGGGTAGTCCTGAGGCGCGACCAGATGGATGTTGTCGCGCCCCGAGAGCACGCTGTACACCGCGTGCTGCACCTGGGGGTTGAGGTGCACGGGGTAGAGGAACTGTACGTCGGGGTAGCGCAGGGCCAGTTCGGCCAGGGCCAGGCAGATGCGTTCGAAGCCGCTGCCGAAATTTTCCCGGCGGTGGCCGGTGATCAGCACCATGCGCTGGTCGTCGCGCAGCACATTGAGCGGGGAGTCGGCGGCGGGGCGCCAGTTGTCCTTGTTCAGCTTGTCGCGCATCCACAGCAGGGCGTCGATCACCGTGTTGCCGGTGACCTCGATGTGCTCGGGCGGCACGCCTTCGCGGATCAGGTTGGCGTCGGAGTCGCGGGTGGGGGTGAAGTGCAGGTCGGCGAGCACGCCGGTCAAGCGTCGGTTGGCCTCCTCGGGCCAGGGCTGCTGCAGGTTGCCGGTGCGCAAGCCGGCCTCGACATGGCCGATGGGAATGTGACGGTGGAAGGCGGCCAGCGAGGCGATGAAGCTGGTGGTGGTGTCGCCGTGGACCAGGACGATATCGGGCCTGACCTGTTCATAGGCCTGGTCGAGCTTGTCCAGCAGGTCGCGGGCCAGGCCGTTGAGGGTCTGGTTCTGGGTCATCACCTGCAGGTCCTGGTCGACCTCGAGGCCAAAGGCGGTGAGGACCTGTTCGAGCATTTCGCGGTGCTGGCCGGTGGAGCAGATCTGCAGGTCGACCTCGGGCCAGTCGCGCAGGACGCGGGCCAGCGGGGCCATCTTGATCGCTTCGGGGCGGGTACCGAATACCATCATCACGGTGTAAGCCATCGTGTAGTTCCTCGTTCGATTCCCTGGACGAAGGTGTACGACGTGTCGACGCTTGCCAGTCATAAATACAAGCAGTCGATCATGGGGTTGTCCAATGCGCGGCATGCCCCAAGACGTGCCGGGCAGGCCTTGGCCGAGAGGCTTCGAGGCATGGGTCGTGCCGGCGGAAGGTGGTGCCGGACGCCAGGGATGGGTGTTGCGGAAACGTTTATGCTAATTTTTCTTGATTGAACGGTCAGTCAATAAAGTATTTCTGACTTTTTCTTGAGGCTTACTTCTTGTAGCTTTGCGGGTCTTTTATTCAAGGAGTTGAACATGCAAGGCAAGGCGCGCAAGGTCGTCCAGGCCATCCTTTACGAGGCCATCGCCGTGGCTTGCGTGGCACCGGCGCTGGAGCTGGCGTTCGGCGCGGGCATGGCGCAGTCGACGGTATTGTCGGTCCTCATGTCGGGCATCGCGATGAGCTGGAACATGGCCTACAACTGGGCCTTCGAGCGCTGGGAGGCGCGCCAGCACAAGCGCAGCCGCACCTTGCTGCGGCGCCTGCTGCATGCCTTGGGTTTCGAGGGCGGGCTGGTGCTGATCCTGCTGCCGCTGGTGGCGTACTGGCTGGATATCGGCCTGTGGGCGGCGCTGGTCACCAACCTGGCGTTGTTCGTGTTCTTCTTTGTCTATGCGTTCGTATTCCAGTGGGGCTTCGACAAGGTTTTCGATGTGCCAGTCTCGGCGCAGGGCTGCTGATCGGGGCTTTTCGCACAAGCCCCTGGGATTCCCCTTTGAATCGTGCATCGCCAATAATCCGTATCCACCCTTGCCAGGCTCGCATCAATGCCGCGCCCTATCATCCTGCCGCTCGCCGAGAACTACCGCCATGGCGAGCACATCGCCCCGCATTGCCATGACCGCGCCCAGCTGATCCATGCCATCAGCGGCGTGGTCACGGTCAGTGCCCGCGAGGGCAACTGGGTGGTCCCCCCTGGGCGAGGTGTGTGGGTACCGGCGGCTGTCGAACATGAGCTACGCATGGCCGGCGTGGTGCGCATGCGCACCCTGTTCGTCGACCCGGGCGCGCGCCCGGACTTGCCGCGCCAATGCCAGGTGATCGAGATCTCGCCTTTGCTGCGCGAACTGATCATCCGCGCCATGGACGTCGCCCCCGATCATCCGGCGCAAGGCCGCGAGGCGCGGATCATGCAACTTATCCTCGACGAGATCCGCGTGCTGCCAGTGTTCGCCCTGCATGTGCCGAGCCCGCATTCGGCGCACCTGCAAAGACTGTGCGAAGCGCTGCGCCAGGCCCCGTCCGAGGACTGGAGCCTGGCCCGCGCCGCGGCCTACAGCGGCTTGAATGCGCGCACCCTGACTCGCGCCTTCCAGCGCGAGACCGGGTTGAGCCTGGTGCAATGGCTGCGGCGCATGCGCCTGTTGGCCAGCCTGGATGCCCTGGCGGCCGGACAGTCGGTGCTGGAGGTGGCGCTGGACATGGGCTATGACAGCCCCAGCGCGTTCAGCGCGATGTTCCGCCGTACCCTCGGGGTGTCGCCATCGGTCTACTTCGGCAGGACCGCCGAGCGCTGGTAGGCCAGCCCCGGTGCTTCGTCCCAGCCGCCGCCCAGCGCGGTGAACAGGTTCACCTCGGCCAGCAACTGCGCCAGGCGATCACTGATCAGGCCTTGCTGGGCGCTGAACAGCGAGCGCTGCGCATCGAGGAACGTCAGGCTGCTGTCGATGCCGTTGCGGTACCGATTCTCGGCCAGGTCGTGGTAGCGCTGGCTGGCCTCGACCAGGTCGCGTTGGGCCTGCAGCTGCTGCTGGTAGGTGGTGCGCGCCGCCAAGCCGTCGGCCACCTCCTGAAAGGCGGTCTGGATCGATTTTTCGTAGCGCGCCACCTGCATGTCCTTTTGCAGCTTGGCGTAATCGAGGCTCGCGCGCAGGCTGCCGGCATTGAACAGCGGCAGGTTCACTTGCGGCTGGAACAGCCAGCTGCCGGTGCCGGCATCGAACAGATCGGCCAGCTCGCGGCTGCTGCTGCCGGCGTTGGCGGTCAGGCTGATGCTTGGGAAGAACGCCGCCCGTGCCGCGCCGATGTTGGCGTTGGCGGCCTGCAACTGGTATTCGGCCTGGCGGATATCGGGCCGGCGCTGCAGCAGGTCGGCGGGCAGGCCGGCCGGCACCCGGGCGATCTGCTCGTTGGCCAGGGGCAGGGGCGGCAGGTGCTCATCGACCTGCGCGCCGACCAGGCGCTGTAACTGGTTGAGGTCTTGTGCGGCCAGGCGGGTATAGCGCGCGACGGCGGCGCGGGTGCTGTCGACCCGGGTGGTGGCCTGGATCTGGTCGAGCGCCGACAGCGTGCCGGTGCGGCGCTGGCGCTGGGTCAGGCGCAGGCTTTTCTCGTCGGCCTGCAAGGTCTGGCGCGACAGGGCCAGCAGTTCCTGGTCGGCGCGCCAGGTCAGGTAGGCGCCGGCAACGCTGCTGATCAGGCTGAGCTCGGCGCCACGCCGTGCCTCGTCGGTAGCCAGGTAACTGAGCAGGGCCTGGTCGCTGAGGCTGCGCAGGCGGCCGAACAGGTCCAGCTCATAGGCGCTGATGCCGATGGTGGCCGATTGCTGTGTGCTGATCACGCCTTCGCCACCGGTACGCCGCCGTGGCAGATACTGGCGTGTGCCTTGGGCATTGGCGGCGATCTTCGGCAGTAACTCGGCGCGCTGGATGCGGTATTGGGCGCGGTAGGCTTCGGCGTTGAGCACGGCCACGCGCAGGTCGCGGTTGTTGGCCAGCGCGGTGTCGAGCAGTTGGCGCAGCACCGGGTCGCGGAAGACCCCCTGCCAGTCGCGGGGCAGTGCCGTGGTGGACGGCCCGCCCCGATAGGCGGGGCCGCTGGGGTATTGCTCGGCGCTGGGCGAGGGGGGGCGCTGGTAGTCGGGGGCCAGGCTGCAGCCGGTCAGCACGAGGGCAAGCAAGGGTAGTGTGATTTGCCGCATGGCAGGGTCTCTGGGTTCAGGTGCCGGCCATCCAGCGGGCCAGGCCGTGGCGTCCGCTGACGCCGAGTTTGGCGGTGGCGCGTTTGAGGTAGGTCTCGATCGAGCTGCTCTTCACGTTCAGGCGCTGGGCCATCTGCGGCACGGTGCCACCGGTGAGCAGGCCGATGCACACCTCCTGCTCGCGGCTGGACAGGCGGATTGCGTCTTGCTCCAGGCGCTCGGTGAACACCTGGCGCAGCGACCCGGCCTCATCGGGCAGCAGGCCGCCCGGGCGGCGACTGGCCGACTGCAGGAACAGCTGGGCGTGATGCTCGACCAACGGCAGCAGTGTGTCGGACAGGCGCTTGAGCAGCGACAGCTCGGCCAGCGAGAACATTCCCTCGCTGCGCAGCCGTTGGCAGCAGATGACCCAGCGCCGGTTGCCGCTGCGCGATACCAGGTTGCACTGGTGCACGGGGGCGTTTATCTGGATCAGCAGCGGGTCTTCCATGCGCATGATGCTTTGCAGCAGGGGGTGGCGCAGAGGCTCCTGAACCGGTGTTTCCTCGGGGCGGCCGGCACTGCCCAGTGCCTTGACCTGGCGGATGCTGGCCTGGTCGCTGTCGAGGGTCCATTCGCTGAGGTCGAGGCGATGGAGCGGCACCTGATCACCGATCAACTGGAACATCTGTTCGGCGAAGGTGCCATCGCCGGTGCTGGCAACCAGTGCCCCCAGTTGCAGGTACAGGTGCGGGTCGTGGCAGTGTTCGAGGCTGTCGATCAGCTTCATGTGCTTGTCTTCCTTGATCCGGTAACGCGGCGGGGGCTCGCGGTCGAGTCCTCTCTGTGCTGGGGCTTGGCGCTATTGAATAGCAGGCTCCAAGCCTGCGTCTGTAGCGGAAAGCGGGGACAGGAAATGCCAATTAATCCGACAAGAAAAGTCGGTGTTTTTCCCCTGATGTACCTTGCGGATCGCAGGATTGTCGGACAATTGGCGCCAGTAAGCGGCGAGATCGGCGGCGTTTGCCACGCTCGCTCACAGGGGTAGGCCGCTGCCGGCTGCCCGCTAGCGTCAATGTCCTACAAAAGATTCCGCAGGTTCAGGCTGAGCAAAAAGGCCCTGCCATTGTCCGGGTTTGGGGGGCCATACAGGGGCCGGGGTGGGTGCTTGAATCCGCGAACGACCCCGTTTCAAGGAAGATCCACGCCATGTCCGCCGCCGACACCTTTCCCCTGACCTGCGCTCAGCGCGACATCTGGCTCGACCAGATCAGCCATGGCGATTCGCCGCTCTACAATGTCGGCGGTTATGTCGAGCTCGATGGCCGTGTGGACTGCGGGCTGTTGAGCCAGGCGCTTGACCATCTGGTCCGCGTGCACGACGGGTTGCGCACGGTGCTGGTGCGCCATGCCGGTGGCGATGGCCTGGCGCGCCAGCGCTTCGCCCGCGACGTGCGGGTCGCGCTGGACGAGCATGACCTGCGCGACCACAGCGCACCGTTCGAGGCGGCGCAGGGGCTGATCAAGACGTTGCTGCAACAGCGCTTCGCCCTCGAGCGCGGGCCACTGGTGCGCATGGCGCTGCTCCACCTGAGCGAGTGCCGCAGCCTGTTGGTCCTGCAAGGTCACCACCTGATCTTCGATGGTTGGGGCCTGGAGCAGTTCGTCTACCAGTTGGGCCAGTACTATGGTTGGCTTGAACAGGGCCTGGCGTTGCCGGACTCAGCGCCGTCCTACCAGGCCTTCATCGAGGACGACCTGGCGTATCAGGGCTCGGCACGCCAGCAGCGTGACCTCGCCTACTGGCTGGACAAGTACCGGACGCTGCCCGATGCGTTGCTCAGGCCACGTGACCAGGGGCTGCCCGCCACCGCCACGCCGAGCAATGCGCTGGAGTGCAGCTTCGACACCAGATTGCTGACGCGCATGCACCAGCTGGCCGCCGAGTTGCAGGGGTCGGCCCTGCATGTGTTGCTGGCGGCGCTGCATGTCTGCTGCGCCCGGGCCTGGCAGCGTGACGACTGGGTAATCGGCTTGCCAGTGCGCAACCGTGGCAATGCCCGGGCCAAGGCGACGCAAGGGATGTTCGCCCAGGTCAATGCGTTGCGCATGGACTTCGGCAGGACCTTGAGTTTTGCCGATCTGGTGCGGCGCATTGGCGACACCCTGAAGCGCGACCTGCGCCACCAGCGCTTGCCGCTGAGCGAGCTCAACCGTGCGCTGGGCCTGTCCCGCGAGGCCCGTGGGCAGTTGTTCGAGATCACCGTGTCCTACGAGGAAGAGGGTCACGACTTGCGTTACGGCAGCCTCGGCGCACACAGCGTCAAAGTGTGCAACGACCACGAGCCCACCCCGTTGTCGATTTACCTGCGCAGCAATCCGCACAATGGCAAGGCCTGGTTGCACCTGGTGTACAACCAGGCCTGGCTGGCGTCCGAGGAGGTCGAAGTGTTCAGCGCGCGCTTGCTTCATGTGCTGGCCCAAGGGCTCGAGCAACCGCAGGCGGGCATCGACAGCTACGACCTGTTGCTTGCCGAGGAACACCAGCGCCTGCGTCAGTGGAACGCCACCGCCCAAGGCCCCGAGGGCCCAGCCTTGGTTCACCGCCGTATCGAGGCCCAGGCCGCAACACGCGCCGAGGCGACGGCCGCCGTGCATCAGGGGCGCAGCCTGAGTTATGGAGAGTTGAATGACCGCGCCAACCAGCTGGCCGCGCAACTGCTGGCCATGGGCGTGCTGCCAGAGCAGCGGGTGGCGGTGCTCGCCCGGCGCGGCCTGGACACCCTGGTCGGCTTGCTCGCGGTGCTCAAGGCTGGCGCGGCCTATGTGCCGGTGGACCCGGCGCACCCGAGCGAGCGCCTGCAGTACCTGATCGATGACTGCGCGCCGAAGGTGGTGCTGACCCTCTCGGGCCTGCGTGACCGCCTGCCGGCCACGAGCGTGCCGGTGATCGAGCTGGACCGCTTGCCATCGGCCAGGGCAGGGCTGGCCAACCCCCAGGTCGCCCAGCTGTCCGGCGCCAACCTGGTCTACGTGATCTACACTTCCGGCTCCACCGGCCAACCCAAGGGCGTGATGGTCGAGCACCGCATGCTGGCCAATCTGGTCGACTGGCACTGTGCTGCCTTTGACCTGCACGCGGGCAGCCATGCCTCCAGCCTGGCCGGCTTCGGCTTCGATGCGATGGCCTGGGAAGTCTGGCCAGCCCTGTGCGCCGGCGCGACGTTGCACCTGGCGCCGGTGGGCGAAGGGGGCGAGGATATCGATGCGCTGTTGCGCTGGTGGCGCGCCCAGCCGTTGCAGGTCAGCTTCCTGCCCACGCCAGTGGCCGAGCACGCCTTCGCCCAGGGCGAGCCACACCCGACCTTGCAGACCTTGCTGGTCGGCGGCGACCGCCTGCGGCGCCTGGCCCGGGAGCGGGGTTGCCGGATCATCAACAACTACGGCCCGACCGAGGCCACGGTGGTCGCCAGCGCTGGCGAGGTGCACCCCGGGCAGGTGCTGCATATCGGCGCGCCGGTGGCCAATGCGCGCCTGTACGTGCTGGATGCCCAGGGGCGAGAACTGCCGGTGGGCGCCGTGGGCGAGTTGTACATTGGTGGCGCGGGGGTCGCCCGTGGTTACCTGAACCGCCCCGAGCTCACCGCCGAACGCTTCCTTGACGACCCTTTCGCCCAGCAGCTTGGCGCGCGGATGTACCGCACAGGGGATCTGGTGCGCTGGTTGCCCGAGGGCACCCTGGAGTATCTGGGCCGCAGTGACGACCAGGTGAAGATCCGCGGTGTGCGGGTGGAGCTGGGCGAGATCGAGAGTGCGCTGGCGAGCCACGCGGCCGTGCGTGAGGCCGTGGTACTGCTGCGTGACGGGCAGTTGGTGGCCTGGTATGTCGCCGGGCAGGTACTGACCCCGCTGGACCTGCATGAGCACCTGCGCGACCGCTTGCCCGCGGCAATGCTGCCTTCGGCCTATGTGGCGATGGCGGCCTGGCCGCTGACCGCCAATGGCAAGCTCGACCGTCGCGCCTTGCCGGCACCGGACAGCGAGGCCTCGGTGCGGCGTACCCACGAGCCGCCGCAGGGCGAGCTCGAGCAGCGCCTGGCCGCGCTATGGGCCGAGCTGCTGGAGGTAGAGCAGATCGGGCGGCATGATCACTTCTTCGAACTGGGTGGACATTCGCTGCTGGCGGTACGCCTGATCGAGCGCATGCGCCAGGCAGGGCTGCACGCCGATGCCCAGGTGCTGTTCGGCCAGCCGACCCTGGCCAGCCTCGCCGCGTCGCTCGGCAGCGCCCCCGCGCAAGCGGTACCGGCCAACCGCGTGGCGCCGGGTTGCCAGCGCGTCACCCCCGAGATGCTGGCCTTGACCCACCTCGACCAGGCCAGCATCGACCAGATCGTCGGCACGGTTCCGGGCGGCGCGGCCAATGTGCAGGAGATCTACCCCCTGGCGCCGTTGCAGGAAGGGCTGCTGTACCATCACCTCACCGACGAGCGCGATCCCTACCTGCAGCAGGCGCTCTTCGCCTTCGACAGCAGGGCGGCGCTGGAGGCGTTCAACCAGGCCCTGGCCCGGGTCATCGAGCGCCACGACATCCTGCGCACCAGCCTGGCCTGGGAAGGCCTGGCACAGCCCCAGCAGGTGGTGTGGCGCCAGGCTTGGCTGCCATTGAGCGTGCTTGGGCCCGGCCCGGGCGATGCGGCCACGCGGCTACGCGAACAGGGGCTGCGGCTTGACCTGCGCCAGGCACCGATGATGGCCCTGGCCTGTGTCGAGGACAGCGTGCAGGCGCGATGGCTGGGCCTGCTGCATTTCCACCATCTGGTCAACGACGCGGTCTCGGTGCAGGTGCTGCTCGCCGAGCTGGCGACGCTGATGGCAGGCGAAGGCCATGACCTGCCTGTTCCGGTGGCTTACCGCAACTATGTTGCGCTGAGCCGCGATGAGCGCCGGCAGGCCAGCCATGAACGGTACCTGCGCGAGGCCCTGGCCGGGGTGCTGGCGCCGCCCCGGCTGGCCGGCATGGCTGAAGGGCCGCAAGGGGGGGCGCAGGTCGAGACCTGCGCCATCAACGTGCCCGAGGCCCTGGCCGCCACCCTGCGCCAGCGCGCGCGCCAGCACGATGTCGGCCTTGGCAGCCTGATGCACCTGGCCTGGGCGCAGGTACTAGGGGCGCTGGGCGGCCGTGACGAGGTGGTCTTCGGCACCGTGCTGCTGGGCCGGGTGATGGCCGGCGAGGGCGCCGACCGGGCGCTGGGCATGTTCATCAACAGCCTGCCGCTGCGCGTGTCGCTGGCCGGGCGCAGCGTGGCCCAGGCCCTGGCCGGTACCCATAGCCAACTGGCGGCGCTGCTCGGGCACGAGGACGCGCCATTGGTCCTGGCCCAGCGTTGCAGCGGCCTGCCAGCCGGCGTGGCACTGTTCGACAGCCTGCTCAACTATCGGCATGGCGCGGCGCAGACTGTGTCGTTGCCGGGCGTGTCGCTGCTCGAGGCCAGCGAGGTGCACAGCCATGCCCTGGTGCTGACCGTGGACGAGGAGGGCGACACCTTGCGCCTGAGTGTGCGTGCGCCCCGTGAACTGGGCGCCGAGCGCGTGCTCGGGCATGTGTCGTGCGCGCTGCGGGGCTTGGCCGAGGCGCTGGCCGGCCAAGCCCCGGTGGCGCTCGAATCGCTGTCGACCTTGCCGGAGGATGAACGCCGCTACCTGCTGGAGACCGTCAACGCCACCGAGGTGGCGCTGGACCCTGGATACCCGCATCTGCCGGCCATGTTCGCCGCTCAGGTGAGGCGCGCGCCGGATGCCGTGGCGCTGCAGACCGAGCAGACGCAACTGACCTACCGCGAGCTCGATGCCAAGGCCAATCGCCTGGCGCACCACTTGATAGGCCTCGGCGTGCGGCCCGACACGCGGGTCGCCGTATGCCTCGAGCGTGGCGTGGCGCTGATCGTCGGCCTGCTGGGCGTGCTCAAGGCCGGTGGTGCCTATGTGCCGCTGGATCCTGACTACCCCGACGAGCGCCTGCACTACCTGCTCGCCGACAGCGCACCGCTGGCGCTGCTGGTGCAGGGCGCCACCCGCGGCCTGTTCGATGGCCAGCAAACACCGTTGGTGGACCTGGACCAGGGCGCCTGGCAGGCGCACAGCGACCAGGCGCCCGCGCTGGCGGAGCTTGGCGGCGGGCACCTGGCCTATGTCATGTATACCTCAGGCACCACCGGCACGCCGAAGGGCGTGATGGTCGAGCACCGCGGGCTGTGCAACCTGATGCGCTGGGGCAGCGACCTGTGCCCGCCGCAGGCCGATGACGGGTTGCTGCAACGGGCGCCGTTCAGCTTCGATGGCTCGGTATGGGAGCTGTTCTGGCCATTGTGCGCGGGGCTGCGCCTGGTACTGGCGCGCCCTGACGGGCACCGTGACCCGGCCTACCTGGTGCAACTGATCCAGGCCCGCCAGGTGACCACCGTAAAGTTCGTGCCGGCCTTGTTGCATGCCTTCCTCGACACCCCGGGCGTAGAGCGCTGCACCAGCCTGCGCGATCTGTTCTGCGGGGGCGGCGAACTGACCCTGGCACTGGCGCAGCGCGTGCGCGAGCGACTGCCCCGGGTGCGCCTGCACAATGTCTATGGCCCCACCGAGGCCACCGTCGACAGCACCGCCTGGACCTTGGAACCGCAGCAGCCACTGCCCGTCGTCGCCCCACCGATCGGGCGGCCAATCGGCAACACCCGCCTGTATGTGCTCGACGCCCATGACCGCCCGGTGCCCATGGGGTGCGCCGGCGAGCTGCACATCGGCGGTATCGGCGTGGCCCGTGGTTACCTGGGCTTGCCGGCACTGCAGGCCGAGCGCTTCATCGCCAGCCCGTTCGTGGCCGGTGATCGGCTGTATCGCACCGGCGACCTGGTGCGTTACCGCGCCGATGGCGAACTGGAGTTCCTTGGGCGCAACGATTTCCAGGTCAAGCTCAATGGCCTGCGTATCGAGCCAGGCGAGATCGAGGCTCTACTGGCGAGCCACCCGGCCCTTGGCCAGGCCGTGGTGCTGGTGCGCGAGGATCGCCTGGTGGCCTATGCCAGCTGCCGCGATAACCACGACGCGCCAACACCTGAGGCGTTGCGTGGCTACCTGCTGGCGCGCCTGCCGGCCTACATGGTGCCGTCGGCCTACGTGCTGCTGGCCGAGCTGCCGCTGAGCGCCAATGGCAAGGTCGATCGCAACGCCTTGCCGGTGCCAGGCGCTGCGGCGGTGATCAGCCGGGCCTACCAGGCACCGCGTGATGAGCTGGAGCAGGCCTTGGCGCAGATCTGGACCGAAGTGCTGAAGATCGAGCAGGTCGGTCGCGACGACAACTTCTTCGAGCTGGGCGGGCATTCACTGCTGGCGGTCAGCCTGGTGGCACGCATGCGCCAGGCCGGCTTGCACGCCGATGCGCGGTTGCTGTTCAGCCAGCCGACCTTGGCGGGCCTCGCGGCCAATACCCGCCGCGAGCAGGTACAGGTGGAGATCGCCCAGACCACCATCCCGGCGCTCAAGGGCAGGCGGCGGATCTGATGGAGCGGCGTGACGAGCACTGCCTGGGGGCGGGCTACCGCGGCGAGATGCGATAGACGCAACGCCGGTCCCCCGAGATCAGGTGCTCGCAGCGCTCCACCAGCCCTTGCTCACCGATTGCCGCCTGGAACACCTGCAGCTCGCTGCGGCAGAACCCTTGGCAACGGGTGGCGGCAATGCAGATCGGGCAGTGGTTCTCGACGATCAGCCAGTTGTCGCCGTCGGCCTGGATCTCGGCCATGTAGCCTGCGCGTTCACGCAATTGCACAAGGATGCGCACCTTGTCTTCCAGGCTTTCGGCTCCTGCGCAGGCTTGCTGATACTCGCGGCTGTTGCTGTCTTCCATGCGGCTGATCAGGCGGTCGACGCCATCGCTGCCGAACACCTGCTCGACGCTCTCGATCAGTTGCAGGGTTAGCACGCTGTGGGAATCGGGGAAGCGGCGCTGGGCGGTGGCGGTCAACGCCCATTTCTGCGAGGGCCGCCCGGCGCCCTTGGCCGGCACGCTGATGCCGCTGATCAGCTCGGCCGCCTGCAGTTTCTGCACCTGCTGGCGGGCGGCTTCGAAGGTGATGGCGAGCAATTGGGCAAGATCGGCGGTCTTGAGCGGCCCGCGGGTCTTGAGCAGGAACAGGATGCGGTCGGCGGTGCAGTTCGAATCTACGGTGGTCGAGGTCATGGAGCGCTGGAAACCGGGCGTGAATGAGCGGATCGGGCACTCTCCTGGGCCATCCTTTGCGCAGGCAAGTGGGCGAAGGATAGCCCGGATTCGCGGTGATTTGTGCAAGGGGGAACGATTATCGATGAGAAAATTTATATGCGATAAAAATATAAAAGGTATTAGTTGTATTTATTAGATCCGCGTCTAGGCTGATCTGCGGAGCCTGTGCTTGCCGGTCCCAGGGAGGGGTGCGTGCAAGTGCGTCAACACCTTGCTGGCAAATGCCGGGCATGGGCCCATCAAACAACAACTCGACAGGGATGTGAGTGCATGAATGCCCAGAAACCCGTGACCATCTATGAACACGCCGATGAAGTGAGCAGCCTGCAGGGCGTGGTCGACCTGGTGAAGCTCTCCGACCAGTACCGCCAGTCCGCCATCCTGCATTCGGCGCTGGCCCAGCGCGTGTTCGACCACACCCGCCAGCCAGTCGGTGCCGAGGCATTGAGCGATGCGCTGGGTTGGGTGCCGAACAAGGGCCGTATCTTCCTCAACGCGCTGGTGGCCATGGGCCTGCTCAAGCGCACCGCACAAGGCTTCGAGAACCTGCCGCTGAGCCAGCGTTTCCTGGTCAGCGACAGCGCCGAGTTCATCGGCCCGATCATCGACCATCAGCGCCTGCAGTGGCACAACTGGCCACGCCTGGACGAAGTCCTGCGCAGCCGCGATTCGCTGGACTTCCAGCAGGAAAATCGCTTCAAGCACGACCTGGCGGCCCGCGATGCCTTCAACGACGCCATGGTCCGTTTCAGCCAGCCGATGGTGGACGTGCTGCGTGACCTGCCGCTGTTCGACAAGGCCCGTCGGGTGATCGACCTCGCCGGCGGCCACGGCACCTACCTGGCCGAGATCGCCAGCCGCCATCCGCAGGTCAAAGGGGAGGTCTGGGACCTGGAACCCACCCGCGAGGCGGCCGCGGCCACCTTCGCCAAGTACCGACTCGACGAGCGCCTGGGTTTCCATGCCCGCAACCTGTTGGACCTGGCCCAGTACCAGGGCGAGCGCGCCGATGTGGTGATGCTCAACGACTGCCTGCACTACTTCACCCGCGAGCAGGTGCGCACCCTGATCGCTGGCGCCGCTGGCATGGTCGAGGGCGACGGCGCGCTGCTGGTGCTGAGCATGGCCCTGGAAGACGATGAGATTCATCCGGCCCTGTCGGCCGACTTCTCCCTGCACATGATGCTCAACACGGTCAACGGTGAACTGCACCCCAGCCGTTACCTGATCGACAGCATGGCAGCGGCGGGGCTCACGGTGGAGCAGGAACCGATCGGCCGCTACACCCTGCTGATCGGGCGGAGGGCTGCCTGATGTTGCGTCTATTGGCATTGCACGCCGCGCCGCTCGGTGACGCCGCTGCCCAGGCCCTGGACAGCCTGGGCAGCGCCGCGGCCGCAGCGGGTTTCAGCCTGCAGGTCAGCCAGAAGCCGGTCGGCCAGGGTCCGGTGGACGCGGTCTGCCTGTTGCTCGACAGCGCCACGCCCCCCACGGCGCTGAACACCCTGCTCAGTGAGGCCGCCGGGCTGTGCCGGAATACCGCGCTGGTGCTGGTGCGGGTGCAAGGCACGCTGGCGCAGCTGCCGTCCGCCACGGGGGTGATCGCCCAGTGGCAGCAGGCCAGCCAGGGCTTCCTCTACCCGTACCCGCTGGATATCGCCAGCGGGCAGGTACCCGGGGTGGCGATCAAGGACTGGCTGGCGGGCTTCGCCAAGTTCGCCGCGGCAACCAAACTGTGGCGTTCCCTCGACGGCCTGGAGCTGGACGAGGCGGCGCGGGCCAGGCAGCGTCCGGAAATGAACCACGTGAACATCCTGACCCGCGACCTGGAGGCGTCCAAGGCCTTCTACAGCGACATACTCGGCGCCAACTACTGCTACAACCTCGGCCCGCGCAAGGCAGTCATGGAGCTTAACGGCTTCGACTTCTTCATCGAACAGAGCGAGTCGTTCAGCTACCCGGCCGGCTACCACATCGGCATACGGGCACTGCCCGAGGATGTAAGGCGCATTGCCGACCAGGTCACCGCCGCCGGCACCATCAAGCTGGTCAAGGGCAACGGCCCGGCGCCGGGTTATCACCATGGGCCGGACAACGTGCGCAGCGCCGTCTACTTCGAAGACCCCGATGGGCTGGTGATCGAGGTGTACAGCGCCGAAGTGGAGATGATCGAAAGCAACCCGCGGTTGCTCCTCGACCGTCTCTGACCCCACGTCGTCACACGCCTGCCGTGCCTTTGCGCGCGCAGGTGTGTGCCCAGGCAGGTATTCGCATGAACAGCTACAAACAGTGGCATTGGCCACGGCTGCCCAGCCCGTTGCCCAAGGATGTCAGTGACCGGGCGTTGATGGGCTATTCCGAGCAGTACCAGGAGCATCCCCTGCAGGCCAAGGTCGGCGAAGCGTTCGCCGATCTGCTCCAGGCTCCGCTGGACGTCCTGCTCGCCATCCTGGAACAGCCGCGCCAGCCTTTGGCGCGTCGCATCGGCGCCGGCGAGGTGCTGGCGTTGCGCGGTGATCCACGCATCGACACCTTCGCCCCGGACATGATCGACATTCCCGCGGCACGGGTGCACATCGGCCTGGACCCAGGCGCGGTGGCGCAGGTGATGGACCAGTTCGACGGGCTGGGCCTGGACCGCAGCTGGATCGAAAAGGAGACCCCGCGCCATGCGGTCGAGCTGGCGGCGTTCCGCATCGCCCGCTTCCCGGTGACGCACCAGGAGTATCGCCAGTTCCTGCTCGACAGCGGTCATGCCGGCATCCCCGACGGCTGGGCCTTCGGCCGTTACCCACGACACCATGCCAACCACCCGGTGTACAGCGTCTCGGCCAGCGATGCCGATGCCTATGCCCGCTGGCTCAGCGAGCGTACCGGCCGGCGCTTCGCCCTGCCCACGGAGGCGCAGTGGGAGTATGCCGCCGCCGGTGCTGAAGGGCGCCAGTTCCCCTGGGGCGACGCCTACCAGGTCGAGCACGCCAACACTGCCGAGCTGGGCTATCTGGACAGCACGCCGGTCGGTGTGTTCATCGATGCGGCCTCGCCGTTCGGCGTGCTGGACATGGCCGGCAACGTGGAGGAGTACGTTGCCGAGGACTACCAGCCTTACCCCGGTGGCCCCCGCATCGAGGACGACCTGGTGCTCGATGTTGGCACCCACCGCGTGGCCCGTGGTGGCAGCTTCACCCGTTTCCGCGACCTGGCGCGTACCGCGCGCCGCCACGGGCGTTACCCGCGACCGATCTACGTCATGGGTTTGCGCCTGGTTGAAAACCACAACTGAGTTTTTCCGTCTTCCGTGCAAGAGGTCTGATTCCATGAACAAGGATGTTTCGCTTCACACCATCGTGCCGATTTCCATCCTCGGCGGCGATGTCGATGCTCATTTCTTCGGCTTCCACGGCTTCGAGCGTGACCAGGAGCATTTCGCCGTGGGTATCGGGCGCGATCAGTGCGACGTGCCGCTGGTGCGGGTGCATTCCGAATGCATCACCGGCGATGTGTTCGGCTCGCAGCGCTGCGATTGCGGCCCGCAGCTGCAGGAGGCCCTGCGCACCCTCAAGGAGGTCGGCGGCTACCTGATCTACCTGCGCCAGGAAGGGCGCGGTATCGGCCTGTACTCGAAGTTCGAGGCCTATCTGCTGCAGGACTCGGGCCTGGACACCTACGAAGCCAACCTGCGCCTCAACCACCTGGCCGACTCACGCTCCTTCGACCCTGCCGTGCAGATCCTGCGCGCCCTGGGCGTGGACCAGTGCCGGCTGCTGACCAACAACCCGGAGAAGGTCGCCCAGTTACGCGCCGGCGGCATCGATGTGATCGAGCAGGTACCCACCGGGGTGTTCCTGACCAACCACAACCGCAACTACCTGCAGGCGAAGGCCGTCAAGTCCGCCCATTCGATCAAGCTCTGACCCCCAGCGAAAAAGGATCTTTCGATGAAACACATTGGCCCTATCAGCGGTATCGCCGCCCATGCCGCGCACTTCGTCGCCACCGCAGGCTACGACAACCAGGTGATCCTGTGGAACGCGGCCACCGGCGAGCCGATCCACCGTGTGCACCATGACCACCTGGCCAACCAGTGCGCCTTCAGCAGCGACGGCAAGCACCTGGTCAGCGCCAGCAGCGACTACACCGCGCGTATCTGGGAAGTGCCGAGCATGCGCCTGAAGGCCGTGCTGCAAGGGCACAACGACGACGTCGAGATGGCGGTGTTCTCGCCCGACAGCCTGCGCGTGGCGACCTGTTCGCGCGACCACGTGCTGCGCATCTTCGACCTCGATGGCGTGCAGCTGCAGGCATTCCATGGCCACCAGGCCGACGTGATCTCGGTGGTCTGGTCGCCGGATGGCCAGCGCCTGATCTCCAGCAGCGATGACGGCACCGTGCGCCAGTGGGACACCCGCAGCGGCCAGCAATGCGACGAGGTGGACATCGGCGGCGTGGAAACCGATACCATCGCCATCACCCGCGAAGGCGTGGTGTTCGCCGGCGATGACGAGGGGCGCATCTCGATCATCGCCGACGGCCAGGTGCAGACCGTGGCGGCCCATGCCGCAGGGATCAAGCGCATTGTCTGGAACGACGACAAACGCCTGCTGGTGAGCCTGAGCTACGATCGCTCGGCGATACTCTGGACCTTCGACGCCGGGCGCAACCTGGTCAAGCGCCGCAGCACCGCGCTGCCGAGCATCGTCTGGCCACGCAGCTGCGCCTTCGTCGGCGACGAGCAACTGGTGTTCGCCACCTTCGGCTCGCGCTACGCCACCTGGAACTACGAGCAGGACCAGTGGCAGGTGTCGGGCATCGAGCCGGCGGTGAGCATCAATGCCGTGGTGCGCAGCGAAGAGCGCCAGTACAGCATCGGCGACGCCGGTATCCTGCACCGTGACGACCAGCCGGTGACCTGTGTCGGCAGCCTGTGCAACTTCCTCCTGCCGTTCGGGCCGCTGCTGCTGACCGGTGGTCAGATGGGTCAGGTGTTCGATGGCCTGTCCGGGCGCATGCTCTACCAGCACCGTTCGCCGCTCAACTGTGGCGCCACCTTCGTCAAGCAGGGCGAGGACCTGGCGCTGATCGGCACCTACACCGGCGAAGGCCTGGTGTTCGGCCATGACGGCAAGGGCGGCCTGCGCCTGGTGGCATCGATCCCCATGCACGACAACGCGATCAAGGGCGTGGCCGCCGACGAGCGTCACCTGTTCAGCGTCTGCGCCTCGGCCGACGCCGCGTTGCACAGCATCGCCGACTTCAGCTGCGTGCGGCACATCGAGGCGGCGCACACCCGCATTTCCAACGGCTGCTGCCCGATCACCGGCGGTTTCGCCAGCATCGGCCGCGACCTCAAGTTGCGCCTGTGGCTGGAGACCGGCGACGAGGTGTTCGATTCGCCGCACCAGCACTCGATCAAATGCATCGCTGCCTCCAGCGATGGCCGGGTGATCGCCACCGCTGCCTACAACGGTACCGTGGCGCTGTTCGACCTGGCCTCGCGGCGCTGGCTGCCGGTGCAGCGACCCACCGCCAGCGGCATTTCCTGCCTGACCCATGACGCGGCCAGCGATGCGTTCCTGGCCAGTTCCTATGACGGGCGCATCTACGGCATCGACGCCCGCCTGGCATCTTGAAGGAGCAGCACGATGAGCAAGCAAGCAAGCGACTTCATGCCCCAGGGCGACTACCGCAAGGCCCTCGACACCTCGTTCGTGCACCGCTACAGCCATGGCGAGGACGAGTGGTCGTGGGATGTCGGCATGATCCAGGCGGCCCAGGCCTTCCTTGAACGGCTCGACCCGCAGGGCGACCAGCATGTGCTGGATATCGGCGTGGGTCGCGGCCGCGACGCCTCCACCTTTATCCTCGCCGGGCACCGCGTCACCGGGCTGGATATCGTCGAGAACTCCAGCTGGCCGTTGCTGCGCAAGCGTTGGGGCGATCGCCTGGACCTGGTGAACAAGGCCATGCAGGACTGGCAGCCGGCGCCGGGAACGGTGTTCGACGCGGCCCTGGACAACGGCTGCTTCCACCACCAGCACCCGGATGAATGGGGCCCTTACCTGGCCCATGTGCGCCGGCTGCTGCGCCCCGGCGCCTTGGTGGGGCTGAACGTGTTCGGGGTTGATGATGCCCACCCCGAGGCGGGGTGGCGGGAAATGGACAACCAGCGCCAGGGCTATTTCTTCACCGACGATGGCATCCGCCAGACACTGGAGGCCCACGGCTTCACCTGGCAGGGCCTGGAGGTGATCGAGCGTCAGCATGGCGAGGCCCGCTATCTGCTGGCGCTGGTCCGCACGTGAGTGCGCTCGACCGCCACTACCTGGACATGGCCCTGGCGCTTGCCAACCAGGGCCTGTACAGCACCATGCCCAACCCGCGCGTCGGCTGCGTGATCGTCAACGATGGCCAGGTGGTGGGGCGCGGCTGGCACCAGCGCGCCGGCCACGCCCATGCCGAGGTACACGCCTTGCAGGAGGCAGGCCCGGCGGCGCGGGGGGCCACCGCCTATGTGACGCTCGAACCTTGTGGTCACCATGGGCGCACCCCGCCGTGTGCCGATGCCCTGGTGGCCGCCGGGGTGCGCCGGGTGGTCACGGCCAGTGCCGATGCGTCGCAGAGCATCGGTGCGCTTCGGCTGCGCGAAGCGGGCATCGCGGTCGAGGCCATGCCCTGTCCCACGGCGCGAGCGCTCAATCGCGGGTTTTTCTCGCGCATCGAGCGCCAGCGCCCCTGGGTGCGGGTGTTGCGGCCGGCGGCGCTGGCCATCGGCGCGATGGGTGAGGGCGCGATGCTCAGCCATTGCGACGAGCAGGCGCCGCTGGAGCACTGGCGGGGCAGGGCGTCGGCGTTGTTGACCACCTGTGACTGGGTCAAGGCCTGCGACCCGTCGCTGCTGGCGCAGGTACCGGCACAGCGAGTCGAGCCGGTGACTCCGTTGCGGGTGGTGGTCGATCAGGGGCTCGATTGCCCAGCCTCGGCCAAGGTGCTGGATGGCCTTGCACCGACGCTGGTGCTGCATGCGGCGCGGGCGATGCGTGACGGGCGCTATGCCCGGGCGCGCTGCCAGGTGATCGAGGAGGTCGATGCGCGGCGGGTGTTGCAAGCGTTGTACGAGCTCGACTGCAATGAAGTCCAGGTCGAGGCGCAGCCGGCGTGGTGCGAGGCTCTGGCGCGCCAAGGGCTGGTGGATGAGTGGCTGGTGCAGGTCTGAGCGGGGACGCCTTGTGCGTCCCATCGCTGGCAAGCCGGTTCCTACGGGATGGCGCATGGCTTGAGGTTGGCCGCGATCGGTGTGGGAGCCGGCTTGCCGGCGATGCGCCGCGTTAGCGGCGCCAGTGATCTCAGCGGCTGCAGATCAACCCGACTTGCAGGCTGTTCTGTTCGAACAGGTCCCAATACCCCGGCGGATGCGCCTTCTTGCGGATGCCGCTGATCAGCGGGGCGATCCAGCGCACATTGCGCAGGCCCACGTCATGGGCGGCCTGCTCGTAGACCGCCTTGTGCCAGCGGTAGTAGGTGAAGTCCGCCGGCGGCGTGCTCATGAACTGTCCCTGGCAGCGAAAGCCGCCTTCGACCGGCTGTTCGTCCAGTACGCGGATGCCGTACTCGGTGAAGTTGCCACGGGCCAGGTCGAAGGCCGGGTTGGCGGTGTAGGCAATCAATCGACCGGACGGCTTGAGATTGAGGGCGACGCTTTCGAACATGCGCCGCAGCTCCTCGACGCTGCCGGCGTAGTTGAACAACCATGCCGCAGTGACCTTGTCGAACTGGCCGATCTGGCCCATCTGCGCCACGTCGCGCACTTCGTAGGCGATGCCGTCGTTGGCCTGGCGCGCCTGATAGATCATGCTCGGCGAGATGTCCACCCCATGCACCCGCGCCGCGCCCCAGTCCTTCAGGCGGCGGCTGAAGAAACCATGGCCGCAGGCCAGGTCGAGGATCTCCTCGCCGATCACTTCGCCGGCCATGTAGCGAAAGGTGTCGACCTCGACCCCGCGCTGGCTGGCGTGGCTGGTGAAGTCTTCGAACTGCTCGCTGATGCGCTCGTAGACTTCCTTGGATTCCTTCATGGTCACTCCTTGCGTTCAGAGGTGAGGCGCAGCGCCAATGGCAGGGCCAGCAGCGGTGCGCAGGCGAATACGGCGAACAGCCACAATGCCGCCCGGCGCGCGCCCTCGACGCCACCGGGCTCGACCAGCCCGGCGCTGTTGGCTACCAGGCCGGCCAGGGCCGCGGCCAGCGCGGTGGCATACAGCTGCACGGTGGTGATCGAGGCCGAAGCGAGGTTTTCCTCGCCGGGGCGCGCCGCTTGCAGCACGCGGGTAAGCAAGTGCGGCCAGCCCAGGCCGATGCCCAGGCCCACGCCGGCCAGGGCCAGGGCAAACACGGCCAGGCCCGGCGTGCTGGCCACCCACGTCACGGCGGGTGTCAGCAGAGCCAGGGCCAGTAGCGCCAGGACCACCAGCAGCGGGCCGCAGCGGATCTGCCAGGCGCCGCCATCGCGGTCACGCCCGGCGCTGGCCAGGGCGCCGACCGTCCAGCCGGCGGCCATCACGGCCGTCAGGTAGCCCGCGGCCAGGGGGCCGAAGCCATGGATGCGCTGGAGGAAATAGGGCACATAGATCTCGGTGGTGATGGCCGCCACCAGCAGGCACATCATGGCGAACAGCGCGCCCATCGGTTGCCTGAGACTGTAGGCGCCGGTGGGCAGCAGGTGGTGACGGGCACGGGGATCGAGGCGGGCGATCAGCGCGGCGATGGCCAGCCCGGCGACGATCCCGGCCAGATTGACCCACAATGAGTCGGCCAGGCTGGCCGCGCAGATCGCCAACACCGAGGCCACCAGGCAGGCGATCAGGCCATAGGCCGGGCGTGCGCCATTGTCGTCCAGCGCCTGGCGCGCCGGCAGACGCAGGCAGACGATCAGCGCCAGGGCGGCGGCCACCGGCAGTAGCGACCAGAATGCCCAGCGCCAGTGCCCGCCCTCGGCGAACACGCCGCCCACGGCCGGGCCGCACAGCGTGGCCACCCCCCACATTGCCGAGACCAGGGCCATGGCGCGGGGCCACAGGCGGGTCTCGAACACCAGGTGGATCAGTGCATAGCTCAAGGCGAACAGGATGCCACCGCCCAGGCCCTGCACGCTGCGCCCGACCAGCAGCAGCGGCATGCTGGTGGCCATTGCGCACACTGCCGAACCGAGGGTGAACACCAGCAGTGCGAGCAGATAGGCGACCCGTGGCCCGCCGCGAGCGAGCAAACGGGTGGAAAGGGTCGAGCCGATGATCGAGGCCACCACGAACAAGGTGGTGTTCCAGGCATAGAAGGCCAACCCGCCGATTTCGTCGATCACCGTGGGCAGCAGCGTGGTGACGATATAGACATTGACGGCGTGCAGGGCGACCCCGCCGGCCAGGGCGATCGAGCGCAGCGCGTTGCCGCCGCTGAGCAGTTCGCTCCAGCGTGCGGGGGGCTGTTCGGGGATGGCGGTCATGAAGGCTCCTTGCGTGATCCTGCGTTGGGAGTCTAGGAGCCGGAAAATCATTATTCAAGAAGTTGCTTGTGTAATTTGGCTGCAGTGGATTTGTTAGGATCGTGCTCTTTTGTCTTGTTCCAGGAGCTTCACCCATGATCATCAGCACCACCAGCCAGCTCGAAGGCCGCCCCGTTGCCGAATACCTCGGTGTGGTCAGCGCCGAATCGGTGCAGGGGATCAACTTCGTGCGCGATTTCTTCGCACGCTTTCGCGACTTCTTCGGTGGCCGTTCGCAGACCCTGGAGAGTGCGCTGAAGCTGGCCCGCGAGCAGGCCACCGAGGAGCTTGTGGCGCGGGCACGGCAGTTGCAAGCCGATGCGGTGGTAGGCGTGGACTTCGAGATCAGCATGCCGTCGGTGCAGGGCGGCATGGTCGTGGTGTTCGCCACCGGTACGGCGGTGCGGTTGAAGTAAGGCCAGTTGCCACTGGTCGGGCAAGGAGGTTTTGTCCGGCTGGTCTGTAAATGACCGACTAGTCTCACTTCAACGGGCCGCTGCTTCACTAGGCAGGTGCATTGCCTGCCGGCACGGTCGCCATTGGAGGGAGTCAGGGCATGAGCGAATCTTTTTTTGAAGACCTGAACGATGCGTTTCCGATCAACAGCCAGGTGCGCTGCGGGCAAGCGGCCTTGCGCCTGGGCTTTGCCAACATGACCCTGGACGAATCGGAGCAACTGCAGCCGGCGCACCTGCAACGGGCCAAGAAGGGGCGGTTCACGCCGCGTGTCCCGTCGAAAAAGTGAAACAGCACATTAGCGGGGCAAGCCCGCTCCCACAGACCTTGCTAGAAATCTGTGGGGGCGGGCTTGCCCCGCGATCATGTTGGTCCGAACACTGCAAAACCGCCCAACGGCACGCATTTCCCGCCATTTCTTGATCCCGCTCATGGTATCGGCGCGTCCCCCTCGCCGCCGGCTCGAGGCTGTGCTTTTCTTGCGCGGCATGTCAGACACGGAGTATCGACTTCAATGCGAATCAGGGAAGAGACCTACTGGCAATGGGCCGATGCGCAGTTGCACAGCCGCAGCCATGACGAGGAGTTGAGCGACGGCACCAGCATCGATGTGCAGGTGCGCCTGTCCAGGGTTGGCGCCACGCAGCTGTTTCTCGGGCTGTACGCCCGCGACGGCAAGGCACTGCTGGAGGAGTACTACCCCTCGCGTCCGGGCGAAACCATGACACGGGCCCTGGTGTGGGGCGTTGACCGTGCCCGCGCCCTGGCCACGGGCGCCTTGCCGCTGCCCGAAGCGATGCCGCGCAGGCGCCAGGCATGAAAAAGCCCGGCCTTTGTCGGGCCGGGCTCAAGAAACGGTGTAAAGCCGCGGGATCAGTTCAACGCGTCGATCACCTTGATTGCCTGCCGCTCGCGGGCGGTCGGCCATTCTTGTTGCAGGGTCTCGAGTACGCGACCGACGAAGGAGGTGTCGGCGGCGGCCTTCTTGCCGACGTAGCCCTGGCCACGGCGGTAGACCTTGAAACGGGCGCGCATGCTGGGCATGTGCGATTCGAACTCGTCTTCGACCGTGTTCGGCGGCAGGCGATCCAGGCGGACCTCGCCGGATTGGCTGACCCACAGCAGGTGGTCGTCGAGGCTGTCCTTGCGCGCGGCGAACAGCTGGGCCAGTTGGTCGATGGTTGGATTGTTGTTCAAGTTCATCATAAAGCCCCCATTACTCACATTCGTTGGTGAAGTTCGTCTGAAGTTCACATTGGCGCCACACCATGTAGCGCGCTAACCAAGGCTGCTACAGCAGCTTCGCAACAGGGGCTTTCTCACGCTGCCTTCTGGGCAGTTTCCCTCTCCACGGACGGCCTGCGTTACCGCGCAGACCGTCTGGAACACCCTTGCCACCGCTCCCGATCAGGGAGACGGCCTCATCATGCCCAAGGCGCGGGAAGGGCGTCAACCGTTTTGTAGTGATTATTTTTAGTCACTACATCTTGTCGGACAATCCTCTTCGTTGTGTCTGTCGAGTCCGTTCGCCGGCGTCGGGAATCGGCCGTCATGGCTCCAGGCTTGAGAGGATGCGTTGCGCGACACGTACCCGCTCCTCGTTGGGGTAGTTGCGGTTGGCCAGCAGTACGATGCCCATCTGTTTCGACGGCACGAATGCCACGTAGGCGCCAAAACCGCTGGTTGCGCCGGTTTTGTTGTACCAGGCGGCGGGTTCGGCGGGCAGTGCCGGGGTCAGCGCGTGGGTGGCGTTGGGCTCGCGGACCAGCCTGGCGCCGTTGTAGTCCAGCAGGGTGTCGAGGGCGACCGGATAGGGATAGCGCTCCCAGCCCAGGCCCTGGGTCATGGCGCCGACCTGGAAGTAGCCGGCCTGGGTGATGGCGATGGCCTGGCGCAGGGCAGGGTCGAGCGCGGCCGGTTGCAGTTGCAACTGGACATAGCGCAACAGGTCGCTGGCGCTGGTCTTGATGCCGTAGGCCTGCTCGGCGTAAGGGCCCGGGCTGACTCGCACAGGCTTGTCCTTGGCGTCGTAGCCCTGGGCATAGAGGCCCCGGAGGTTGGCCGGTACTTCCAGGTAGGTATGCTCGAGGCCCAACCGAGGCAGCAGCCCCTGGGTCATCAGCTCGGCGAATGGCCGCTGTTGCGCACGCGCCGCCAGGTCGCCGAACAGGCCCAGGCTGGGGTTCGAGTAGCAGCGCTGGGTGCCGGGTTCGGCGCGGCGTTGCCAGTGCTGCAACCAGGCCAGGGTCTGTTCAGGCGTTTGCACCTCGTCGGGAAACTGCAGCGGCAGGCAGTCGCCGCTGTAGGCGCCCAGCTCAAGCACACTGGCGCTGCCGATCGGCGCCTTGGCCAGGGCGGGCTGGTAGCGGCTGGCGGGCGCCGCGAGGTCGAGCTTGCCCTCGGCGCTGGCCAGGGCGGCGAGGGTGGCGGTGTAGGTCTTGCTCACCGAGCCGACCTCGAACAACGTATCGCGGGTCACTGCCTGGCCGCGGGCCTTGTCGGCCAGGCCGTAGTTGAAATAATGCGATTGGCCATTGGCATACACTGCCACGGCCATGCCGGCGATGCCGTGCTCGCGCATCAGCGGCTGGATGACGCCATCGACGCTGTGCTGCAGGTCGCCTGCCAACAGTGGTGGCGCGGCCAGCGTCAGGGCAGTGGCCACCAGCAGGTGCGGGGGACGTTTCATGGTGCAAGGTTCCTTTTCGTGATTCAGCCGCCGGGTTGTCCGTTGGGCGACACTGACGGGGGTTCCGGCGTTAGCGGCTTAAAGGCCGAGACCTTATCGTCCAGGCTTGCACAAAGACAAGGCGGAATCTGTGATGAGATATTTGCGCATGCTGTTCGACAACTTCACCCTGGCCCTGCTCGGGGTGGTGTTCATCGCCACCGTGCTGCCGTGTTCCGGCGAGGGCGCGGTGCTGTTCGGCTGGCTGACCAACCTGGCCATCGGCCTGCTGTTCTTCCTGCACGGCGCCAAGCTGTCGCGCGAGGCGATCATCGCCGGTGCCGGCCACTGGCGCCTGCACCTGCTGGTGTTCTCCTGCACCTTCGTGCTGTTCCCGCTGCTGGGGCTGGCGTTCAAGCCGCTGTTCGTGCCGCTGGTGGGCAATGAGCTGTACCTGGGCGTGCTCTACCTGTGCGCCTTGCCGGCCACGGTGCAGTCGGCCATCGCCTTTACCTCGCTGGCCCGTGGCAACGTGCCTGCGGCGATCTGCAGCGCGGCGGCCTCGAGCCTGCTGGGGATCTTCCTCACGCCGCTGCTGGTGATGCTGTTGCTGGGCGCTTCGGGCGACACCGGCTCCGGGCTGGATGCGGTGCTGAAGATCACCCTGCAGTTGCTGGTGCCTTTCGTCGCCGGGCAGATCGCCCGCCGCTGGATTGGTGCCTGGGTCCAGCGCAATGCGCGCTGGCTGAAGCTGGTGGACCAGGGCTCGATCCTGCTGGTGGTGTACACCGCCTTCAGCGAGGCGGTGGTGACCGGGTTGTGGCACACGGTGTCGCCGCAGCACCTGGCGGGCCTGTTCGCCGTGTGCGGGATCCTGCTGGCGGTGGTGCTGCTCGGCACGCGGCTGCTCGGGCGGCTGCTGGGCTTCAATGTCGAGGACCGCATCACCATTCTCTTCGCAGGTTCCAAGAAGAGCCTGGCAACCGGCGTGCCCATGGCCCAGGTGCTGTTCGTCGGCGGTGGCATTGGGGCAATGATCCTGCCGTTGATGCTGTTCCACCAGATCCAGCTGATGGTCTGCGCGGTGCTGGCGCAGCGTTATGCGGCGCGGGTCGAGGAGGGCGGGCAGGCGACGGCGGCTTCCTGAGACGGATTCGTTGCCGCAGGCCCGCGCCAGCGATCTACCAGGCCAGCGGCCGGTCGAACCCTTTCCAGCACAACCAGCGGCGCACCTCGCCATGCGCCCCCGTGCCGATCTGCCACTGCGGTCGGCCACGGTCCAGGGCGATCTGCGAAATGAACCCGGCATGGCTGGCCACCACCAGGGTGCGGCCGTCGGCGCTGATGTCCATCGCGCTGATGGTCGAACCAAGATAGTGCTGCCAGTGCTCGTGGCCGTCCTCGCCGAAGGCGCGCAGGTAGCCATGGGCGTCACCGACGATGTATTCGCCATCGCGGGCCACCCCGGCGTAGACCCTTGCGCCGTCCTGCAGCAGTGGCGTGCGCGGATCATTGCTGTAGAAACCGGTATCCAGCCCCGGCAGGTCGGCCAACCGCACGCCGACGGTGCCACCCTGATAGAAGTGGCAGGCATTGAGGATCAGCTGGTCGCCCCGGCGGTTGAACAGCGCGAAGTGCGGGTACTCGCTGGCCGGGCCGACCTCTGCGATGCGCCTGAACTGCTCGTCGAGCACCAGGTGACGGCCGCATTGTTCGCCCAGGGCGACCAGCCTGCCGTCCGGTGACAGCGCGGCATGTGCCATCGTCAGGCCCAGGGCGATGTCGTCCGGGTCAGTGCCCTGGCGCAGCTCCTCGAGAATATCGTCCTCGCGTGGCAGCAGGCGCGTGGCACCAGCGGCGGCAAGCACGAAGATGCCGTCGCTGCTGACCAGCAGGACTCGCTGGCCATCGGGGAAGGGCAGCAGCGCAGTGGGCGTCGGCGGCAGGTCGAAGGGGTCGAACGGGTAACCCGCCGGTAACCCTTCCAGACCATGGGGCCAGGCCAGCCGGGCCACTTGCGGGCCACCCCAGCCATCGGTCACGCGTACCCCCTCGGCGTTGCCTAGGGCGAAGTAGCGCCGCCCTGGGCAGCGCCCGAAGTGCTCGACACCGATCACCGGGGTGACGCCCTGGTCGTCGAGGCGCAGCACCTGGCCGCGCTCGAACGGCATGCCGATGCGCACCAGCAGGCTGCCGTCGTCGAGCAGCAGCAGGTTGCCGATGCCCTGGGCCTGTTCGTCGAGCAATGGCAACAGCGGCAGATGCGCCGGGGGCCAGGCTTCGCGGAACAACTGGCGTTGCTGTTCGTCGGTGCCCGGGCGGTTTATGGCCAGCAGCGCCGCCTGCCAGGCGTCGAGCAGGTGCTCGGTGGCCGGCGCCTGTGGTTCCTCCAGATCGTCCCAGCCTTGCGCGCGGCCCTGCGCGACATAGCGGTTGATGGCCTCGGCATAGGCGATGACCGCCTCGCGCCATTGCTGCTGGGGGTGCTGCTTGTCCATGGGCGGATCGAACTCCTTGTTCCGCAGGGTAGGTGATGTGCGACAAAAGGGTGCACGCAGGCGCGCATGGTACTCCGTCCGCGCCCGCGGTTGTGAGGCTCGGCCTTGATGCGTACCATGCCGGACATCCTTTCAATAAGAAAACGTGCGTCACCGGCCTGGAACCTGGGCAGGCGATGCGCGTCCTGTTGCCTTGTCCGCGGAGAAAAACATCTTCACATGAATGGTCCCGTCCCCACCTCCATGCCTCCCACCGCCGGCAGCGGCAGTTGGCTGAGCGTCATCGCCCTGGCGCTGGCGGCGTTCATCTTCAATACCACCGAGTTCGTCCCGGTGGCGCTGCTCAGCGATATCGGCCGCAGCTTCGAGATGACTACCGCACAGGTCGGCCTGATGCTGACCATCTACGCCTGGGTGGTGGCACTGGCCTCGCTGCCGATGATGCTGGTGACCCGCAACATCGAACGCCGCCGCCTGCTGCTGCTGGTGTTCCTGGTGTTCATCGTCAGCCACCTGATGTCGTGGCTGTCGCAGAGCTTCGCCATGCTGCTGGTCAGCCGCATCGGCATCGCCCTGGCCCATGCCGTGTTCTGGGCCATCACCGCGTCGCTGGCGGTGCGCGTGGCGCCGCCCGGCCAGCAGGCCAAGGCGCTGGGCCTGCTGGCCACCGGCACCACCCTGGCGATGGTCATGGGCATCCCGCTGGGGCGTGTGGTGGGTGAGGCGCTGGGCTGGCGCATTACCTTCCTGTGTATCGCCGGGGTGGCGCTGGCGACCATGCTCTGCCTGATGAAGTCGCTGCCGCTGCTGCCGAGCCAGAACTCCGGCTCGCTGCGCAGCCTGCCGGTGCTGTTCAAGCGTCCGGCGCTGGTGATCACCTACATGCTGGTAACCCTGGTGATTACCGCGCAGTTCACTGCCTACAGCTACATCGAACCCTTCGCCCTGCACGTGGCACGGATCAGTGGCGAACACACCACGTTGCTGCTGTTGCTGTACGGCGGTGCCGGCGTGTTCGGCTCGGTGTTGTTCAGCCGCTACAGCGAGCGTTTCCCCCATGGCTTCCTGGTGGGCGCCATCGGCGCGCTTGCCGCGTGCCTGCTGCTGCTGTTGCCGCTGTCGGGCAATTTCCAGGTGTTCGCCGCCCTGAGCATGGTCTGGGGCGTGGCGATCCTGAGCTTCAGCCTGGCCTTGCAGTCCAAGACCCTCAAGCTTGCCTCGGATGCCACCGACGTGGCCATGGCGTTGTTCTCCGGTATCTACAACATCGGTATCGGTGGCGGTGCGTTGCTTGGCAGCATTGTCAGCAGCCAGGTGGGCGTGGCGCATATCGGCCTGGTGGGGGGCGGCGTGGCGGTTGTCGGCCTGGTGCTGGCGCTGGCCAGTACCCAGCGCTTTCGCGAAGCCCTGACTCGGGTGCCTGGGCAGGCGTGAACCACGCCTTCTGCAGGAGCGGTCAAAGCCGCTCTTGCAGGCATTCCATTGACCAAGAATCCCGGTTCCTGGCACCTCCAGCCCTGCAAATGTCTCCCGACTGATCCGCATCAACTTCCCTGTCAACACGCGCCCCTGTAATAGGGGCGCTTGTGTATCGGCAAGGCTGCCTCTAATATCCAAGCGTTTTCTTGTGTAATTGCCTGGCGTCCCGCCCAGGCCATCAATACGGACGTTGATATGGATTTGCACACCTCCCTGTGGCTGTTCCAGGCCATCCAGGCCGTGGGCCTGGCGTTGTGGCTGAGCATCGCGGTATTGAACAACCTGCAGGCCTTCGCCAGCTCCGTCGGCGCCATTGGCGCCACCTTGGCCATGGCGCCACTGCGCCAGCCGCCGGCCATCGAATTCCCCTTGTTGCGCAGGGCCTGTCATTCGGCAGGCTTGGCCCGCGCCGCGCTGCTGGTGATCCTGCTGCTGCAGATCGTCGCCAGCCTGGCGGCCTGGGTCGGCACCTATGGGCTGATCGTCGCCCAGGATCCGCTCCTGGCCCGGGCCTGGTTGAACCTGGCACTTGGCGCCTTCCTCGCCTTCACTTTCGCCATGCTGCTCGGGGGCCTGTGGTTCGGCTACTGGATACGCCAGGAAGGCCTGCAGCTCACCCACCTGGTGCTGGTGCTGTGGGCGACCCTGGCGTTCTTCCTGTTCAACCTGGATTGGGCCTGAGGCGAGGACGCGCAATGAATAGCAAGGCAATACTTGGCAGTGCCCTGGTGCTGGCCCTGGCCACCGCCGGTGGCCTGGCCTGGCGCCACACCGGGCAGGCCCAGGCCACGGCAGCCGCGCCGCGGCACCTGGTCAAGGTGGCCCTGGCCACGGTACAGAAAGCACCGCAGAAACGCGCCTTCGCCGGCGTCGGCGAGCTGGAGGCGGTGCACCAGGTGCTGGTGTCGGCCGAGATCGGCGGGCGGGTGACGGCGATCAACTTCAGCTCCGGCCAGCAGGTGCGCAAGGGTGATGTGCTGGTCACCCTCAACGATGCCCCGGAGCAGGCCGAGCGCCTGCGCCTGAAGGCCCAGCTGGACAATGCGCGGACCAACTACCGGCGCGTCAAGGACCTGCTGCGCGAGAACGCCGCCACCCAGGAACAGCTGGACAACGCCCTGGCGGCCCGCGACATGGCCCAGGGCGAGCTGGCCCGTACCGAGGCGGTGATCGCCCAGAAGGCGGTGCGCGCACCCTTCGACGGGCGCCTGGGTATCCGCCGGGTGAACCAGGGCCAGTACCTCAATGTCGGCGACCCGGTGGTCAGCCTGATCGACACCCGCAGCCTGTACGTCAACTTCTCCCTCGAGGAGCAGCTCAGCGCCCAGCTGCGCACCGGCCAGGCGGTCGAGGTGCGGTTGGATGCGTTCCCCGATAAGGCCTTCACCGCGCACATCACCGCCATCGACCCCTTGATCGGCCGTTCGCGCACGGTGCAGGTGCAGGCCACCCTGGCCAAGCCCGATGCGCGCCTGTCGGCCGGCATGTATGCCAGCGTGCAGGTTGCCAGCCCCGATGACGGCCAGGTGCTGACCGTCCCGGAAACCGCCGTTGCCTACACCGCTTACGGCGACACGGTGTTCATCGCCCGCCACGATGCCGCCGCCGATGCCCTGGTGGTACAGCGCGTGGCAGTGCGTACCGGTGAACGCCAGGCCGGGCGGGTGGTGATCGAGCAGGGCTTGCGCGAGGACGACCAGGTAGTGGTGTCCGGGCAGTTGCGCCTGAGCGACGGCGCCGCCGTGCAAGCCACCGAAGACACCCTGCAGGCCCCGGCCAGCGGCGCCTGACCCCAGCGAGAAAACGCCATGACATTCACCGACCTGTTCGTGCGCCGGCCTGTGCTGGCGCTGGTGGTCAGCACCTTGATCCTGCTGCTGGGGCTGCTGTCGCTGCTGCAGTTGCCGATCCGCCAGTACCCCTTGCTGGAAAGCTCGACCATCACCGTGACCACCGAGTACCCCGGCGCCCCCGCCGAGCTGATGCAGGGTTTCGTCACCCAGCCGATCGCCCAGGCGGTGTCGTCGGTGGAAGGTATCGACTACCTGTCGTCCTCGTCGGTGCAGGGCCGTAGCCTGGTGACCGTGCGCATGGAGCTGAACCGCGACTCGACCCAGGCCCTCACCGAGGTGATGGCCAAGGTCAACCAGGTGCGCTTCCGCCTGCCGGAGCGGGCCTACGATCCGGTGATCGAGCGCTCGGCGGGCGAGTCCACGGCGGTGGCCTACATCGGCTTCGCCAGCGCGAGCCTGCCGATCCCGGCCATGACCGACTACCTCACCCGGGTGGTCGAGCCGCTGCTCAGCACCATCGAGGGCGTGGCCAAGGTCCAGGTGTTCGGCGGCCAGACCCTGTCCATGCGCCTGTGGATCGACCCGGCGCGCCTGGCCGCCCGGGGCCTGACCGCGGCCGACGTGGCCGAGGCGGTGCGCCGCAACAACTACCAGGCGGCGCCGGGCAAGGTGAAGGGCCAGTACGTGATCGCCAACATCCGCGTCGACACCGACCTGACCTCGGTCGGCGATTTCCGCGAGCTGGTGATCCGCAACGACGGCAACGGCCTGGTGCGCATCCGCGATATCGGCACGGTCGAGCTGGGCGCGGCTTCGGCCGAGACCAGCGCCAGCATGGACGGCGTAGCGGCGGTGCATCTGGGGCTGTTCGCCACCCCGGGCGGCAACCCGCTGGTGATCGTCGACGGCATCCGCCAATTGCTGCCGCAGATTCGCCAGACCCTGCCGCCGGACGTCAAGGCCGAGCTTGCCTTCGAGACGGCGCGCTTCATCCAGGCCTCCATCGACGAGGTCACCAAGACCTTGCTTGAGGCCCTGGCAATCGTCGTGGTGGTGATCTACCTGTGCCTGGGCTCGCTGCGCACGGTGCTGATTCCGGTGGTGACCATCCCGCTGTCGATGCTCGGGGCCGCGGCGCTGATGCTGGCCTTCGGTTTCAGCGTCAATCTGCTCACCCTGCTGGCCATGGTGCTCGCGGTGGGGCTGGTGGTGGACGACGCCATTGTCGTGGTGGAGAACGTCCACCGCCATATCGAGGAAGGGCGCACGCCGGTGGCGGCGGCATTGATCGGCGCCCGTGAGGTGGCCGGGCCGGTGATCGCCATGACCATCACCCTGGCGGCGGTGTACGCGCCGATCGGCATGATGGGCGGCCTGACCGGCGCGCTGTTCCGCGAGTTCGCCCTGACCCTGGCCGGGGCGGTGGTGGTCTCCGGCGTGGTGGCCCTGACCCTGTCGCCAGTGATGAGCTCGTTCCTGCTCGACGCCCGCCAGTCCGAGGGGCGCATGGCCCATGCGGCCAACCGTTTCTTCGACTGGCTGGCCGAGCGCTACGCCCATGTGCTGGGCTTCTCGCTGAAACACCGCTGGATCAGCGTCGGTTTCGCCTTGCTGGTGCTGGTCAGCCTGCCGCTGCTGTACGCCTTGCCGCAGCGCGAGCTGGCGCCGACCGAGGACCAGGCCGGGCTGCTCACCGCGATCAAGGCGCCGCAGCACGCCAACCTGGCCTATGTGGAGCGCTTCGCCGACAAGCTCGATGCGGTCTACCGGACCCTGCCGGAAACCGTCAGCACCTGGATCATCAACGGCAGCGACGGCATCGCCTCGGGCATCGGCGGCATCAACCTGCAGCCATGGGGCGAGCGCGAACGCAATGCCTCGCAGATCCAGCTCGACCTGCAGGCGGCGGTGAACGATGTCGAGGGCACCAGCATCTTCGCCTTCCAGCTGCCCGCGCTGCCGGGCTCCACCGGTGGCCTGCCGGTGCAGATGGTGCTGCGCAGCTCGCAGGACTACCGGGTGCTGTTCGACACCATGGAGCAGGTCAAGGCCAAGGCGCGGCAGAGCGGCCTGTTCGCCGTGGTCGACAGCGACCTGGACTACAACAACCCGGTGGTGCAGGTGCGGGTCGACCGGGCCAAGGCCAACAGCATGGGTATCCGCATGCAGGACATCGGCGAGTCGCTGGCGGTGCTGGTGGGCGAGAACTACCTCAACCGCTTCGGCCTGGATGGCCGCTCCTATGATGTGATCGCGCAGAGCCCGCGTGACCAGCGCCTGACCCCGCAGGCCCTGACCCGGCAGTACGTGCGCAGCGAGGAGGGCCGGCTGGTGCCGCTGTCCACCGTGGTGCAGGTCAGCGAGCAGGTCGAGCCCAACCGCCTGACCCAGTTCAACCAGCAGAACGCCGCGACCTTCCAGGGTATTCCGGCGGCTGGCGTCACCCTGGGCGACACCGTGGCCTTCCTCGAGCAGGCCGCCGCCGAACTGCCGGCGGGCTTCAGCATCGACTGGCAGTCCGACGCGCGCCAGTACCAGCAGGAGGGCAACGCCCTGATGCTGGCCTTCCTCGCCGCCGTGGTGGTGATCTACCTGGTGCTGGCGGCGCAGTACGAAAGCCTGGTCGATCCGCTGATCATCCTGATCACCGTGCCGCTGTCGATCAGCGGTGCCCTGCTACCGCTGGCGCTGGGGGTGGCCACGGTGAACATCTACACGCAGATCGGCCTGGTGACGCTGATCGGTCTGATCAGCAAGCACGGCATCCTCATGGTCGAATTTGCCAACACCTTGCAGGCCGAGCAGCACCTGGACCGGCGCACGGCCATCGGCAAGGCAGCGCAGATCCGCTTGCGGCCGATCCTGATGACCACGGCGGCCATGGTGGTGGGGCTGATCCCGCTGTTGTTCGCCTCCGGTGCCGGTGCTGCCAGCCGCTTCGGGCTCGGCGTGGTGATTGTCACCGGGATGCTGGTCGGCACTTTGTTCACCCTGTTCGTGCTGCCGACCATCTACAGCCTGCTGGCCCGTGACCATGCCAGCACGGCGCGTTCGGCACGGGCCCGATCGTTGGCCGATACCCTGGAGGGGCAGCCATGAAGCCGGTATTCATCGTATCCCTGCTGGCCCTGGCCTTGTCGGCCTGCAGCGTCGGCCCCGACTACCGCAAGCCCGAGGCACCTGCCAGTGGCCTGCACAGTCCGCAGCGCGCCGCCTTCGCCGCCCGTGGCGAGATGCCGGAGCAGTGGTGGCGGTTCTTCGACGATCCGCAGCTGGTGCGTCTGGTCGACCAGGCCCTGGTCAACAACCACGATATCCGCCAGGCCCATGCCAACCTGCTGGCGGCGCGGGCGCTGTTCGACGACCGCAGCCTCGACCGCTACCCCTGGGTCACCGCCCGCGCTGGCTACAACCAGAGCCTGGAGCAGCAGCAACCGGTCGATGGCAGCGACCCGCGGCGCATGCGCACCGAGCAGTACCGCGCCGGATTCGACGTGCAGTGGGAGATCGACCTGTTCGGCCGCCTGCAGCGCCTGACCGACGCCGCCGAGGCGCGTGCCGACGCGGCGGCGGCTGACCTGCGCCAGGTGCGCTTGAGCATCGCCGCCGAGGTGGCGCGCAATTACTACCTCAAGCTCGGGCTCAAACGCAGCCTGGTGGTGGCCGAGGATCAGGTCGAGGCCTGGCGCGAGACCCTGCAACTGACCAGCGCCCAGGTGCGCGCCGGCAGTGGCCAGTACGAAGACCAGCAGAACGCCCATGCCAACCTGCTGCTCAGCGAGGCGGCGGTACCGCCGTTGCAGGCGGCCATCGAGCAGGCCAGCTATCGCCTCGATGTGTTGACCGGGCAGGTGCCGGGCAGCCAGGAGCAGGGCGCCGCGCCGTTCCTGCCGCCGTTGGCGCGCCAGTTGCCGCTGGGTGACGTTGATGCGCTGATTGGCCAGCGACCTGATGTGGTCAGTGCCGAGCGTGAGCTGGCGGCCAGCACCGAGGATGTCGGCGCGGCCACCGCCGAGCTGTACCCACGGTTGGACCTGGGCGGTTTCATTGGTTTCTTCGCCTTGCGCAGCGGCGACCTGGGCAGCGCGGCCCGTGCTTATGAGCTGGCGCCGATGGTCACCTGGCCGGCCTTGCGCCTGGGCAATGCCCGTGCGCGCCTGCGGGTGCGCGAGGCGCTGGCCGAGGGCAGCCAGGCGCGCTACCAGCAGGCGGTGCTGTTGGCCCGCGAGGAAGTGGAGAACGCCGTCACGCAGTTGGTGCGCAACCAGGCACGGCTGCAAAGCCTGGTGGCCTCCGCCGGGCACGGCAGCGAGGCCATCGATATCGCCAACAAGCGCTATCGGCGCGGCGCCGGCACCTACCTGGCGGTGCTCGAGAACCAGCGTGCGCTGTTCTCGATCAAGCGCGAGGTGGCGGAGGCGGAGACGGCCTCGTATCTGGATGCGATTGCGCTGTACAAGGCCTTGGGGTGGGGGAGCGAGGCGATGTAGCCTGTGTTGCCAGGTACGCTGTGGCAGCCCGGCAAGACATGCGGGCTTCCCTCCTTTGGCAAGGCCACGAGCAATGGCCTAATTTTCCCCGCGCGCCTTTCGTTTTCATGGAAGCCGCCCTGCGCCCGGCGCGTTCGGCCCTCATCATTCAAGGAGACAGGCAATGACTTCCGTTTTCGACCGCGACGATATCCAGTTCCAGGTAGTGGTCAACCACGAAGAGCAGTATTCCATCTGGCCCGACTACAAGGCGATCCCCAATGGCTGGCGCGCGGTGGGCAAGAGCGGCCTGAAGAAGGACTGCCTGGCCTACATCGACGAAGTCTGGACCGACATGCGGCCCCTGAGCCTGCGCCAGAAAATGGCCGAAGTCGCGGCGCAGTAAGGCGGTGTCGACCCTGAACCTGTTGTGCCTGCCGTATTCCGGTGCCAGTGCGATGGTCTACAGCCGCTGGCGGCGCAAGCTGCCGGCCTGGCTGCAGGTGCGCCCGGTGGAGCTGCCCGGGCGCGGCGCGCGCATGGCTGACCCGCTGCATACCGACCTGCGGGCCCTGGCCCGGCAGTTGGCCCATGAGCAGCGCGCCGTCACCCATGCGCCTTACGCCGTGCTCGGCCACAGCCTGGGGGCGCTGGTCGCCTTCGAGCTGGCCCATGAGTTGCGTGCACTCGGCTGCCCGCCGCCTGTGGCCTTGTTCGCCTGCGGCACCGCAGCGCCGACCCGGCGCGAGGATTACGCCGGTGGCAAATGGACCGAGCCGCGTGGCGATGCCGAATTGATCGCCGAATTGCGCAAGTTGGGTGGTACCTCCGAGGAGGTGCTGGCCAACGAAGAGCTCATGAGCCTGGCCTTGCCGATCGTGCAGGCGGATTTCCTGCTTTGCGGCCGTTATGCGTATGAGCAGCGCCTGCCATTGCAATGTCCCTTGCATGTATTCGCCGGCGAGAACGATCGCGCCAATGATGAACAATTGCAGGCCTGGGGGCGGGAGACGGTTGGCGAGTATTCGCTGGCGAAGTTTCCGGGAGGGCATTTCTTTATACATGAGCATGAAGATCGTGTGCTTGATGTGCTGTGCAGGACGTTGGAGCCATTGCGGCTTTGTGCGTGATGGACAGGGCGGTTTATAGAATTCTCTTACAGTTTGATAATTCTGCAGTGGCCTCATGCCTGGTTATCGGCGAGAGGCCTGACTGCATATAAGAACTTTCAACTCCCAATCCAAAACATATTTTCTTGCTCTTGCTCTTGCTCTTGCTCTTGCTCTTGCTCTTGCTCTTGCTTCTAAGTGCGCGATAGTTCAGGCGACACAAATTGCGACTTCAGGAGGCCGAACGGAGGTCTTGCGGAGGGAGGTGACGGGCATGGATGCCCGTCAAGCGCTGCGCCCCAGGATGGGGCGTTCAGCGCGGTCCTCCCGGGAGCAAGGCCGGAGTGAGGGGACCCCGGAGCGAAGCGTAGGGGCCGGATGAATGGAGCGAGGATTTTTTGGTTCCTTTTTGATCCTTCAAAAAGGGACCCGCCGTAAGGGCGGAAAGGTGATTATGCGTCACCATCGCAACTGAATGCGCATATATCATTCAAAACACACACTGTGAAAGTCAAAGTCAAAGTCAAAGTCAAAGTCAAAGTCAAAGTCAATCGGCATTGGTTTCTATAGTTGTAAGTACATTCATTTACGATGTCGACGCGCACTCACCTTTTCGCCCTTACGGCGAGTCACTTTTTGTCAAACGCGACAAAAAGTAACCAAAAAACGCTGCGCTCCATTCATCCGGCCCTCCGCTTCGCTCCGGGTTCCCTCACTCCGGCCTTGCTCCCGGGAGGACCGCGCTGAACGCCCCATCCTGGGGCGCAGCGCTTGACGGGCATCCATGCCCGTCACCTCCCTCCGCAAGACCTCCGTTCGGCCTCCTGAAGTCGCGAAGTTACGGGCGGCGCCTGGGATGACGCAGCTGTCGCTAGTTGGGTATGGCGCTAGACTCCTGATCGGCAACGGCAACGGCAACGGCAACGGCAACGGTAACGGCAACTTGCCCAGGTGCTGCTTTGATTGACGTCATCCCGCGCCTGGGTAAGGCTAGCCTTTTTCCCAGGCATGAGGCTGACAATGCTGATCGATCCTCGCAAGGCCACGCTGTTGGTCGTCGATATCCAGGAAAAGCTCATCGGCGCGATGAGCGATCCTGAGGGCACGGCGGCCCGCGCCCGCTGGCTGCTGGCGGCAACCGCCGAACTCGAGCTGCCCACCGTGATCTCCGAGCAGTATCCCAAGGGTCTGGGCCACACCCTGGCCACCCTCAAGGCCGCGGCGCCAGCCGCTGAGATTGTCGAGAAAATGCACTTCTCCTGCGTCGCCGCCGAGTGCCTGCCGCCCAGCCTGCTGGCGCGCGAGCAGGTGATCGTCTGTGGCATGGAGACCCATGTCTGCGTGCTGCAGACCGTGCTCGGCCTGCTGGCCCTGGGCAAGCAGGTGTTCGTGGTCGAGGATGCCTGCGACAGCCGCACCCCGGCCAGCAAGGCGGCGGGCCTGGCGCGCATGCGCGATGCCGGGGCGCAGGTGGTCACCCGCGAGATGGTGCTGTTCGAATTGCTGGGCAGCTCCAGCCATCCGCTGTTCCGCCAGATCAGCAAGACCTACCTGGTGGGGGAGCAACCCTGAACGGGCGTCTGTTGGCCTTCGGGCTGCTGGCACTGGGCCTGCTGCAGGGCTGCGCGGGGCGCCGCGAAGAGGCGCCGGAGGCCGACCCGGCCAAGGTCCGCGCCCAGCTCATGCGCCTGCTGCCGGCCCAGGTCAAGGACCGCCAGGGTTGGGCCGAGGATATCCAGGTGGCCTTTCAGGCCCAGGGCATCAGCCCGAGCAAGAGCAACCTGTGCGCCGTGCTGGCGGTGACCGAGCAGGAGTCCACCTTCAATGCCGACCCTCAAGTGCCAAACCTGGGCCGCATCGCCCGGGAGGAGATCGACCGCCGGGCGGCTCGGCTGCATGTGCCCCGGCTGCTGGTCGATGGCGCCTTGAACACGCCTTCGGCCAACGGCAAGACCTACCAGCAACGCCTGCTCGCCGTGCGCAGTGAAAAGCAGTTGAGCGCCCTGTACGACGAGGTGATCGGTGGCCTGCCGCTGGGGCGTTCGCTGCTGGGCGGGCTGAACCCGGTGCGCACCGGCGGGCCGATGCAGGTCAGCGTGGATTTTGCCGAACAACACGCCAAAGGCTATCCCTACGACCACCCGGGCAGCATTCGCCAGGAAGTGTTCAGCCGCCGTGGCGGGATGTACTTCGGTATCGCCCATCTGCTGGGCTACCCCACCCATTACCCGCGCCAGCTGTACCGCTTCGCCGACTTCAACGCGGGTTGGTACGCCAGCCGCAACGCCGCGTTCCAGGCGGCGCTGAGCCGGGCCAGTGGGGTGCCGCTGGCGCTCGACGGCGACCTGATCGCCCCCGGTGCGATCATGCCCGGCACCACCGAGCAGGCGGCGCGCAAGCTGGGGGCGAAGCTGGGGCTGCGTAATCCGCAGATCAGGGCGCAGTTGGAGAAAGAGAACGACTTGGCGCTGGAGGAGACCGAGCTGTACCGCAAGGTCTTTGCCCTGGCTGAAGCAAAGGCCGGCAAGCCCTTGCCAAGGGCGGTGCTGCCGGGGATCGAGCTGAAAAGTCCGAAGATCACTCGCAAGCTGACCACGGCGTGGTTTGCCGGAAGGGTGGATGAGCGTTATCAGCGTTGCATGAAGCGTTGACGTGGTTCATGCAGGAGCGGCACCGCCGCTCCTGCAAAAGCTTCAACTGTTGCCAAGCGCCTTGACCACCTGCTCGACACTGGCCTTGAGCCCGGCGACGGTATCGTCCGCGTCGCTCTCCACCACCAGCAGCTTCGCCCCGGCGGCGGCGATCACTTCGGCTACCTTGGCATCTGGCTGGCGATGGTGCAGCACCAGCGCGACGTCCTGCGCCTTGAGGTTGTCTTCAAGCGCCTTGAGCGCCGCTTCATCCCACTTGTCGTCGGCCGGCAGCGCCTGCTCGACCACGTCCAGGTTCAGCCCGCTGGCCAGGTAGCCCAGGCGTTCGGACAGGCTGACTACGGTCAGGTTGTCGACCTCGGCCAGGCGCGTCTGGCTGTTGGCGGTCAGCTCCAGCATCTGCCGCTTGATGCCGGCCAGGTTGGCCTGGATCTTCGCTTTGTCCGCTGGCGAGAGGCGCTCCAGGTCATTGGCCACGACATCGGCCATGCGCCCCAGGTTGGTCGGGTTGAGCCACGGGTAGGCGGCGAAGGCTTCGTCGCCCTTGACCGCGATGCCGGGCAGGGCGCCGTCCACCGGGCGCGCGGCGTCGATCTCGACGATCCGGATGTTGCTGCGCCGGGCCATGGGGTAGAGCGGGTCGTCGCGCCAGATCGAGCGCACGCCGATCACCGCGTCGGCCTGTTGCGCCACCTTGTGCAGGCTGGCGCCGCCGCGGCCGCTGAAGTACGAGGGCTGGCGGCTGGCCGGAAGGTTGGCCGGTGCGGCGCGCTTGAGCTGCACCGAGGTGCCGTCGAGCAAGGCGCTGGCCAGGCTGTGGGTCACCGGCAGGGTGGTCAGTACTTCGGTGGCGCCCGCCAGCAGCGGCAGGCCGCTCAGGGCCAGGGCCAGGGTGAGTTTTTTCAGGTTCATGCCGGGTTTCCTTGCAGGCGTGGGACGAGGGCGCGGGCCAGGGCGGCGAGGGCGAAGCAGATCCCGGCGACCAGGATGATCGCCGCGCCCGAGGGCACCGGCAGGTCGAAGACGATCGGCAGCAGGATGCCGAGCAACGTACTGAGGGTGGCGATGATCACCGAGACGAAGAAGAAGCCCTTGAGCGACTGGCTGACCAGCCGTGCCGCCGCCGCCGGGATCACCAGCAGGGCGCCGACCAGGATCGCGCCGATTACCTTGACCGAGGCCACGGTGACCAGGGTCACCAGCACCACGAACAGGTAGTCCAGGGTCTTCACCGCCACCCCGCGCACCGCCGCCAGCTGCGGGTTGAAACTGGCCAGCATGATGCGGTTGTACAACGGCAGTGCCAGCGCCAGCACCAGCACCGCGACGATGCCCAGCACCAGCAGGTCGTGGGCGCTGACGGTAAGCACCGAGCCGAACAGCACGTTTTCGAGGATGTGCACGTTGATCTTGCCGGCCAGCATCAGCAACAGGCTCGCGCCCAGGGCCAGCGACACCGAGAGGAACACGCCGATCAGGGTGTCCGGCGACAGGCCGGTACGGTTGCGCAGGAAGTTGAGCAGGATGCCGAACAGCAGGCAGTAGCCGAACAGGCTGCCGTACGGGCCGGTGTAGGGCTCGCCGAGCAGGATGCCGATGGCTACTCCGGTGAGCGCCGCGTGGCCGACCGCCTCGGAGAAGAAGGCGAAGCGCTTGACCACCACCAGGGTGCCCAGGCCGCCGAGTACCGGGCCGATCATCAGGCCCGCCAGCAGGGCGTTGACCACGAAGCCGTAGGCCAGTGCCTCGGGCAGATAGCCAGCCGTGGCCCAGTCCTGGACCAGTTGGCGCAAGGTTTCGAAACTCATCAGGCAAGGCTCTCGCTGCGCGGGTGAACGGAGAACAGTCCGAGCAGGCGCTCGGGAGTCAAGGCCTGGGCCGGCGGGGCGTCGAACAGCACCTGGCGGCTCAGCCCGGTGACGCGGTCGGCCAGGCGCAGCACCGCTTCGAGGTCGTGCTCGATCCACAGCACGGTGGTGCCGGCCTGGCGCCAGCCGTGCAGCAGTTGCTCGAACACCTGGATACCGGCCTCGTCGAGGGCCGACATCGGCTCGTCCAGCACCAGCAACTGCGGTTCCGGGATCAGCCCCTGGGCCAGCAGCACGCGCTGGCGCTCGCCGCCGGAGAGCGCGCCCATGCGCCGCTTGCGCTTGTCGAGCATGCCCACCCGTTGCAGCGCCGCGTCGATTTCCGGGCGCACACGCCGCGACAGGCCGAGGAACGCCGGGCGGCGCTGGCACATGGCGGCCATGAAGTCGTCCACGGTCATCGGCAGTCCGCGGTCGAACTCCAGGGCCTGGGGCACGTAGCCGATCACCTCGCGCTCGCCGGGCCAGTGCAGTGTCAACTGGCCCTGGTGCGGCATCTGCCCGAGCAAGGTCTTGATCAGCGAGCTCTTGCCGCCGCCGTTGGGGCCGACAATGGCGTGCACGCTGCCCGGGGCGACACTGAAACGCACGTTTTCGAGGATGCGCGTGCGGCCGAGGGTGAGGTCGATGCCGTCGAACTCGATGCGCGGCCCGCAGGCGCTGGTGAAGTTGGCGGCTGCGGTCACGTGCGGTTCTCCTGGATGGCCTGGACCACGGTGTCGAGGTTGCGCTTCATCTCCACCTCGTACTTCTCCTTGGTGTAGTCGCCGTAGGAAATGTGGGTGAGCGGGTAGATGCGCACGCCGGACTCGCGGTGGATGGTGTCGACATAGGCCGAGGGGAAGTCCATCTCCGAGAAGATCACCTTCACGTCCAGCGCCTTGAGCTGGTCGATGGTCTTCTTCAACTGCGCCGGGCTCGGCTCGATGCCGTGGGCAGGCTCCACCACCGCGGTGACTTCCAGGCCGAAGTCGCGCACCAGGTAGTCGTAGGCGGCGTGAATGGTGGCCACGCGGAAGGTCGCGTCCGGGGCCTGGGTGACCTTGGCCAGGGCCTCGGCACGCAAGCCACGCAGGCGCTTGGCGTAGGCGCGGGCGTTCTGCGTATAGAACTTGGCGTTGTCGGGGTCTAGCTTGCCCAGTTCGCGGGCGATGTTGTTGACCTGGGCGATGGTGGCGCTGATCGACAGGAAGGTGTGCGGGTTGACCACCTTGCCGGCGCCGCGGGCGGCGATGCCGGTGGCCGCCAGCAGCGGCACGTTGGCGTTGGACTCGATGGTCCTGATGTCGGGCTTTTCGCTGGCGGCGATCATGCGGTCGGCGAAGTCGTCGTGGCCGACGCCGTTGAGCACGATCACGTCGAGGCTGCCGATGCGCTTGATGTCCTCGGCGCGCGGCTCGTAGGCATGCGGGTTGAAGCCGGCCGGGATCAGCGGCACCACTTCGGCCTTGTCGCCGACAATGTTGCTCACGTAGCTGTAGTAGGGGTGCAGGGTGATGCCGATGCGCAGGGGCTTGCCGTTGTCGGCGAGGGCCAGGGCGGGCAGGGCGCAGGCCAGGAGCAGCGCCAGGGTGCGGCGGGCGAAGCGGAGCATGGGCAGGTCCTTAGTGACGGTGTTGGCGGGTGACCCCGGCGTCGTAGTGGGTGACGATCTGCTGCCAGCCGGCGGCGATCAGCGCATCGCTGTCCAGCGCGTCCGGGGGCAGGGCGGTGCTGTCGCGGCGCAGCCAGACATCCGGCTGGGCATCGCTGGCGGCTGGCAGGATCACCAGGAAGCTGCCGGCCACCTGGGCCTCCTGGCTGCGTCCCAGGTAGGCACCGTTGGCCAGCAACGACCACTGGTGGCTGCCGCGGCTCTGGCTGCTGGCGTCGCTGACGAAGGGTGGCAGCCCCTCGTCGGCCAGGGCTTGGGCATCCGGGGCGACGCCATTGTCCTCGCGCAGTGCGCGGATCTCCTCGACGGCCACCCACAGGTCGGTGTGGATGCCCTGTTCGGCGGCATTGAGGTCGCGGCGGGCGTCAAGCTGGTGGGCGGCGATGGCCTGTTCATCCTCGCGTTCGCCGCGCACGGCCACCACGCTTGCGGCCAGCACCACGATCAGCACGGCGGCCAGCAGCACGTAGAGGGTCTCGTGCCCGGCACCGGCCGGGCGCACCACCTGGGCGCGGCTCATGGCGCACCGATGTCGGCGTGGTCGACTTCCACCACGTGGCCGGGGCCGGCGTCGAACAGCACGTAGAACTCGCCGTCGGGGCGCTTGAAGGTCAGGGTCGAGTCATCGCCGAGCTTGCTCGCCACCAGCACTTGTTCGTCGTAGCCGATCACGTCCAGGGTCACCCCCGGTGCGCCGCTGCCGTCGGAGAAACCGCCCTTGCAGGTGATCTGCTCGCCGTGCTCGGTGCACTCGCACATGGGGTTGTGCGCCAGCGCCGGGGTGGCGGCCAGGGCCAAGAGGGGCAGGGCCAGCCTGCGCATCAGCTGTTTCATTTGTTGCCTCCTTGTTTTTCAAGCCAGGCCGCGGTGGCGGGGGATGCCTTGGCCAGCGGCACCGAGGCCTGGTACATCTTGCCGTCCCAGCCTTCGATGGTGATCCAGATGTCGGCGTCGGGGCGGGTGCGTGGCGGGATCGGCAGCGAGGTGCCCATGCGCGCCGGTGCGCCGAAGAAGATCGTGCCGGCGGCGCGCAGGCTGCGCGGCTTGCCCACCCGCAGGTAGATGGCCTTGGCGCCGTCGTTGCAGTTGCCGCAGGCGGCGTTGAAAGCCTTGAAGTAGCCGGCCGGGCCTTCGGCACGCGGGGCTTCGTCGCGCAGCTCGGCCAGGTCCAGGGTCCAGCGCCCGATCTGGACGTCCTGGATGATGTTGGCGCCCAGGCCGCTGTCGCCGCGGAACAGGCTGGCGTCGGCGAAGTACTTGGGCATGAAGCCCAGCGGCACGAGGATCAGCAGGATGTTCAGGTGGAAGCGCCATTTCAGCCACAGCTGCTTCAGGCCGCTGGGCGGCAGGGTGTCGGTCTGGCTCAAGAGTGGGCCTCCAGGGTGATTGGGCGCGCCGGGCGTTCGCCGCGCTTGAGGGCGGCGCGGGTGGCCTGGGCGGTGCGTTTGGTCCAGATCAGCAGGCCGCTGAACACCATCAGGGTCAGCACCAGGCCGAAGAAGAACCAGATCAGCTTGATCGCCAGGCCACCGAAGTCACCGGTGTGCAGCGGGCGCATGGATTCGGTGACGAACTCCAGGGCCGAGCGGTCGCCGAGCAGGAACTGGGCGTCGACGTTGCGCGTGTAGGGGTTGACCTCGGCGGTCTGGAACATCAGCGGGTACCAGCCGCGGCCGCCCATGCTGTAGTGGCTGTAGGCGGTGGCGGGCAGCGAGATGAAGCTGACATCCAGGCCCGGGACCGCCTGGGTGGCGATGCGCGCCGCCTCGTCCAGGTCGATGCGTGGCGCCGGGCTGCCGTCGGGGGTTTGCGGGACCTGCTGGCGGGCGATCACCGGCGTGACGGGCTCGCTGGAAATCGTCACGTGGTTGTCGCCGAGGATCGCCTGGATCAGGAACCAGGTGCCGGTGATGGAGATCACCGCGATGAACCAGATCGACCACACGCCGGCCAGGCGGTGCAGGTCGCCCCAGAAGATCCGCCGGCCATGGCCGGTGCGCACGGGCTTGAAGAAACCGCGCCAGAATTTCTTGTACACCACCAGGCCGGTGACCAGCGAGGCGAGCATCGGCAGCCCGAGCAGCGACACCAGGTACCAGCCCCAGCTGTAGCCGTTGGTGAAGGGCACCAGCCACCAGCCGTGCAGGGCGCGGGTGAAGGCCTCGAAGTCGAAGTCCGGGCGCTGGCCCTGGATGGCCCCGCTGTACGGGTTGACGTAGAGCAGCGCGTGGGTGCCGTCGGCGCGGGTCACCGAGGCCTGCAGGGCGAAATGCGAACCGTCCGGCTGGCTGAAGAAACGCACCGCCAGGTCCGGTTCGGCCTTGTGCATCGCGTCGAGCACTTGCTGGTAGCTCAGGCGCTGGCTGTCGTCGTCGGGCTTGCTGGCGCGCACGTCGGCGTTGGCCAGCCAGACGATTTCCTGGCTGACCACCGCGAGCATGCCGGTGAAGCAGACGATCAGGACGAAGAACCAGATCGGCAGGGCAAGCCAGCTGTGCACCAGAAACCACAGCTTGGAATTGGATTTCTTTCTCGATTGTCGGGCCATCGGTCGGTCTTCTGCATAAAAAAATACGGTCGAGTCTGTGCTCAACCTGGAGGGCTGCATAAGTAAGGACGAATGAGAATCAGAAAGCTGCCAAAGCAAATGAAAGAAAATGTTTCAAGAACTGGACGTGACCTCCGTTGCAACCGGCTGCTTGGCCGTGCGCGCCTGCTTTTGGCTGCGCTTGAGCGCGTTGGCGGTGGCCAGGGCGGTACGTTTGCTCCAGATCAGCAGGCCGCTGAGCACCATCATGCTCAGCAGCAGGCCGAAGAAGAACCAGATCAGCTTGGTGGTCAGGCCGGCGAACTCGCCGGTGTGCAACGGGCGCATGGACTCGGTGACGATTTCAACCGCCTTGCGATCGCCCAGCAGGCGGCTGGCTTCCATTTTGCCGGTATAAGGGTTGATCTCGGCTTTCTGGTACACCAGTGGATACCAGCTCATGCCACCGATGCTCAGATGGGCATAGGCGTTGCTGGGGAAGCCGACGTAGTCGACGGTGAAGCCCGGGATTTCGCGCTGGGTGATCCTGACGGCCTCGTCCGGGCTGATCATCGGCGTCGGACTGCCGTCGGCGGTCAGTGGCACCGTCTCCCGTGCCACCACCGGCACGATGGGCTGGCTGGAGATGGCGATATGGTTGTCGGCGAGCAGGGCCTTGATCAGGAACCAGGTGCCGGTGATGGAAATCACCGCGATGAACCAGATCGACCAGATGCCGCTCAGGCGGTGGAAATCGCCCCAGAAGATCCGCGCGCCCTGGTTGAACCGCAAGGTCGGCTTGAAGAAACCTTTCCAGAAACGTTTGTAGATCACCAGGCCGGTGACCAGCGAAGCCAGCATCGGCAGCCCGAGCAGTGACACCAGGTACCAGCCCCAGCTGTAGCCATTGGTGTGCGGCACCAGCCACCAGCCGTGCAGGGCGCGGGTGAATTCCTCGAAGTTGAACTGCGGGGGAACGCCCTGGATATGTCCGGTGTAGGGGTTGACGTAGACCCTCAGCGTGCGGCCGTCAGGGTAGGTGACATCCGACAGCATGGCGAAGTGCGACTCGCTCAGGGTCATCAGGCTGGCCACGGCGATGCCGGGCTCGTCGCGCTGCATGGCCACCAGCAGCTCGTCGTAGGACAACCGCCGGGCGTCATCCGAAGGCGGATTGGCGCGGGTTTCCGGATTGGCCAGCCAGACGATCTCCTTGCTGATCACCGCCAGGGTGCCGGTGACGCAGACGATGAGCACGAAGAACCAGATGGGCAGCGCCAGCCAGCTGTGCACGAGGAACCAGATTTTCGAGCGTGACTTTTTCGACATGGGTACACAGTGTCAATGGCGAGTTAAGGGGCGGATTGCCCGGCCGTATCAGAAAGAGACGCATGAGCAGGGCAAAACCTGATGGGTCAATTGCAAGCAAGTGTTTCCAGGTTGCCCTGCCTGTTGCTGCAGGTTCCTGCGCCGGGACTAATTTGCCTGCTTCCCGAAACGTCCCCCTATCACCGGATGCGAGCGTGCCCCTGGGCCGTCGCTCCCTTTTCCTTAGGTGTGTACAGGAGGCCCGTCATGGGTGTTGCTGTGGGATTTACAGTGCGTCCGCTCTTGCCGGAGCAGGGACGTTTGCCATTGCTGGTGGAGGCCGGTGACGACGACACCAGCCTGCTGGACGTGTTCGATGAGCTCAAGGCGCTGGTGGACGAGCACCTGTTGCGCGATGGCGGCATCCTGTTCCGCGGTTTCCGCCTGGAGGGCGCCGAACAGTTCCGTCAGTTCGCCGCCAGTTTCGGTCATCCGCTGCTCAACTACGAGTTCGGCTCCACGCCGCGCACCAACGTCACCCAGGGGGTCTACACCTCCACCGAGTATCCGGCGCACCAGCATATTCCGTTGCACAACGAGCAGGCGTACTCGCGCGATTGGCCGATGAAAATCTGGTTCTACAGCATGATCGCGGCAAAGTCCGGCGGCCAGACGCCGATTGCCGACAGTCGCGAGGTCTATCGCAGGGTGCCGGCGCACATTCGCGAGCGCTTCGTCAGCAAGGGCCTGATGTACGTGCGCAATTTTGGCAACGGGCTGGATGTGTCCTGGGAGGATGTGTTCAATACCGAGGATCCGCAGGAGGTCGAGGCCTACTGCAAGGCCCATGGCATCACCTGTGAATGGAAGGATGACGGTGAGCTGCGCACGCGCCAGGTATGCCAGGCGGTGGCCGAGCACCCGGCCACCGGCGACAAGGTCTGGTTCAACCAGGCGCACCTGTTCCATATTTCCAACCTGCCGCCCGAGGTGCGGGAAAGCCTGCTGGACATCGTCGACGAGGAAGACCTGCCGCGTAACGTCTACTACGGTGACGGTTCGCCCATCGAGGATGAGGTGCTCGACGAGATCCGTGCGGTGCTCGAGGACTGCAAGATCAGCTTCCTCTGGCAGGAAGGCGACGTGATGATGCTCGACAACATGCTCGCCGCCCATGCCCGCGCGCCGTTCGAAGGCCCGCGCAAGGTGATCGTGGCGATGGCCGAGGGGCACTCGCTGGACCAGGGTTGAGGGGGCGGGAGAGTTGCAGCGCCTGTGAGATCGAGCGCCGCCCGCACGGCGCTCGATCTCGCAGGCGCCGCCTCGCTCAAGCTAAATCATCCCCCCGCCCATTCGTTCTTGTTGATGCGCCCGGACCTTCCGGTCGCGCCGCCGATCAGCAAGGACCCCACACATGAATGCCGCAGACGCCCAGAAACTTTCCCGCCGTTTCATCGAGTTGCCCCTGGACAAGCGTCGCTTGTTCCTCGAAGGGATGCGACGCGAGGGTATCGATTTCGCGCAGTTGCCCATGTCGTCCTGTGTCGGCCTGAGCGAGCGCGACGGCCTGTCCTACGCCCAGCAGCGCATGTGGTTCCTCTGGCAGCTGGAACCCCACAGTGCCGCCTACAACCTGCCGATGGCCGTGCGCCTGGAAGGCGAGCTGCAGGTCCAGGCACTGGAGCGGGCCTTCACCTTGCTGGTCGGCCGCCACGAATGCCTGCGCACCACCTTCGCCCAGGACGGCGAGCGCGCCGTGCAGCGGGTAGCCGAGCCAACGCCGGTAGGCATCCAGCTGTTCGACCTGGCCGATCTGCCCGAAGCCACGCGCTGGGAGCGCGCGCACCAGCAGATGGCGGCCCAGGCGACCCAGGCCTTCGACCTCGAGCGCGGCCCGCTGTTCGGCATCGCCCTGCTGCGCCTGGCGCCCCAGGAGCATGTGCTGCTGCTGACCCTGCATCACATCATCGCCGACGGCTGGTCGATGAACGTCCTGATCGACGAATTCATGCGCAGCTACGACGCCCTGGTGGCGGGGCGCGAGCCTGCGCTGGCGGAAATCAAGGTGCATTACCGCGACTACGCACTGTGGCAGCGCAGCTGGCTGGAGGCTGGTGAGCGCGAGCGCCAGCTGGACTACTGGCGCGAGCAGCTGGGCGACGAGCACCCGTTGCTGGAGCTGCCGACCGACCGGCCTTATCCGGCCCAGCCCAGCCACCTGGGCGAGCGCCTGGAGCTGGTGCTCGACGTTGGCCTGCGCGAAGATCTCAAGCAACTGGCCCAGCAGCACGGCGTGACGCTCTCCACGGTGCTGCTGGCGGTGTTCAAGACCCTGCTGTACCGCTACAGCGGGCAGGCCGACATCCGCGTCGGCGGCCTGATCGCCAACCGCAACCGCAGCGAAACCGAGGGGCTGGTCGGCTTCTTCGTCAATACCCAGGTGCTGCGCAGCCAGTTCAGCGCGCAGACGCCGTTCAGCGACCTGCTGCGCAGCCTGCACCAGGCCTCGGTCGGTGCCCAGGCGCACCAGGACCTGCCGTTCGACGCGCTGATCGAAGCCCTGCAGCCCCAGCGCAGCCAAAGCCACACGCCGCTGTTCCAGGTGATGTTCAACCACCAGCCGCTGGTCACCGACCTCAAGGACGTGCGCCTGGACTGCGGCCTGCGCGTGGGCTACCTGAGCGCCGAGCAACTGGCCGGCAGCCGCCGCCAGCATGCGGCCACCAGTGACCTGATGCTCGATACCCGCGAGGAGGGCGAGCAGGTGTTCGCCGCCTTCACCTATGCCACCGATATCTTCGATGAAACCACCATCAGTGCCCTGGCCGGGCACTGGCGCAACCTGCTGCGCGCGGTGTGCAACGATCCGCGCCAGCCCCTGGGCGAGCTGCCGATGCTGGCCGAGGCCGAGCGCCAGGCGTTGCTGTGCCCGGTGGCCGATGTGGCGCCGTGGGAGCCGGTGCAGCGCCTGTTCGAAACCCAGGCCGCGCGCAGCGGCGAGGCCCTGGCGCTGATCCTGGCCAATGGCGCCGAGGCGCCGTCGATGCGCTATGCCGAGCTCAACACCCGGAGCAATCGCCTGGCCCATTTCCTGCGTCGCCAGGGCGTTGGCCCCGACAGCCTGGTCGGCGTGGCCCTGGATCGCTCGCTGGACCTGGCCGTGGCCCTGCTGGCCGTGCTCAAGGCCGGTGGCGCCTATGTGCCGCTGGACCTGCAGGCCCCACCCGAGCGCCTGGACCATGTACTCGAGGACAGCGGCCTGCAGTGGCTGTTGACCACTTCCGGGCAGTTGCCCGGCTTGCCGGCGCGGGAGGCAGTGCGTTGCCTGTGCCTGGACCAGCTGGCACTGGCGGACGAGCCGCCCGCTGACCTGCCGCTGACCGTCGTGCCCGACAACCTGGCCTATGTGATCTACACCTCCGGCTCCACCGGCCGGCCCAAGGGCGTGGCGATCAGCCACGGCGCCTTGAGCGAGTTCATCGCCCGCGCCATCGACTACAGCGACCTGCGCGAAGGCGACCGGGTGCTGCAGTTCGCCACCAGCAGCTTCGATGGTTTCGTCGAGCAGTTCTTCCCGCCGCTGTGCCATGGCGCCTGCGTGGTGCTGCGCGATACCCGCCTGTGGGACAGCGCCGCCCTGCACGAAGTGCTGATCGAGCACGGCGTGACTCTCGCCGACCTGCCGGCCGCCTACTGGTACTGGCTGGTGCAGGACTTCGCCGCGCGTCCGCCGGCCAGCTACGGCGCGCTGCGCCAGATCCACGTCGGCGGCGAGGCAATGGCGGTGGACGGGTTGCGCCTGTGGCAACTGGCAGGGCTGGGCCATGTGCGCCTGCTCAACACCTATGGCCCGACCGAGGCCACGGTGGTTTCGACCATTCACGACTGCACCGGGCTTGGCCATGAGGCAGTGTCCTGGCGTGGCATCCCCATTGGCCAGGGTCTGGCGCAGCGTCGCCTGTACATCCTCGATGATGACCTCGAACTGCTGCCCCAGGGCGCGGTGGGCGAGTTGTACATCGGCGGCCCGGGCCTGGCCCGTGGCTACCACAGCCAGCCGTCACTGACTGCCCAGCGCTTCGTCGCCGATCCGTTCGCCCAGGGCGAACGCCTGTACCGCACCGGCGACCGCGCGCGCCTGGGCAGCGATGGCGCCATCGAATACATCGGCCGCGTCGATCACCAGGTCAAGGTGCGCGGTTTCCGCATTGAACTCGGCGAGATCGAGGCGCGCCTGCAACAGTGCCCGGGGGTTCGCGAAGCGGTGGTGCTGGCCCTGCCGATGACCGGCGGCCTGCAACTGGTTGCCTATGTGGTGCCTGACTCCGCAGAACAGGATGCCGCCGAACAGGCGCGCTTGCGCCAGCAGGTACGCAGCCTGCTCAAGGCCCGCCTGCCCGAGTACATGGTGCCCGGCCACCTGCTGCTGTTGCCGCGCCTGCCCCTCACGCCCAGCGGCAAGCTGGACCGCAAAGCCCTGCCGGCGCCGGACCCTAGTGCGCTGCAGGCCGAGTACCGGGCGCCGCAGAGCGCCGTCGAGCAACAACTGGCGCAGATCTGGATGCAGGTGCTGAACGTGCCGAAGGTTGGCCTGGACGATCACTTCTTCGAACTCGGCGGGCACTCGTTGCTGGCCGCCCAGGTGCTGGCGCGGATCAAGGATCAGCTGGGCCTGGTGCTGCCCTTGCGCAGTCTGTTCGAACAACCGGCGCTGGGTGACCTGGCCGCCGAGCTGGCCCGGCTGCAGGGCGGCGATACGGATGACGACTGGTCGGATATGGACGCGTTCCTGGGTTCCTTGGAAGGGGTTGAGGCATGAGTGGCAACATGGCGGTACGCATTGCGAAACGGTTCGTCAGCCTGCCCCTGGAGCAGCGCCGGCAGTTCCTCGCCAAGCTGCGTGAGGACGGCAAGGACTTCAGCCTGTTGCCGGTGGTCGAGTCACGGCACGACTTCGCCAGCATCCCCTTGTCCTTCGCCCAGCAGCGCCTGCTGTTCCTCTGGCAGCTGGAGCCGCACAGCGCGGCGTACAACATGGCTGCTGGCCTGCGCCTGAGCGGCCGGCTTGATGTGTCAGCACTGCAGCGCTCATTCGACTACCTGGCAACGCGCCACGAGGCGCTGCGCACGGTGTTCCAGGTCGAGGGCGAACAGCCGCGCCAGGTGATCCTCGATCATCTGGCCGTGCCCCTGGAACAGGTCGACCTCACCGCCATCGCCACTGACCAGCGTGAGGCCGAGCTGGCCACGCGGGTGCGCGAGGCCAGTCACCAGCCGTTCGACCTGCTGCACGGCCCGCTGCTACGTGCCACCCTGTACCGGCTGGCGGCCGAGGACTATGTGCTGCTGGTGTGCATGCACCACATCGTCTCCGACGGCTGGTCGATGGATGTGATGGTCAAGGAGTTCGTGCACAGCTACCAGGCGTTCAGCCAGGGCCAGGCGCCGCAGTTGCCGGCGCTGGCGGTGCAGTACGCCGACTACGCCATCTGGCAGCGCAGCTGGCTGGAGGCCGGGGAGGGCGAGCGCCAGCTCGACTACTGGCGCCAGCAGCTGGGCGAGGAGCAACCGCTGCTGGAGGTCGCCGCGGACTACCCGCGTCCACTGACCCAGAGCTTCGATGGCCAGACCCTGGGCTTCGACTTTGGCGTCGAGCTGTCCCGACGCCTGGGCGGCTATGCCCGCGCCCAGGGCATGACCCTGTTCATGCTGGTGCTGGCCGGTTTCTCGCTGTTCCTGTCACGCCAGGCCGGGCAGCGCGATATCCGCATCGGCGTGCCCAACGCCAACCGCGGCCGTGCCGAGGTCGAGGGGTTGATCGGCTTCTTCGTCAACACCCAGGTGCTGCGCTGCCAGGTGGACGAGCGCCTGAGCTTCGATGACCTGCTGGCCCAGGTGCGCGAAGCGGTGCTCGGCGCCCAGGCGCATCAGGAACTGCCGTTCGAGCAACTGGTGGACGCATTGGTGCCGGAGCGCAACCTCGGCCACAACCCGCTGTTCCAGGTCAAGTTCAACCAGAACGTCGGCATGCAGCGCCAACGCTCGCTGGCCTTGCCGGGCCTGAGTGTCGCCGAGTACCCGTTGGACAAGGTCGGCACCCACTTCGACCTGGCGCTGGACATCACCGACGACGGCCAGCTGATCCATGGCGAAATGACCTTCGCCAGCGACCTCTACCAGCGTTCGACCGTCGAAGCCTTCATTCCGGCCTTCATCGAACTGCTGGGCCGGCTGCTCGATGCCCCGCAGCTGCCGCTGCACCGCCTGGCCGCGCCGCTGCGCAGCGAACAGGCGACGCAGCGTGAGGTGCCGGCACTGGTGCTGGAACACTGGCAGCAGCAGGTGCACCGGCAGCCCGAGGCGCTTGCCGCTTGCAGCCTTGAGCACAGCCTGAGCTTCGCCGCCCTGGACCAGGCCGCCAACCGCCTGGCCCATCACCTGCAACAGCAGGGTGTGGTCAGCGGCCAACCGGTCGTGGTGCTGATGGAACGTTCGCTGGACTGGCTGACCTGCATGCTTGGCATCCTCAAGGCTGGCGCCGTGTACATGCCGCTGGACACCAAGGCGCCTGAAACGCGCCTGCGGCAGATGCTCGACGCCGCGCAAGCCAAGGTGCTGCTGTGCGCCGCCGGCGATGCGCGACTGGCCAGCCTGGCCGCCGCCGATCGCCTGACCTTGGCCTATGTCCCCGAACAATGGCAGGACCTGCCGGCCAACGCGCCGGCGCTCACACTGTGGGCCGAATCGCCGGCCTACGTGATCCACACCTCCGGCTCCACTGGTCAGCCGAAGGGCGTACTGGTCAGCCATGGCGCCCTGGCCAGCTACGTCGCCGGCCTGCTCGAACGCCTGGCGCCTGCGCCGGGGGCGAGCATGGCGCTGGTCTCGACCATCGCCGCCGACCTGGGCCACACCGTGCTGTTCGGTGCCCTGTGTTCCGGACGCCTGCTGCATGTACTGCCCGAGGCGCTGGGCTTCGACCCGGACGCCTTCGCCCGCTACATGGCCGAACACCAGGTCGGTGTGCTGAAGATCGTCCCCGGCCACCTGGCGGCGTTGCTGCAAGCCGGCAACCCCGCCGATGTGCTGCCCGAGCATGCACTGATCGTCGGTGGCGAGGCCTGCACGCCAGCCCTGGTGGAGCAGGTACGCCGGCTCAAGCCGGGCTGCCGCCTGATCAACCACTATGGCCCGAGCGAGACCACGGTCGGCGTGCTGACCCATGAAGTGGCCGCGCTCGCCGAGGGCGCCCGTGCCGTGCCGGTGGGCGAGCCCTTGCCGGGCACCCATGTGCTGCTGCTCGACGATGTGCTCAACCCGGTGGCCGATCAGGTCGCCGGTGAGCTGTACATCGGTGGCGCCAGCGTGGCCCAGGGTTACCTGGGCCAGCCGGGCTTGACCGCCGAACGCTTCCTGCCGGACCCGACGCGGCCTGGCCAGCGCTTGTACCGCAGTGGCGACCGGGTGCGGCGCAATCGTTCGGGCCAAGTGGAATTCATCGGCCGCGCCGACGACCAGGTCAAGGTGCGCGGTTATCGCGTCGAGCCGGCCGAGGTGGCACGGGTACTGCGAGGGCTGGACGGGGTCGCCGAGGCGGTGGTCCTGGCGCAGCCGGTGGAAGGCGACGAAAGCCGTCTGCAGCTGGTCGGCTGGTGCGTGGGCCAGGGGCTGCAGGGTGAAGCCTTGCGCCAGCAACTGCAGGATCGGCTGCCGGACTACATGGTGCCGGCGCAGGTCCTGGTCCTTGACCGCCTGCCGCTGACCGCCAACGGCAAGCTGGACAAGCGCGCCTTGCCGGCGCCGGGCGTCGCCCGGCGTCAGTACACCGCGCCGGTCGGCGAGATCGAAGAGGCCCTGGCGGCCATCTGGGCCGAGGTGCTCAAGCTCGACCAGGTCGGCAGCACCGACAACTTCTTCGAGCTGGGCGGCGACTCGATTCTCAGCCTGCAGATCATCGCTCGGGCCAAACGCCAGGGCATCAAGCTCAGCCCCAAGCAGCTGTTCGAGAAACAGACCATCGGCCAGCTGGCGGCGGTGGCCAAGCGCATCGAGAAAAAGGCCGTGGCGGTGGAGCAGGTCAGTGGTTCGATGCCATTGCTGCCGATCCAGGCACGCTTCTTCGAAACCGCTATCCCCGAGCGCCAGCACTGGAACCAGGCCCTGCTGCTCAAACCGACCCAGGCCCTTGGCGCTGACCACCTGCAAGGCGCATTGCAGGCGCTGGTCGCTCAGCACGACGCCTTGCGGCTGCGCTTCACCCAGGGCGAGGCCTGGCAGGCCGAATTCCAGCCCACCAAGGCCGACGATATCCTCTGGGTTCGTCAACTGAGTGACCTGGGCGAGCTGCCGGCCTTGGCCGAGCAGGCCCAGCGCAGCCTCGACCTGGCCCAGGGGCCGCTGCTGCGGGCGCTGCTGGTAGAACTGCCCGAGGGCCAGCAGCGCTTGCTGCTGGTGATCCACCACCTGGTGGTCGACGGTGTGTCCTGGCGGGTACTGCTGGAAGACCTGCAACTGGCCTACACGGCCCTGGCCGCCGGCAAGGCCGTGACGCTGGCAGCCAAGAGCAGCTCGCTCAAGGCCTGGGCCGAGCGCCTTGGCGCCTATGCCCGCAGCCCGGAACTGCTGGCCGAGGCCGAACACTGGCTGCGCGGCCTTGAAGCCGCTAGCGGCGAGTTGCCCCGCGATAACCCGGCGGGCGCCCAGACCAATCGTCACGTCGCCCATGCCTCGTCACGCCTGGACGCCACGCTGACCCGCAAACTACTGCAAGTGGCGCCCGCCGCCTACCGCACCCAGGTCAACGACCTGCTGCTGGCGGCCTTGTCACGGGTACTGTGCGACTGGACCCGAGAGGATTCGGTACTGATCCAGCTCGAAGGCCATGGCCGCGAAGACCTGTTCCCGGAGCTGGACCTCAGCCGCACCCTGGGCTGGTTCAGCAGCCTGTTCCCGGTACGCCTGACGCCGGCCCAAGGGCTTGGCGAGGGGCTGTGCGCAATCAAGGAACAACTGCGTTCGGTGCCGAACAAAGGCATCGGCTATGGTGTGCTGCGCTATCTCGGCGAGCCCGATCTGCGCGAGCGTCTGGCGGCATTGCCGCAGCCACGGGTGACCTTCAACTACCTGGGCCAGTTCGACGGCAGCTTCGCAGAGGTTGAAGGTGCCCTGTTCACCCCGGCCAGCGAGGGCAGTGGCGCCACACAGGGCCTGGACAGCCCACTGGGCAACTGGCTCGGCATCAACGGCCAGGTCTACCAGGGCGAGCTGGAGCTGGACTGGAGCTTCAGCCGTGAGATGTTCCACCCAGAGACCATCGAAGCCCTGGCGCGCCGCTACGAGCAGGTGCTTGCCGAATTGGTCGAGCATTGCGCCCAGGCGCCGCACCAGGGTGTCACGCCATCGGACTTCCCGCTGGCCGAGCTGACCCAGGCGCAACTGGACAGCCTGCCGCTGGCGGCCGGGGACATCGAAGACCTCTATCCGCTGTCGCCGATGCAGCAGGGCATGCTGTTCCATAGCCTCTACGAGCAGGACGCGGGCAACTACATCAACCAGCTGCGCGTGAACGTGCAGGGGCTGGACGTGTCGCGCTTCCGCGCGGCCTGGCAGGCGGTGGTGGACAATCACGAAGTGCTGCGCAGCTGCTTCCCGCAGGACCTGCCGTTGCCTGTGCAAGTGGTACGGCGCCAGGTGCAGGTGCCGTTCGTCGAGCTCGACCAGGCCCAGGATCCGGACGCCGTGGCCCAGGCTGAGCGCCAGGCTGGCTTCGACCTGGCCAGCGGCCCGCTGCTGCGCCTCACATTGATCCGCACGGCTGACGGCGGCCATCACCTGATCTACACCAGCCACCATATCCTGATGGACGGCTGGAGCAGCTCGCGCCTGCTCGGCGAGGTGCTGCAGCGTTACTGCGGCGTCGCCCCGAGCGCCAGGACCAGCCGCTACCGCGACTATATCCAGTGGCTGCAAGGCCAGGACCAGCAGGCCAGCGAAACCTTCTGGCGCGCCCAGGTGGCCGAGCTGGACGAACCAACGCGACTGGTACAGGCGTTCAAGTCCTCGGCCCAAGGGCGAGGCCATGGCAGCCTGGCGCTGTGCTTCGAGCCGCAACAGACCCAGCAGTTGGCAGACTTCGCCCGGGAGCAGCGGGTCACCCTCAATACCCTGGTCCAGGCCGCGTGGCTGTTGCTCTTGCAACGCTACACCGGCCAGGCCAGCGTGACCTTCGGCGCCACCGTGGCCGGTCGCCCGGCGGAGCTCGCGGGCGTCGAGGAGCAGCTGGGGTTGTTCATCAACACCTTGCCGGTGGTCGCCAGCCCACGCCCGGAACAGACCGTCGGCGACTGGGTGCAGCAGGTGCAGGCGCTGAACCTGGCTCTGCGCGAGCACGAACACACGCCGTTGTACGAGATCCAGCGCTGGGCCGGCTGGAGCGGCGAAGCACTGTTCGACAACATTCTGGTATTCGAGAACTACCCGGTTGCCGAGGCGCTGCAACAGGGCGCGCCGCAAGGCCTGCAGTTCGGCGAGGTGCAGAACCAGGAACAGACCAACTACCCGTTGACCCTGGTGGTACAGGTGGGTGAGCGCCTGGAGGCGAGCTTCAGTTTTGATCGCCAGTGCTTCAGCGAGCTGGCCATCGACCAGTTGGCGGGGCACTTCCAGCACCTGCTCGCGCAGTTGGCGGCTGATGGTCGGCGTGCCCTGGGTGCGCTTAGCCTGCCGGTGGAAGACCAGCAGGTGGTTGCCAGCTATCCAACTACGGCTTGCACCCAGGCGCTGATCGAAGCGCAGGCGGCGCGCACGCCTGAAGCGATCGCCGTGACCTTCGCCGGGCAGGCGCTGAGCTACGACCAGCTCAACCGCCGTGCCAACCGCTTGGCGCATAAACTGCGCGCGCAGGGCGTGGGGCCGGATGTGCTGGTAGGCATCGCCGTGGAGCGTGGTTTCGAGATGATCGTCGGCCTGCTGGCGATCCTCAAGGCCGGTGGCGCCTATGTGCCGCTGGACCCGGAATACCCGCAGGACCGCCTGAGCTACATGATGGAAGACAGCGGCATTCAGTTGCTGCTGACTCAAGGCCATTTGCTGGCCGGCCTGCCGGTACCGGCGCAGGTGCGCAGTCTGTCTCTCGAAGATGATCTGACTGGCTACAGTGACGAGAATCCGGAGCACCTGACCCGGCCAGACAACCTGGCCTATGTGATCTACACCTCGGGCTCGACCGGCAAGCCGAAAGGCACGCTGCTGCCGCACCACAACCTGCTGCGCCTGTTCAAAGCCACCGATGCCTGGTTCGGCTTCGGCCCGCAGGATGTGTGGACGCTGTTCCACTCGTACGCCTTCGATTTCTCGGTGTGGGAGATCTTCGGTGCGCTGCTGCATGGCGGCCGCCTGGTGATCGTGCCGCGTGAAGTGACCCGTTCGCCGGAGGACTTCCACCAGTTGCTGGTGGAGCAGGGCGTGACCGTGCTCAACCAGACCCCATCGGCGTTTAAACCGCTGATGCGTGTGGCCTGTGACAGCACTGCCGATCTGGCGCTGCGCTACGTGATCTTCGGCGGCGAAGCCCTGGATGTGGCTGCACTGCAACCGTGGTTCGAGCGCTTCGGCGAGGATTGCGACAACCTGATCAATATGTACGGCATTACCGAGACCACGGTGCACGTGACCTACCGGCCGATCCGTTTTGCCGACACGCAACAGGCGGGCAGCCCGATCGGTGCGGCGATTCCGGACTTGTCGATGTACGTGCTGGACGCCGATTTCAACCCGGTGGCCAAGGGCTGCACGGGTGAGTTGCATGTCGGTCACGCCGGCCTGGCACGCGGTTACCACAACCGCGCCTCGCTGACCGCCGAGCGCTTCGTGCCGGACCCGTTCTCCAATGAGGGCGGACGCCTGTACCGCACCGGCGACCTGGCGCGTTACCGCGAACAGGGCGTGATCGAGTACGTGGGCCGGATCGACCACCAGGTGAAGATCCGTGGCTTCCGTATCGAGCTGGGCGAGATCGAAGCGCGTCTGCAAGAGCACGCCGCCGTGCGCGAAGTGCTGGTGCTGGATATCGACGGGGCAGGGGGCAAGCAACTGGCCGCCTACCTGATCGCCCAGGACGCGAATGCAGACCACGCAGTCCTGCGCGACACGCTGAAACAGCACCTGAAAGCCAACCTGCCGGACTACATGGTGCCGACGCATTTCCTGGTGCTGGACCAGTGGCCATTGACCGCCAACGGCAAGCTGGACCGCAAGGCCCTGCCCAAGCCGGATGCCAGCCAGCTGCAACAAGGCTACGTGGCCCCACGCACGGCGCTGGAGCAGCAACTGGCGGCGATCTGGGCCGAGGTGCTGAAAGTCGAGCAGGTGGGCTTGCACGACAACTTCTTCGAGCTCGGCGGCCACTCGTTGCTGGCCACCCAGGTCACCTCGCGAATTCGCCAGCGCCTGAATGTGGAAGTGTCGCTGCGCAGCCTGTTCGAATCCGCCGACCTGCAGGCCTTCGCCCAGGCCGCTGGCGAAGGCGCGGCCAGCCAGGCGCCGGCGTTCAGCGTCGTGGACCGCAACCAGCCGCTGGCCTTGTCCTACGCCCAGCAACGCCAGTGGTTCCTCTGGCAGCTGGAACCGGGCAGTGCCGCCTACAACATCCCGTCGGCCCTGCGCTTGAAGGGCGAACTGGATATCGAGGCACTGCGCAGCAGCTTCGCCGCGCTGGTCGCCCGCCACGAAACCCTGCGCACCACCTTCCGCCAGCAGGGCGACAGTGCCGAGCAGGTGGTGCATGCGCGTCTGCAAACGCCGCTGGACATCACCACGGCGGCCCTGGACGAAGCCGGCGTGCAGGCCTGGGTCGAGACCCAGGTGCGCCAGCCGTTCGACCTGCAACACGGCCCGTTGCTGCGCGCCCGCCTGCTGCGCCTGGGCGCCGACGAGCATGTGCTGGTACTGGTGCTGCACCATATCGTTGCTGACGGCTGGTCGATGCCGATCCTGGTCGACGAACTTGTGCGCGGCTATGAAAGCCACCTGCAAGGCCAGGCCCCGCAACTGCCGGCGCTGGCCTTCCAGTACGCCGACTACGCGGCCTGGCAGCGCCAGTGGATGGAAGCCGGCGAACAACAGCGCCAGCTCGACTACTGGCAGGCGCGCCTGGGCAGCACCCAGCCGATCCTCGAACTGGCCACCGATCGCCCGCGCCCTGTGGTGCAGCAATATGAGGGTGCGCGCCTGCCGGTGGACCTTGAGCCAAGCCTGGTTGCCCAGCTCAAGACGCTGGCCGGGCAGCATGACGTGACCCTGTTCATGCTCCTGCTGGCCTCGTTCCAGGCCTTGCTGCATCGCCACAGCGGCCAGTCGGACATCCGTGTCGGCGTGCCGGTGGCCAACCGCACCCGGGCCGAGACCGAAGGCCTGATCGGCTTCTTCGTCAACACCCAGGTGCTGGATGCGCGCTTCCAACCGCAGCTTCGTTTCGACGAATTGCTGCAACAGGTCAAGCACACCGCCCTGGGCGCCCAGGCACATCAGGAGCTGCCCTTCGAGCAATTGGTCGAAGCCCTGCAGCCCGAGCGCAGCCTGAGCCACAGCCCGCTGTTCCAGGTGATGTTCAACCACCAGACCCAGGTGCTGGGTGAATCCCGCGTACTTGCGGGCCTCAGCCTGCAGGGGCTGGTGTCGGACAAGCAGACCGCGCAGTTCGACCTGACCCTGGACACTGCCGAACACGAAGGCGGCCTGAGCGCGACCCTGACCTACGCCACCAGCCTGTTCGAGCCGGCGACCGTGGTGCGCATGGCCGAGCACTGGCGCAACCTGTTGCAGGGCATCTGCCAGGACGCCGGGCAGCGCGTCGCCGAACTGCCGTTGCTGAGCCGCGAGGAGCGCGAGCGCACCCTGTACGCCTGGAACGACAGCGCCGCCGACTACCCGCGCGGACAGACCGTCCAGCAACTGATCGAAGCGCAGGCCGCCCGCACACCGCAGGCCGTCGCCGCAGTGCTGGGCGAGCAGTCGCTGAGCTACGCGCAACTGAACCAGCGCGCCAACGCCCTGGCCCACCACCTGCGCAGCTTGGGCGTCGGCCCCGATGTGCTGGTGGGGATCGCGATGGAGCGCAGCCTGGACATGCTTGTCGGCCTGCTGGCGGTGCTCAAGGCCGGTGGCGCCTACGTGCCGCTGGACCCGCAGTTCCCCGAGGACCGCCTGGCCTACATGATGGAGGACAGCGGCATCGCGCTGCTGCTGACCCAGAGCCCCCTGCTGCAACGCCTGCCGATCCCGCCGCAGGTGCGCAGCCTGTGCCTGGACCAGGCGCTGCCGGGCGAGTACAGCCAGGACAACCCGCGCCCGCTGGCGCACCCGGAAAACCTCGCCTATGTGATCTACACCTCCGGCTCCACCGGCAAGCCCAAGGGCGTGACCATCCGCCACGACGCGCTGGTCAACTTCCTCTGCAGCATGGCGCGCCAGCCGGGTATCGATGCTCATGACAAGGTGCTGTCGCTGACCTCGCTGTCGTTCGACATCGCCGGCCTTGAGCTGTACCTGCCGTTGCTGCGCGGAGCCTGCGTGGTGCTGCTGGGCGAGCAGGTGAACAAGGACCCGCAGGCGTTGCTGGCGGTGATCCAGGCCCGGGCGGTCAGCGTCGTCCAGGCCACCCCGTCGACCTGGCGCATGCTGCTGGACGCCGCGGCGCCCGGCGCCTTTGCCGGCAAGAAGGTGCTGTGCGGCGGCGAGGCACTGAGCGCCGAGCTGGCCCAGCGCTTGATCGCCCAGGCCGGGCATGTGTGGAACGTCTACGGCCCGACCGAGACCACCATCTGGTCGGCCTGCCATTACCTGACCGACAGCGACGACGTGTGGCTGGGGCGGCCATTGGCCAACACCCGCCTGCACGTGCTCAGCGACGAGCTCGATGTGCTGCCGCAAGGGGCGCGCGGCGAGTTGCTGATCGGCGGTGACGGCCTGGCGCGGGGCTACCACAACCGCCCGGGCCTGACCGCCGAGCGTTTCGTCCCGGACCCGTTCGCCAGCGAGCCGGGCGCGCGCCTGTATCGCACCGGCGACCTGACCCGCTACCGCGAGGACGGGGTGATCGAGTACGTCGGGCGCCTGGACCACCAGGTGAAGATCCGTGGCTTCCGTATCGAACTGGGCGAAATCGAGGAGCGCCTGTTGTTGCACCCGGCGATCCGCGAGGCCGCGGTGATCGATATCGATGGCCCGGCCGGCAAGCAGCTGGCCGCCTACCTGGTGCTGCACGATGCGCAGCAAAGCGTGGAAGCGCTGCGCGGCGAGCTACGTGCGCACCTGAAGGCCGGCCTGCCGGACTACATGGTGCCGAGCCATCTGGTCGGCCTGACGCGCATGCCGCAGACCCCCAACGGCAAGCTCGACCGCAAGGCCCTGCCGCTGCCAGATGCCAGCCAGTTGCAGGCAGCCCACGTGGCACCGGTCACGGAGCTGGAGCGCAAGCTGGCGGCGATCTGGGCCGAGGTGCTGCAGGTCGAGCGGGTGGGCCTGCAGGACAACTTCTTCGACCTCGGCGGGCACTCGCTGCTGATCGTCCAGGTGATCGGCCGGGTGCGCGAGCAACTGGGCGTCGACCTGAGCCTCAACGAGCTGTTCGAGCAGGCCACGCTGGCCGACTTCAGCCAGGTGGTGGAGCGCAAGTCGGGGCAGGTCGCCAACGCCCATGACGAGCTGACTAAATCCTTGGAGGCCTTGAAACGTCTTACTGCACAGGAAATAGATAATCTGATCGCTTAGCGGGAGACATTCAAAGTGCAAGAGCTGCTCGACTCCGTAAAGTCGCTGTCCACCAGGGAGCGCAAGGCATTGGCAGCCTTGCTCAAGCGCCAGGGTGTCAACCTCTACGGGGTCACCCCGATCTTCAGAAGGGACTCGGCGGACGGGGCAGCGCTTTCCTATGCACAGCAGCGCCAGTGGTTCCTCTGGCAGCTCGACCCGCACAGCGCCGCCTACAACATCCCGGCGGCGCTGCGGCTCAAGGGCGCGCTGGATGTCGAGGCGTTGCAGCACAGCTTCGACAGCCTGGTGGCGCGCCACGAAACCCTGCGCACCACCTTCCGCCAGGAAGGTGACGGCGCGCTGCAGATCGTCCATCCGCCAATGCCCGTGGCGCTGGCGGTGGAGCCCTTCGTGCCTGAGGACTCGACGGATTTGCAGGCAGCCATCCGCGCGCGCGTGGAGGCCGAGGTGCAGCAGCCGTTCGACCTGGAGCATGGTCCGTTGCTGCGGGTCAGGCTGCTGGTGCTGGGGCCTGAAGAGCATGTGCTGATCCTGACTGTGCACCATATCGTTTCCGATGGCTGGTCCACGCCGATCCTGGTGGACGAGCTGATCCGCCTGTACGAAGGCTTGCGCCTGGGCTCGCCGGTAACCCTGGCCGAGCTGCCGATCCAGTACGCCGACTACGCCCTGTGGCAGCGCGACTGGATGGAGGCGGGCGAGCAGGAGCGTCAGCTCGGTTACTGGCGCGAGCAGCTGGCGGGCGAGCAGCCGCTGCTGGAACTGCCTGTCGACCGCCCGCGGCCGTCGGTGCAGAACTTCCAGGGCGCACGCCTGGCCATCGATATCGATGCCTCCCTGGCGCAGGGGCTCAAGGCCCTGGCGCGCCAGCAGGGGGTAACCCTGTTCATGCTGTTGCTGGCCTCCTTCCAGACCCTGCTGCATCGCTACAGCGGGCAGGCCGACATCCGTGTCGGCGTGCCGGTGGCCAACCGTACCCGTGCCGAAACCCAAGGGCTGATCGGCTTCTTCGTCAACACCCAGGTGCTCAAGGCCGAGTTCGCGCCGCAGACCACCTTCGCCGCGTTGCTGCAGGAGGTGCGTGAAACCTCGCTGCAGGCCCAGGCGCACCAGGACCTGCCGTTCGAGCAACTGGTCGAGGCGCTGCAGCCCGAGCGCAGCATGAGCCACAACCCGTTGTTCCAGGTGCTGTTCAACCACCAGGCCGAAAGCCTGGGCATGGTCCGTGAGCTGGGCGGGTTGCAGGTCGAGGGATTGAGCTGGGAAGGGCAGACCACCCAGTTCGACCTGATCCTCAACACGGCCGAGCACGAGGGTGGGCTGATTGCGGCGTTCACCTACGCCACCTCGCTGTTCGATGCGGCCACGGTCGAGCGCATCGGCCGGCATTGGCGCAACCTGCTGCAGGGCATCTGCGCGGGTCTCGCCCAGCGCGTGGCACAGTTGCCGTTGCTCGATGCGGCTGAGCTGGGGGCATGGACGGCTGATGTGCGGCGCTACCCGAGCACCGAGTGCGCCCATGCGCTGATCGAGCAGCAGGCGGCACGCACACCCGAGGCGATCGCCGTGACCTTTGCCGGCCAGGCGCTGAGCTATGACCAGCTCAACCGTCGTGCCAACCGCCTGGCGCACAAGCTGCGCGCGCAGGGCGTGGGGCCGGATGTGCTGGTGGGCATCGCGGTGGAGCGTGGTTTCGAGATGATCGTCGGCCTGCTGGCGATCCTCAAGGCCGGTGGCGCCTATGTGCCGTTGGACCCGGAATACCCGCAGGACCGCCTGAGCTACATGATGGAAGACAGCGGCATTCAGTTGCTGCTGACTCAAGGCCATTTGCTGGCCGATCTGCCCGTGCCGGCGCACGTGCGCAGCCTGAAGCTGGAAGATGATCTCACCGGCTACAGCGACGAAAACCCCGAGCACCTGACGCAGCCGGACAATCTGGCCTATGTGATCTACACCTCGGGCTCCACCGGCAAGCCAAAAGGGACCTTGCTGCCACACCACAACCTGCTGCGCCTGTTCAAGGCCACCGATGCCTGGTTCGGCTTCGGCCCGCAGGACGTATGGACACTGTTCCACTCGTACGCCTTCGATTTCTCGGTGTGGGAGATCTTCGGTGCGCTGCTGCACGGCGGTCGTTTGGTGATCGTCCCGCGTGAAACCACGCGTTCGCCGGAAGACTTCCACCAGTTGCTGGTGGAGCAGCGCGTGACCGTGCTGAACCAGACCCCATCGGCGTTCAAACCGCTGATGCGCGTGGCCTGTGACAGTGCATCCGACCTTTCGCTGCGCTACGTGATCTTCGGCGGCGAAGCCCTGGATGTGGCCGCGTTGCAGCCGTGGTTCGAGCGCTTCGGCGAGGGCTGCGACAACCTGATCAACATGTACGGCATCACCGAGACCACGGTGCACGTGACCTACCGGCCGATCCGCTTTGCCGACACGCAACAGGCGGGCAGCCCGATCGGTGCAGCGATTCCGGACCTGTCGATGTACGTGCTGGACGCCGACTTCAACCCGGTGGCCAAGGGCTGCACCGGCGAGCTGCATGTCGGCCACGCCGGCCTGGCACGCAGTTACCACAACCGCGCCTCGCTGACTGCCGAACGTTTCGTGCCGGACCCGTTCTCCAGTGAAGGCGGGCGCCTGTACCGCACCGGCGACCTGGCG